>JBGOVX010000073.1:0-15909 GCA_041478355.1 Terriglobia bacterium | reverse complement strand
CTGGTTCCGGCCTCGACTGTCTCCATCAGGCGCTCGTTGGGGATTACGATCACAGTGTCCACGCAGCCGACCAGTTCGGAAAGAGCCTGCTCGGCTTGCTGCTGGCGGCGCTTGCCTTCGAACGCAAATGGTTTGGTGACGACGGCGACAGTCAGCGCCCCTAATTCACTTGCCAGAGACGCCACCACCGGGGCAGCCCCGCTGCCGGTGCCGCCACCAAGGCCGGTGGTCAGGAAAATCATGTCTGCCCCTTCCAGGGCTTCAATGATTTTGTCGGTATCCTCGAGAGCCGCTTTGCGTCCAACCTCTGGATTCGCGCCGGCGCCCAGCCCCTTGGTGAGCTTTCCTCCGATTTGCAGCTTGATGGGCGCCTGCGAGAGCTTGAGCGCCTGCAAATCCGTATTGGCGGCGATAAACTCGACGCCCTCGACCTTGGCGCGGATCATGCGATTGACCGCGTTGCACCCCCCGCCGCCCACGCCGATTACTTTAATCCTCGCGCCCTGATGATTTTCGTCGCTGAACGAAAGTCGGATTCCCGTTTCTTTTGCGGTCATAAATTATTCCTCCCCCGAAAGTTGTTCTTCCCCGCCGGGCTCCTCCGCGCTACGCGCCGGCGAACATGCCTTTGATCTTGGCCACAAAGTTTGCCGGGCGTTGGGACGCTTGGCGCCGTGCTCTGGCGCCGTAAATCAGCAAACCGACCACTGTTGCGTACTCGGGCTGGGAAAGCTCTTCGGGCATCCCTGTAAGGCCTCGAGGAATGCCCAGACGCGCGGGCAAATTAAACATGCGCTCGGCCATCTCGACCAGGCCTTTAAGGTGCGATCCGCCGCCGGAAAGTACCAGGCCGGCGGGGATCAGCGCGGCAAAACCGCCGCGCTGCAATTCGTCACGAACCAGCGAGAGCAACTCGTGCGCTCGCGGTTCGACAATTTCATTCAGCATTCGCGTAAACACGGTGCGCGGCGGACGATCGCCGACGCTGGCAATCCCGATCGCCTGATCCTCGGTAATTAAATCCTTGAATACGCAGCCATGTTCGCGCTTTATCTTCTCGGCTTCAGGAATCGGCGTGCGCAGTCCCACGGCAAGATCGTTGGTAAAATGATCGCCGCCCACCGGAATGGCCGCCGCATGGCGCAGCATGCCGTTGACAAACACCACCAACTCCGTGGTGCCGCCGCCGATATCGAGCAAGCAGCAGCCCATTTCGCGTTCGTCTTGCGTCAGGCAAGCCTCCGCCGAAGCCAGCGGCTCCAGCACCGTATCGGCGACTTCGATTCCCGCTTGATTGACGGCAATCACCAAATTCTGCATTGCGGAAGCCGAGGAAGTCACCAGATGCACGTTGACCTCCAGGCGCTGGCCGACCATGCCCATGGGATCACGAATATTGTCGTGCGCATCGAGGAGAAATTCCTGGGGGAGCACGTGCAGGACCATGCGATCTTCCGGCAGCGTGATGTTGCGCGCCGCGTCCACGGCGCGGCGAATGTCATCGCGATTTACGTCCCGCGGGCGATGTCCTAGAGTGATGCCGCCGCGGCTGTTTACTCCCCGGACGTGGCTTCCGGCAACCCCGGCGATGGCGCGTTCCACGGGCACCCCGGCAACGCCTTCGGCTTCTTCAATCGCGCGGCGAACCGATGTCGACGTCGCGCCTATATTTGCAATCAGTCCCTTGCGCAAGCCTTTGGATTCCGCCGCGCCCATGGAAACAAACTTCACACCGGTCTCGTCTACTTCACTGATTACGGCGCACGTCTTGGTGCTGCCCACGTCCAGCGCCACCATGTATTTGTCTTTCTTGGTCAATCCACCGCTCCTTCATACGCTCAGGCGGGGGCGCGCCCGATCCAGAATTCGAAAAAAATCTCTATCGCTGCTTTCCCGCCCGCCGCACAGGCTTGGCAGGAATGCTCCGGTCATTGTTAGCCGCGTTAGCCGCAACCGTTTTCGATTCCGGGTTTACCACCACTTGCCGCGCGAACCGCAAATCCACTGAATCCACGCTCCCGGCGCCGGCGCGCCACTGGTCCACATTCCCGGCGAGCAAATGATATCGATTGGCAAAATCAGAATCGCCAAAGTGCACAAGAATCGAGGAAGTCTTGCCGGGACCCGATCCCAATCCAGTGAGGGTCGCGCGGATGTCGGCGGCATCGGAAAGGTCCACTTCGCTAATGTGATCGTCCGCGCCGGGTTGCGCAAGCTCAATTTCCTTCATAAATTGCACGAACAACTTCATGCGCTGCTCGCGGACCTCGCCCGGCATCGATTCGGCCAGTCCGCCGACGACCGGGAAGCGAAATTCACCTTCGATAGGCCGTTCCAGAATTATGCCATGAGAATCAACCAGGGAAAGGTCGTTCGAGGTGCGCAGGAATGCCACGGGCGTGCGCTCGGTGATTGTGACGCGGATGCGGTTGGGCAGCACACGCTGGACTCCGGCTTGCTCCACCCAGGGAAAAGACTCCAGAGCCTTGCGGCGCTCGGTGAGCGGGACGCGCACGACGCTGCGGCCCATATCCGCCGAAAATTTCTCGACAATTGCTTCGGCGGGAACAAAGCGGTTGCCCGCGACTTCGATCTGCTCGGGATTATTCAGCATGACGCTGGGCGAAAACAAAAAATAATGGCCTGCCTGATAGAGCGCGAGTCCCGTGGCGGCCGCCACGATTCCTCCAACGAGAACCCGGCGATACAGCGGCCACGTCTTCCGGCTGAACTTGCGCTTGCGAATCTCCACCGGGTTCTGCCGGCGAAGATACTTGGGCTCCTCTTCAGCCAGTGCATCCGCGGGAAGATAGTCTGGTTCAGCGCTCATGATTGTTTCCACACGATAACTTCTTGTTCCAGTTCCACGCCGAAACGATCGCGCACGCGCCGCCTCACATCGTCAATCAAGGCAAGCATGTCCGCGGCGCTGGCATGGCCGGCGTTCACAAAAAAATTGGCATGGCGGTCGCTGACGCGCGCATCGCCGACCGCGTGGCCCTTCAGGCCCAGCTCATCGATCATGCGCCCGGCGGACCCGCCCGGCGGATTCTTAAAGATGCACCCCGCGCTTTTTTGATTGAGGGGCTGGCTGGCGCGCCGCTTCTCATTGCAGATGCGGATTCCTTGAAGAATTTCGCTGTACGGTTTGGACGGAAGTTCCAGTCGCACCGACAACATAATATCATCGGGCGCAAAGGATGTGTGCCGGTATTCGAAACTTATTTCAGGTCCCCGCAGGGTTTCGATCCGGTCTGTGGCGGCTCGATATACTTGAACCTCCCGGACGTACGATCCGATTTGGGTCCCATACGCCCCAGCGTTCATCCGCAGAGCGCCTCCGATAGTGCCGGGAACTCCAATCAAGCCTTCCATGCCGCCCAAGTCGCGCTTGGCGCAGGTTGTAACGGTGCGGCCCAGGTCGGCGGCGCAGTCCACCCATACCGAATTCCCTTCGAAGCGGATTTCCGGGTCCTGGCGCGCCAGTTGGAGAATCACCCAGGGCAGCTCGCCATCCGGCAGCAGGACGTTGCTGCCGCCGCCCAGGAAACGGTGAGGCACACCTGCTTGCTTCAGCAGCCGGACCAGTTCGGGAATGGAATCGTGGCTGCGAACCTGCAGCAGGTCAGAGGCGCCGCCAATACCCAGAGAAGTTTTCTCCGCCAGCGACACATGAGGCTTATACGCTACGCCCAGTGCCGTCATCGCGTCGATCAGTTTGGGATCGCTAATTCGCATGGTGCGAGGAAACCTTTGCGCCCAATAAGGCCAGCAGTTCACCTGGCGCGCGGCTGACATTGCCGGCTCCGATGGTGAGAATCGCATCGCCGGGCCGCGCCACCCGCAGCAGTTCCTCGATTCCCTCCTGCATCGAACTGTGGAACACGACGCTCTTATGACCGGCGGCGCGAATGGCGTCGGCCAGCGCCTGTCCGTTGATCCCTGTTATGGGCGGCTCTCCTGCCGAATAAATATCGGTCAGCACCAGCATGTCGGCCTGGTTAAAAGCACTGCAGAAATCGTCCCAAAGATGCTGCGTCCGCGTATACCGGTGAGGCTGAAAAAGCACGAGAATACGTTCGAAATGGCAGCCGCGCGCCGCTTCGAGTGTCGCGCGAATCTCGGCCGGATGGTGCCCATAATCGTCGATCACCATGATGCCGTTAACCTCCCCTTTCACATCGAAACGCCGGCCCACACCGGCAAATTCCTCCAAGCCCACGCGAATCAGCTCGGCGGGAACATTCAAATAGAGCGCGACGCCCGCTGCCGCCGCGGCGTTCCGCACGTTGTGCATTCCCGGGGGGCCGTTCAAATGGAATATGCCGAGGTCCTCACCGCGATAGGCCAGGCGGAAAGTGCTTTCCAACCCACTCAGCTCGATCGCGCTGATGACCAGGTCGGCCTGGCTGGAAGTGCCATAGGTGATGATCGGACGTTTCACATTGGGGATGATGGCCTGGACGTTTGGTTCATCCAGGCAAAGCACCGCGGCCCCATAAAAGGGAACGCGGTTGACGAACTGCGTGAAGATTTCCTGAATTTCACCGAGCGAGCCGTACGTGTCCAGGTGCTCGCGATCGATCGTAGTCACTACCGCGACGACCGGAGCGAGCAGCAGAAACGTGCGGTCGCTTTCGTCAGCTTCGACGACCATATATTCCCCGCGGCCCAGGCGCGCGGTCGAGCCGACATGGTTCACGCGGCCGCCAACCACAAATGTCGGGTCCAGGCCTGCGGCGGCCAAGACCGAAGCCGTCATGGACGTCGTGGTGGTCTTGCCATGCGCTCCAGCGATGGCAATCCCATATTTCAGGCGCATCAATTCCGCCAGCATTTCGGCGCGCGGGATCACCGGAATCTTTTGCAGGTGCGCTTCGACCACTTCCGGATTGTCGTGCCGAATTGCCGAGGAAATCACCACAACCTGCGCGCCATGCACCTGCTCCGCTTTATGGCCTTCAAATATTTCGGCGCCCAGATTCCGCAGGCGCTCGGTGATTGCGGAAGTCTTCAGATCCGAACCGGAAACCGAATAGCCGAGCGTCAAAAGCACTTCGGCGATCCCGCTCATTCCGATCCCCCCCACGCCGACGAGGTGAATGCGTTTGAAATTGTGAAATGTCACCATCACCGGGAAATCACTCCTTCGATCAGATTGACGATATCCTGGGCAGCCCGCGGCTTGGCCAGGTGGCGCGCGTTTGCCGCCATCGCCTGAAGGCCGGCGGGCTGGTCGCACAATGCAAAAATTTCTTTCGTCAGACGTTCCGCGGTGAGCTGGGGCTCCGGGATCAACCGCGCCGCGCCGGCGCGTTCCATTTCCTGGGCGTTGCGCAACTGGTGACTATCGGTAGAGGCGCCGAAAGGAATGAAGAGGGCGGCGCGTCCCGAGGCCGCAACTTCGGCGGCCGTAATGGCGCCGGCGCGGCACACGATCAAGTCAGCCTGTGCAAATCGCGCGGCCATGTTTGAAATGAAGGGCAACACCTCCGCATTAATTTCGCGCCGCGCATAAGCCGTACGTACCGCATTATAGTCGCGTTCTCCGGTCTGGTGCACAATTGAGATGCGATTTTTCCTGACAGCCAATAAGTCCATGGAATCGACCACTGCGCGGTTAATCACCAGCGCCCCCTGGCTCCCTCCCGTAATCAGGATATGAAGCGGCTCGGCCGGCGCGCGTGGCGGTATCGAAAAAAATTCCGGGCGCACAGGAATGCCGGTGAGCTCGGCCTTGCGTCCCCAAGCTTTGGTCGGCCCCGGATATGCCGTGGCGATGCGTGTAACCATCCTGGCTAAAACGCGATTGGTGAATCCCGGCTCGGCATTGGGCTCAAAAATAACAGTGGGCAGTCTGCGTAAGGCGGCTGCGAGCATTACCGGCCCGGCCGCGTATCCCCCCACTCCCAGCGCGGCGGCGAATTTGTGCCGCTTCAGAATCGCGAACGAATCCCACATCGCGGGGAGAAGCTTTGCCGCGTTCCTGGCCAATTTTATTCCGCCCATGCCCTTTAGTCCCGCCGAGCGAATCGTCTCGAGCGCAAACCCCGCCTCCGGCACCAGGCGAACTTCAATCCCGCGTTGCGTTCCCACGAACACGGCTTCTCTTTCCACTCCTCGCGACATCCATTCCCGAGCAATGGCCAGCGCCGGAAATACATGACCGCCTGTGCCGCCCCCTGCAATCAACAATTTCAAATTCCGTCCTTTGCGCGAAACTCCCGGGCGCTGGTTCGCAACTACTCTGCCTGCTGGCTGATGTTCAGGAGCACGCCGGTTGCCACCAGCATCACCAGCAGGCTCGACCCGCCATAGCTGATGAACGGCAGCGGAATCCCTTTGGTGGGCATCATTCCCAGCACCACGCCCAGGTTAACCAGCGCCTGGCTCAACACCATCACGGTGATCCCCAACGCGGCGAAACGGCCGAATTCATCGGTGGCCTTGAACGCCGTGCGCATTCCTCGCCAGCCGTAGACTACAAATAGCCCCAGCACCAGCGCTCCGCCGATAAAACCCATCTCTTCGCACAGAACTGCAAAAATGAAATCGGTGTGCGCCTCGGGCAGATAAAATAGTTTCTGCTTGCTTTCCATCAAGCCTACGCCGGTGAAACCACCCGAGCCCACGGCGATCAGCGATTGCAACAATTGGAAGCCCCGTCCCTGAGGGTCCGTGGTTGGATTCATGAACGCGATCACGCGTTCGTAGCGATATGCGACACGCACTACCAGCAGATACATGATTGGAAGCGCGGCCAGCGCCGCCCCGGCGATGTACTTGGCCTTGAGCCCCGCGACATAGAGCATGGCCAACGCAATTATGGAAATTTCCACGGCTGTGCCCAAATCAGGCTCGATGACAACCAGTCCCACCAAGGCCAGCACCGGCCCGACTGCCGGGAGGATTGTTTGTTTCCAGTCGTTAATGCCAGAGGTTTCGGACCGGCGCCGCATCTCCAAAAACCAGGCCAGATAAAAAATGACGGCGAGCTTGGCGAGTTCCGAGGGTTGCAGGCTGGCAGGGCCAACGCGAATCCAGCGATGCGTGGAGTGCGACTTGTCCAGGAAAAATACGCCAACCAGCATCACCAGCACCACAAACAAGCCGGTGAAGATCACCTGGGGACGCCGGAGTTTGCGATAGTCCAGATTCATCACCGCCATCATGGCGGCAAGCCCGAAGACCAGCCAGATCATCTGACGAATCAGAAAATAATAGCCATTACCGAAATGGTCGCGCGCGGTAACTGCCGAAGCGCTGAACACCATGACGGCGCCGGCCAGGCACATGGCCACCGTCGAGCCAAACAGCCAGCGGTCGGTTTGCAGAGGACGTGGCACAGTTACACCTTTCGCGCGGTATTAAGTGACCGCATGTTTTTCGGCGAGCCCACGGACCAGCCGCTTGAAGAAGCGTCCGCGATGTTCGTAACTATCAAATTGGTCGAAGCTGGCGCAGGCCGGCGCTAGCAACACGGTATCGCCGGGGTTCGCGCGCTTCGCGGCGATTTCCACGGCGCGCTCCATCGTGCCCGCTCGCTCCACGGGAACGATCCCGCCCAGTTGCTGTTCGATTTTATCTGCCGCGCTGCCGATCAGCAGCACCATGCGCGCACGTCGCTGCAAGGCGTCTCGGAGCAGCGTGTAGTCGCTGCCCTTGTCCTTCCCTCCCAGGATCACCAGCAATGGGCAGGAAAAAGCGTCGATGGCCTTGAGCGTGGCGTCCACGTTGGTGGCCTTGGAATCATTAAAATATTCAACGCCGGCAACGGTGGCTACATACTCGATGCGGTGCTCGACGCCGGCAAAGGTGCGCACGCCTTCGGCGATCACTGACGGCTCAACACCCGCCAGGGATGCAGCCGTGGCCGCCGCAAGAACGTTTTCGACATTGTGATCGCCGCGCAGGCCGATCTGTTCCCGGCGCAGAAGAACTGTCTCAGAACCATCACGCCGGAAAACAATTTCCTCGCCGCGCAGGAAGCACCCGCTGGCGACGCGTTTCTGCCGGCTGAACCAGAACACTTGCGGGACCGATGGCGTCTGTTGGGACACCACCGCGTCGTCCGCGTTCAGGATCGCCGCATCTCCCTCGACTTGATTTTCGAACATTCGGGCCTTTGCGCGAACATACTGTTCGAACGACCCATGACGGTCCAGGTGATCTGGAGTGAGATTGAGCAACACTGCAATGTCCGGACGAAAAGCGGAAATCAATTCCAGTTGGAAACTGCTGGCTTCGACGACCGTGAAACCCGCGTCGCTCGACATGTCCACGCGCGAGATCAACGGCGTGCCGATATTCCCCGCGACCTGTACGGGCAGCCCCGAATTTTCCAGGATATGGCCGACCAGCGATGTGGTGGTTGTCTTCCCGTTCGAACCGGTGATGCACACCAGGCGCCCTCGCAGAAATCGCCACGCCAGTTCCATCTCGCTCCATACAGGTATCCCTATGGCGCGTGCGGCGGCCAGGGCAGGCATGGCTAGAGGCACACCGGGACTCGCCACTATCAAGTCTGGTTGGGTAAACGTCTGGGGGCGATGGTCCCCTAGCTCGAGTGTGACGCCCGCGGCGCGCAATTTCGCCGCGGCTTCGGGAATTTGTGATTCCGGACGCTCTTCGGTGGCAGTGACGCGCGCCCCGCGCTCCGCGCAGAATAGAGCCGTGGCAATCCCGGTGCGCGCCAGTCCCACGACCAGCACGTGCTTGCCAGCGAGTTCGATTCCCTGCTTCAACCATCTACCTCAGCTTTAATGTCGTCAGCGAAAATAGCGCGAAGACCAGCGCCACAATCCAGAAGCGCACGATGATTTTCGACTCGCTCCACCCAGCCAATTCGAAATGATGATGCAACGGAGACATCCGAAAGATGCGTCTCCCCGTCAAGCGGAAAGAGGCCACCTGCAATATCACAGAAAGCGCTTCCAAAACGAAAACTCCACCCACAAAAAACAACAGGATTTCTTGTTTGATGGCTACCGCCACCATTCCGATGGACCCGCCCAGCGCCAGCGACCCCACGTCTCCCATGAACACTTCGGCGGGATGCGCGTTGTACCAGAGAAATCCCAAGGCTGATCCGACCAGGGCGCCGCAAAAAATTGTAAGTTCGCCCACCTGGGGAATATGCTGCAGGTCCAGATAGGCCGAGAATCCCGCGTGGCTGGTGACATAGGTTAGGACCGTCAATGCGCCCGCGGCGACGACCACGCATCCAATCGCAAGCCCGTCCAGCCCATCGGTGAGATTCACCGCATTGGAGGAGCCCACGATAACCGTGGCCACGAAAATTATGAATGGCAACAAAGCGACCGGCCAAACATAGGGCTGCGCCAGCAACGAATGGATCACCAGATCCGGATGAAACTTCTTAAGGAATGGGACGCTCAACTGGGTCGAATACGTGCCGGTCACGGTGAGCGAATACAAGAAAATGGCCACCGCGAAACTGGCCAGAGTTTGCAATGAAAATTTGCGTTTGCTGGTCAGGCCCAGATTCCGGCGCTTCACCACCTTGCTGTAATCATCCACAAAACCGATTGTGCCGAAGATCAGCATCGTAAACACGGCCAGCCATACGTACGCATTTTCCAGATCTCCCCACAGCAGCGTGGGGATTACGGTGGAACTTACGATTAACACACCGCCCATGGTCGGCGTCCCGGCTTTCAAGTGATGGCTCTTGGGCCCCTCTTCCCGAATGAACTGCCCGATTTGCAACTCGCGCAGTTGCCGGATAACCCAGGGGCCCAGGACCAGCGTGATCAGAAGCGCGGTCAGGCTCGCCATCGCGGTGCGCACCGTAATGTAGCGAAACACGTTGAGTGCGTGAAAATAGGGCTGCAGCACGTGATAGAAGAGGTAGAGGAGCATTTCAGCCGCGCTCCTTGGCTGTACGGAGGGATAAGCCGGGCGCGGCGGTGGCGGCGGGCACGGGGCTGGTTCTGTTAAACTTCTGATCAAGCGCTTCGACGATGCGCTCCATCCTCACTCCGCGCGAACCTTTTATTAGCAGCAGATCTCCCCGCGCGACCAATTCCCGGACGAATTTGGCAGCATCGGCGGAGGACGCAAAAAATTTGGTTTGTCCGGCAGGCTGCCCGGCTTCGATCGCGCCGCGAAGGAAATTTTCGCCGTCGCCCTGCACTCCTATAATCCAGTCGAGTTTTCCCGAGGCTGCGGCAGCGCGCCCGGCCTCACGATGCAATTGCGCAGAAGTGGGTCCGAGCTCAAGCATTTCTCCCAAGGCGGCAATACGCCGCCCGGAAACGGGGGTGTGCAGAAGCAGATCAACCATGGCGGCGAGCGCCACGGGATTCGAATTGTAGCAATCGTTTATCACTGAAAATCCCGCGTCGTAGCGCAGCACCCGGCCGCGCATTCCTGCCGGCTCGAGTTGCGGAAACACTTGCTTGGCATCCGCCGCGCCCACACCCCAAACGCTCGCCGCGGCGAGCGCCGCCAGCGCATTCGAAATGTTGTGGCGTCCGGCGAGCGGCAGTGTCAGCCGCGCGCGATCCTGGGGCCCCACGAAATCAAACGTGCTGCCCTCCGCGCCACGGTCGTCAATATTTTCGGCCCGAAAATCGGCGTTGCCTGCAAAGCCGAATGTCACCACTCGCCCCGGCGCGACCTCGGCAAACCGCGCCACACGCGGATCATCGGCATTGAGAACCGCTACGCTCTTCGATCCAGACAATCCCCCTGCCAATCCTTCGATCAGCTCGCGCTTGGCCAGGGCAATCTCATCCACCGATGCGAAAAATTCCAGATGCACCGGCGCGACGCGCGTGACCACGCCAACATCGGGCCGCGCAATTTCCGCCAGGCGTCTTAACTCGCCTGCGTGTGACATTCCAAGTTCGACCACCGCTGCCTGGTGGGCATCCTCCAGGCGCAGCAATTGCAGCGGCAGGCCGTACTCATTGTTCAGGTTGCCCTCGGATTTCAATACGCGGAACCGCGCGGCCAGCAGCGCCGCCAGAATTTCTTTCGTTGTGGTCTTTCCTGCCGAGCCGGTAACCGCTGCCAAGCGCCCGCCCCATCGCGTTCGAACGGCCTGCGCGAGCCCCTGGAGCGCCGCGAGTGTGTCAGTGACCGCGAAGAGTTTCGAACCAAGCGGTTCTGGGAACTCAGACAGGCGATCGTGCGCCACAACGGCTGCCAACGCCCCGGATTCCAGGGCCGCCGCGACAAAATTGTGTCCATCATGACGCGGTCCGTGTATCGCGACGAATAGTTCGCCGCTAGCCACGGTCCGAGAGTCAATCGAGACACCGGCCAGCCGGGCCAGGGCGTCGAGGCCTCGGGGCGGCGCAACACCCAGAGCGCGAGCCACTTCTTCAACTGTCCATTGCATACCGTCCTCAAGGGGCTGGGTCTCACCGGTCTCGGGTCACCCTTGGATCAACAACCCTTACTTACAAACTTAGAAAGAGCACGTTTGATGCCGCAGGTTTGCGTCTACGTCCTTCATTACTTTGTAGGGGCACGGCATGCCGTTCACGGATAGCATTCTCGGTGAACCGTGCCCTTACTGTCGGGTACAAGTCAACTTGGCTGCAACACCCGTTATTCCCCGTAGCCTCGCTGCCGGAGCATTCGCCGTGCCATTTCGCGATCGTCGAAATCGATCGCGCGGTCGCGCAAAACTTGCGAGGTCTCGTGCCCCTTGCCTGCCAGCAGCACCAGGTCGCCAGGGCGGGCCTGGTCCAGAGCGATTTCGATGGCGCGCTCCCGGTCCGGTTCCACCAGAACTTTTGCATTGGTGCGTTGCACGCCGACGATGGCGTCGTTGATGATTAGCAGCGGGTCCTCGCTGCGCGGATTGTCCGAAGTCAACACAACGATGTCGCTGCCGCGTCCCGCAGCCTCTCCCATGAGCGGACGCTTGGCGCGGTCACGGTCGCCGCCGCATCCAAAGAGCGTAATGATGCGGCCCAGGGGATTGAACTCCTTCGCGCTAAGCAACAGGTTGCGAAGGGCGTCGTCGGTGTGCGCGTAATCCACGACCACTCGAAATGGTTGGCCCAAATCGATGCGTTCGAAGCGGCCGGGCACGGAGGATAGCTGCCCGATTCCCGCGGCGATGACTTCTCGCGAAAGGTCCAGGGCCACACCCGCGCCAATAGCGGCAAGTATGTTGTAAACGTTGATTCTCCCGACCAGATGCGAATGGACATCAATTTTTCCAGCAGGCGTTTCAGCGGTGAATTCGATGCCGGAGATGGAATGCGCGGGCTTGCGCGCGGTAATGTCCGCCCCAGGTTCAAGGCCGTAGGTCAGCGTCCGCGTGCCCAAGCCGGAAAGTTGCTTGCCGCACGCATCGTCCCGATTGATGACAATAGTGGCAGGCGCCGCAGCCCCCATTCCTTCAAACAAACGGCGCTTGGCCGCGAAATAGTCCTCAAAGGTCTTGTGATAGTCCAGATGGTCGCGCGTCAAATTGGTGAAAATTGCCACCGCAAACCGGCATCCCCACAGGCGCTCCATCGAGAGCGCATGCGAACTGGCTTCCAGTACGGCGTGCGTGCCTCCCGCGCGGACTACATCCGCCAGAAAACTCTGCAGATCGAGTGACTCCGGAGTGGTATGAGTCGCGGAACGCGTTTCACGCACCAGCCGGTAGGCGATCGTGCCAAGCAGTCCGGATTCGCAGCCCGCGGCTCGAAGAATCGAGTCCACCAAATAGGATGTGGTTGTCTTCCCGTTTGTGCCGGTTACGCCTATGAGCTTCAGAATGTCGGCGGGACGCCCGAAATAATTTGCCGCGGCCAAGGCCAGTCCTTTGCGCGCGTTCGGCACCTGGATCCATGGAAATTCTGCTGGGACCTCCTGCGGCCTGATTTCTTCACTCAGGATGGCGGCTGCGCCCCGCGCGATAGCGTCGGATACAAACAAGTTCCCGTCTGTCTTCTCTCCGCGGATGGCGACAAACAGCGTTTCCGGCTTCACTTTGCGGCTATCGTAGGCAATTTCCAGGATGACCAAATCCCCATGCGCCTGGACCGCCTTTTGGTCCAATGAATCCACGCCCCTCAGCAATCTCGCCAGACGCGCGGAATCATGCCCCACGCCTGTTTTTTTCATCCGTGCCCCGTTTTCGCTGGATTCCACCTTCACGCTCAACGGATTCTCCTCCGGTCCGCCACCGTCGTCAGAGAAGCTTGGCGGGCAAACTGCACGGTGATCCGGCCGCCGCGAGGAATCTGGACCCCAGGCTCGGGAGACTGCGCCACCGCAATTCCGGTACCGGCCAGCACGGGGATCAGTCCCAGCTTCATGCACTGCTCGGTGACTTCGCGCACGGTCCTGCCCTGCAGGTCCGGAACAGGGATTCCCTTGCCTTCCTCCAATTCAACGGTTTGCCCCGCCGCTCTTGGCCCCACACTTGATATTATCTTAGATATTTTACCAGGCAGTGATTGTTTCGTTGTGGGTGCGGGATCTTCGAAGATTGCATTTGCATCCAGTTGTCCGGGATCAAAATCGCTTACCTCGGCCAGATTTTGATCGCTGGCATGTGGGCGGCGCGCGCGCAGGGTCCCGGCCGGAACGGAAATATCATGCGGCACATCCATGTAAGCCAGCACTTGCTCGGCAATGCGCTTGAACACCGGCGCAGCAACCATGCCGCCTTCGTGCGGGCCAACCGGCGAATCCAGCTGCACATAAATCGTCACCGCCGGGGTATTTATCGGCGCGAAGCCGACGAAGGAAGCGATCAACTGGTGCGCCGAGTAGTGGCCGGTCGTGATGTCGAATTTCTGCGCCGTCCCCGTCTTCCCCGCAGTTGTATATCCATCGAGTTTGGCGAATTTCCCCGTGCCGTTCAGGACCACGCCCTCGAGCATTCGACGCATGGTCGCGGCAGTGGTCTGGCGGATCACGCGGCGGGGCTGCGATTCCTGCATCTCGATCATTTGCGTTCCTCGACGCATCGCGCGCACCACGTGCGGACGGACCAGCAACCCGCCATTGGCCACTGCCGAGACCGCCGCGGTGATCTGCAGCGGTGTTACCCCAATTTCCTGCCCCATGGAAATCGAACCCACCGAAACCGGCGTCCAGTTATCCAAACGGCGAAGCATTCCACGGCTTTCACCTGGCAGGTCCACACCGGTAGGCTGGCCGAAGCCGAAGGCGCGAATGTAGTCGTAGAACTTAGGGGCGCCCAGGCGGAGGCCGATCTTGATGGCGCCCACATCGCTGGAATTTGCCAGCACTTGTGAGACCGTGAGCATTCCATAAGCCTTGTGATCGCGAATTCGGTGGCCGGCGATAAAGATCACTCCGTTCTGACAATCAATCACTTCATCCGCATGCGTAATGCCCTGGTCGATGGCCGCCGATAGCGTCACAATCTTGAAGACCGATCCAGGCTCGTAGAGCGCGCTGGCGGCACGGTCCATGCGCGATTCTGGATTGCTATCCTTGGCGGCATTGGGGTTAAACGTCGGCCAGTTGGCGACGGCCAGCAGTTCGCCGGTGTTTGGATTCTCGACAATTACGGTGCCGGACTTTGCCTGCGTATCGTGAATGGCTCGCGCCAGTTCTTTTTCGGCGATGTATTGGATTTTTTCGTCCAGGGTGAGGACGACACTGGTACCTGTTTCGGGCGCCTTATCGGTGGAGTCGTACCAGCGCCGGCGGGCGTCAGTAAGAATCAGCATCTTGCCCGGCTTGCTGCGTATAGGGTCGTCCAGCGAGTACTCGACGCCGCCCAATCCTTTCTCGTCAATGTCCACGTATCCCAGAACGTGCGCGGCGAGTTCTCTCTTCGGATAGAAACGCCCGCCTTCTCGCTGAAAATAAATTCCGCGCAGGTTCATGTCCGCGATGCGTTCTGCTTTTTCCGGAGGCAGCTTGCGAGCGATCCATACGAACGAACGAGAAGAGGCCAGGCGCGTGTTGATTTCATCGGCCGGCACGTCCAACACCTTGCCAATCAGGCGCGCGACCATCTGCGGGTCGGCGATCTCGGTAGGAACGGCGAAGGCGGAATTCATTGGCACGCTCATGGCCAGCGGGTTCAGGTTGCGGTCAAAGATTTCAGCACGCCGCGCGCCCACGTCGACAATGAGTTGCTGTTGATGCTGCGCCCGTGAATAGTATTCGCTGTAGCGGAAAAGTTGCAGGTAGGCCAGACGTCCCAGCGCTGCCCCGGTCCATATCGTCGCGATGGCAGCCACAATCAGTAATCGGGTCCGGAAACTCCTTAGCTCCATATTTTCGCCGGGGACTCCGGGTCAAAAGGTCTTCCAGCTTTGGTTCACCTTGTATGACCGCGGCGCCCTGTAGCACCGCCGTTTTGAGAAGTCTATTGCCGCGCCACCGGCATGCTCGTTGGACGCGCTTCGGCCAGTACGGCATTGGGCGGCAGATCCATCGGAGCCACCTGGCCAGGTACCGGAGCGGTGAGACCAAGCTGGCGCCGCGCGATGATATCAATGCGGCCGGGCGCGCGCAGGCCGGCAACTTCCAATCTGAGTTGCTGGTTGAGTTCGGCGGCCTGGGAGCGTTCGCCGCGAAGCGATTCAAGCTGATAGCGCAACTGGATGGTCTCGAAGTGTTGCCAAGCATAGAGCAGGGCGCACAGGGTCAGCAATCCCCCCAGCAAAACCAGTCGCGCGCATTCGCGCATCCGGTTTGGCGCCATCGGACGTACCAGGCGCGAGTTATCAATCCGTTTCACGGTAAAGAATTCAGTCATTGCCGCCACGCTTCCTGGTGCGACATCCCGTGCTGGTCGGGATCCAACTTTTCGGCGACGCGCATTTTCACGCTGCGTGCTCGCGGATTAGCCGCAATTTCCGCGTCTGAAGCCTGAATCACTTTTTTGGTCAGAATCTTCAGCACGCCCTCGCGGGCCAGTCGCTGAAAACATTGCTTCACCGGACG
>JBGOVX010000008.1:0-47336 GCA_041478355.1 Terriglobia bacterium | reverse complement strand
GGTGGCAGCGCGACATAGTGCCGTCGATTGGATCGGCATCGCTGAAAAGAACCCGGACCGTGCCCGGGAGGTAGCCGTCAAGATCGGGGCCGATTTCGTAACGGGCGATCACCGAGAGCTACTCAAGCGGCCAGAAGTCACAGCCGCGATTATCGCGACAGATGAACATCTGCATGTCAACCCGGTCATGACCGCTATTGAACGCGGCCTGTCCATGTTGGTCGAAAAACCGCTTGCGACCAAACTGTCCGAATCGTTTGCGGTGCTGGAAGCCATCGAGCAGTCTGGTGTTGATGCAGTGGTGGGCTATACGCAGCGATTCCGAAGGCGTTGGCTCGCCGCGAAGGAAAAGGTACGCACGGGCGCACTCGGCGATGTAACACTGGTCACCTCGCGCGCCTTCATGAACCGTCTTGTGGCAATAGACAACTACAAGCGGAGCAATGCGCCGGAGACAATCTCACCCATGGTGATTTCCGGCACCCATGCACTCGATATCGCCATGTGGTATCTCGAAGCCAAGACACCGGTCGAAGTCTACGCTCGTTCCATCGACAAAGTCCTCGGACCACTCTATGGCGGCATCGATGCGACGGCTGGCATGATCATGTTCAGCGATGGCTGCATTTATCACCTAAATATTTCGTGGGCACTCCCGGTTACGTGGCCTGCTGCTGTGTACAGCCTGGAGGTCGGAATTGTTGGCACTGAGGGCGTGCTCACGATCGACGATACACATCGCGACATGGTCCTCGCCGTAAGCGCTCCACAATCGGAAGGTTACGCCCCGGACAGGAGCCGTCTCGTCGACTTCATGGGGAGTTACCCGCCCGGTGATGTGGCGCTCGGCGAGCTGCGCGGGCCAATGCGCGAGGAAACTGAATCCTGGCTCAATCGCGTGGCCCTCGGCGCGCAAACCCAGCACGCGACGGCCAGTGAGGCCCATAATCGACTGATGCTGACCAAAGCTCTCGATCTTTCGGCAAGACGGCGGCAGCCGGTTTCTCTTCCACTCGCACCCGGGGATGAGTGATTTGAAATGCCCAGAGTAAGTTGGTCTCTACCCGAGGTGCCGGTAGCAGAATTCGCCGATCATGTCACAAACAGGTCCTGGAGACCGCCTGACGACGAACTGGAGAGCACGATAGGGCATGCCGGCTTCGAGGTTCATCACCCGTTGCACCGCAGACGAAACATTCGTCTGGGCCGGCGGCACTGCAAAAATCCCCATATCTTCTTCAATTGTAGCCCAGCGTCGCTTGTACGCCAGCAGTCCTTCATTGGTTGCCGAGGTGCGACCGAAGCTGAACGCTTTTGCGCCGGCCGCATGCGCTTCCTTGATCGTCTCCCAATAAAGAACCTGATTGACTCCGTGGATGGCGTAGTCCGTATTGCCTGAGTATTCGGAGATCCATAAATCCTTATAGGCCAAAATCAAGTGACATCCCACTGGCTTTCCTTGATGCAATGCCAGAAACACCTTCAGGTATCGGGGTGCCAGGAAGCGTTCCAAAGCCATAAAAAAAGACAACGGGAGTGGCGGTAGCGAAACCTTGCGCCGGGTCTGTGCAAGAATGGCGTGACAGGTTTGCATGCTTTCGGGACCGTTCGCTTTCACGACGGTTACCCCGGCCTTGATGGCCTTCTTAACCTTTTGGCATATGGATGATTTAGCGAAACTGCCGAAAAGCTCATCCGGGCTTTTATCGAGCTGCAGATAGTGATGCTTATGCAGGGATTCCGGGGTTCCAAAAGAAGCCGCAAATTCCTGCGTGGTTTTCCGTGTGCGGACGCTCAAAGAGCGGCAGTTGTTTTGCCCAAACGCGCCTTGAATTTGAGGTAGGAATTCACGAAATTCCGCGACGGATGACACCAGTGGGTCGCAAACAGAGGCGAACGGAACACTCACCATGCGGTTGCCCAGCAGCCAGCTCTTGACTGTGTACACCGGCAACCCCGCCCGAATTTCCCCGTCACTGGTGTCCCGCAAAACAAGATAGCGGCCTCGGATATGAGGAAACGCTTGTTCGAGTACATTTTTCCAGGCGGACAAATGATAGACCAGTCCCAGCGGATGCCTCCCGGCCAAGGCGTCCCATTCGGTGTCTTCGTCAGGCCTCAGCCAGTCCACCAATGCAGGCGCACTACCTTCTGGGAAATGTCTCTGGTATTCAGTCGGGTTCGGCAGTTTCATATTCACGGAATCGCCAAAACTGAATTCCTTCTCGTAAGAACGCTTCTTCGGTCTCCGGCTTTGCAATCATTGCCGTCCATGAGATCCGGAACGCTCAAGCAAGCGGCCAAAAATCCTTTTATGCATCGGTTGTCACCAACATCTGCATAGCTGGCCGGGTTAACCCTCTCCACAATACCTAAATACCTACGAAGGGGAAACTATAAGTTTTCTCATAAGCACATTCAACCCATTTAGAGCTTGCTGGTTATGTAAACGAGTATAAATCGGGTACATGGACTTGACCGAGGCGCAGTGGGTGAAACTCAAGTGTCGCCCTCTGCGGATCAGTTGGCCTGGGAAGCAGCCGGGGTAAAGAAAAGGAACATCTGGTGAACGGCCCGACCCAAGCCGTATGCTTCCATGTTCCATCTCGCAAATAGTCTGCCAATTCTCATCTCGCTGATAACAAATGACTTAGGCACATAATGCAGCTCAAACCACGCAAATTATTTCACTTTCTCGGTGCGGTGTTCCAGCAATGTGCTGTCTTCCACAGCCCAAGCAGGCAGCGGCCCGCCCAACCTTCGCATTCACCGGATGGCGGGCAGCATCAATGCCGACTGACTCTAGCACCTGCCAAGGCTTCGCAAGCCGGGGAGAATGGCGTGGTTTCGAGTCCTTCCGAACAACGACTCCTAGCCGTGCAATCACTTGGAACCATTCATGAGATGGCTTGTAATTCCAAGAGGAACGCTATAATTTAAACTTCTCCTCACCTGGAAGGGTTGTCACCCGTAGCTCGCAATCCACGGTACACTGGGAAACAACCTCTGGGAAAGCGCTGCGCGGTGCCAATGTGCCCTTTGTGTACATTTGGTAGGGTAGCGCATCAGAGCTGGTTCGGGCAGATTGGATACAAGAGATCCCAAGTCAATTTATCTTCTTCCAATGCGCCGCATATGGAGTTGGCGCTCAATTCAAGACGGGCGCGGACCTCCATCAACATGATGGTATAGTGCGAAGAAACGATTTGAAATGGAGCGAGAGAACAAAGGATGTCACCGACACGTTTTAGCATTGTGATTACCTGCTACAACCAAAGCAATTTCATTGGGCCTGCTGTGGATTCGGCACTGTCACTGCACTTTCCTTCGAAGGAGATCATCGTTGTTGATGATGGTTCCACCGACGGCTCGCTCGAAGTCTTGGAACAGTATAGAAGTTCCGTACAATTTCTCAGGATGCCGAAGAATGGCGGCCCCCCCGCAGCTCGCAACTACGGAGCTGCGGCGGCGAAGGGAGAATACTTGGTGTTTTTGGATGGCGACGATGTCTTCATGCCCTGGGCTTTGGATGTTTACGAACAAATCATAACTGCACGCAGCCCCAAGATTATTTGCGGCGAAACACTCTGGTTCTCTAACGACGTTCCCAAAGTGAGAGACGAAGATGTTCCCCACAAGATTGAATTCGTGACCTACCCGGACTTTTTGTCCAAGGATCGCCCGATCGGTTTCAGTGCCAGTTCCTTTATTGTTGACCGAAAGGAATTCGCGCGTGTCGGTGGCTGGACGCTTGGCATCTTCCAACTGGACCTCCAGGACATCGCAATGAAACTGGGATGTTCTGGGCGATTGGTGCTAATTTGTAAGCCTAGCACTGTTTTTTATCGAGTTCACTCATTGAATAGCATCCACAATATTCCACCGTTTCTGAGGATGGCTCACCGGCTCATGGAGCGAGAGAAGGCAGGAGAGTACCCGGGCGGGCGAAAATTCCGCTTTAAGAGATACGCGTGGTGTGGTGGATTTATTTTCTTTTGGGTAAGAAGAGCCCGCCAAGCGGGTCTCTATAAAGATGCGATGCTGCTGGGGGCGTCGGGCAGTTTGATGGTCCTTGCGGCGATTGTTCAGCGGCTTATCCAACGTCTCACCGGGCGTCGGCCAGTCGAAACTCTTGAGATGGGTTGATGCTTGGGGTGTGTGGTCGATTCAAAAGGTCAATCGGCATTTTGTCGTGCTCGCAGCCCTCATTGTGTTGTTCGCGGTCATATCTACTCCGATGGTCAACAAGAGGAGCCGTGAGTTGGGTTTCCGCCACGGTGCTATCTCGTTCGGAAGCCAATCTGCCCGATAAACACATTATAGAACGCCGTTGTCGGAAACTGATCCACCACGCATGTCACACATCTCTAGCCTGCAAAGGCCGACTCTGTTAGAATTAGGGTCACTGGGCTGTATCCCGAATTAGGGAGCGGCACCGGAGGCGGTTATGAGCGTTGTTCCTTCTGCCGGCAACGGGAAAATCACTGTGCCGGGCATCCTCGAACGTAAGTCTGCCGGCTCCTCGCAGAATTTTTCATCCAAAAAGATTACGTGCCTTACGGCGTATGACTATCCTACGGCGCGGCTGCTCGACGAAGCCGGCGTGGATGTTTTGCTGGTGGGCGATTCGCTGGGGATGGTTGTGCTCGGATACGACAGCACCTTACCGGTCACGCTGGAAGAAATGCTGCACCATGCGCGGGCCGTGCGGCGCGGCACGCAACACGCTTTGCTGGTGGCGGACATGCCGTTCGGGACTTATCACGATGACCCGATGGAAGCGGTGCGTAACGCCGTACGCCTGGTGAAGGAGGCCGGCACGGAGGCCATCAAGATCGAAGGCGGCGAGCGGCGCATGGAACTGATCTCGCGCCTGGTGGAAGCGGAAATCCCGGTGATGGGACACATCGGTCTGACGCCGCAATCGGTGAATGCGTTCGGGGGATTCCGCGTGCAGGGCAAGACCGAGGAGGCGGGAGAGCAACTGTTGCGCGACGCGCGCGCGGTGGAATCGGCGGGCGCGTTCTCTATCGTGCTGGAATCCATTCCCAGGGAACTCGCGGCGCGAATCACCTCCGAGCTGCGAATCCCCACGATCGGCATCGGCGCAGGGCCGGATTGCGATGGGCAGATTCTGGTGATCCATGATCTTCTGGGGCTGACCTTTGGCCACAAACCGAAATTCGCGCGGCGCTACGCACAAGCCGGAGAAATCATTTCTCGCGCGGCGGCTGAATATTGCCGGGACGTTCAGCAGGGACAATTTCCCTCGGATGAAGAGTCCTACCATCTGTCCCCGGAGCATCGCGCAGCGCCGTTAACGCGGCAACGCTGAACACGCACAATGCACTTGCTAGGTTAGAATCCATGCCGGAGGAATTTTATGCAAACACCTGAGCAAATTCGCCTGCTGTTCCAATACAACCAATGGGCCGACCAGCGAATTCTGGATGCTTGCGCGGCGCTCACCAGCGAACAATTCACGCGGGATTTGGGCTCGAGTTTTAAATCTGTCCGGGACACGCTCGCGCATCTTTACGGCGCCGAATGGATTTGGAATGAGCGGATCCAAGGCCGTTCGCCCACTACTCATCCCGCGGCGAGTGCGTTTCCGGACCTCGCGGCGGTGCGCGCCAAGCTCGAAGAAATGGATCGCTATTATCTCGATTACGTCTCGAGGCTCTCCCCGCAGGAGCTGGAGCGCGTCATCCACTATAAGACACTGACGGGGGAGGCGTTTTCAAATCCGCTGTGGCAGACCCTGCATCAACTCTCGAACCATGCCACCTATCATCGCGGGCAAGTCACCGCACTGTTGCGGCAGTTGGGCGCGAAGGCGGTTTCGACAGACTTGATTCTCTTCTATCGCGAGCGAGCCGCGAGCGCCAGCGCCTGAATTCCGCGGAAAACACAAATAATTGGAAACCATCCACACCATCGATTGGATGAAACAGGTGACGCGCCAGGCGCGTGCCGAGGGGCGTTCGGCGGGTTTCGTGCCTACCATGGGCGCGCTGCACGAAGGCCACCTGTCGCTGGTGCGCGCGGCCATATCCGAATGCCGGCCCGTCATCGCCTCCATTTTTGTGAATCCCAAGCAGTTTGCACCCAGTGAAGATTTCCAGAAATATCCCCGCTCATTCGAAACCGATCGCCAGCGCCTCGAAAACGCGGGTGTGGATTATTTATTTGCGCCGGAGGCCGCGGAGATGTATCCGCCGGGATTCCGAACCTGGGTGAATGTGGAGGAACTTTCCGATCGCCTCGAAGGCCGCGTGCGGCCCGGACATTTTCGCGGCGTCCTGACCGTGGTGCTCAAGCTCCTCGAGATCGTGCAGCCGCAAAAGGCGTTTTTCGGCCGCAAGGATGCGCAGCAGGCGCGGCTGATCCAGCAGATGGCGCGCGATTTGCACCTGGACCCGGAAATTATCGTGTGTCCGATCGTGCGCGAGCCGGACGGTCTGGCGCTGTCGTCGCGAAATGCGTATCTCTCCGCGATTGACCGGCGGGCGGCCCTGGTTCTATATCGCGCGCTCGACGGGGCCCGCTCGGCGATTGCGCGTGGCGAGCGCGACGCGGCACGCCTGGAAGCCGCGATGCGCGAAGTCCTTCGAACCGAGCCGCTGGCCGAGCCGGATTATGTGGAACTGGTGGATGCGGAAACGCTGGAGCGGGTCACGCGATTGCGCAGCAGGTGCTATGGCTTGCTTGCGGCGCGAATCGGCGCGGCCCGCCTGATTGACAATCTCCTGATCGAAGAACGCGACGGCGCGTTCCACACAACACTTTAAGATCCGCGGCACACTCACAAATCAGGTTTGCAAGACTGTGGAAAATGAACTCGCTTCTACTGAAGGGTTTTCAGCGCCTCCACGACTTCCGCGGCATGGCCCTTGGATTTAGCCGTGGCCCAAATCCTCTCCACCTTTCCATCGGGACCGATCAGGACGGTGCTGCGCACAATCCCGAGAAACGATTTTCCCAGAAAGCTTTTCATGCGCCGCGCGCCGTAGGCTTCGATCACCATGAATTCCGGATCACTCAGCAGCGGAAAATTCAGTTTTTGTTTGACCTTGAATTTCGCCTGCGCCGCCACCGAATCAGCGCTGCAGCCAAGAACGATGGCGTTCAGCTTGTCGAAATCCGCCTTCATCTCTCGAAACTCGATGGCTTCGATGGTGCAGCCGGGCGTGCTTGCCTTGGGGTAAAAATACAGCGCGACGTGCTTGCCGCGCAGCCCGGCCAGCGAGATTTCGCGGCCGTCATCGCCAGCCAGACGAAATGGCGGTGCTGTGTCGCCTTCCTTTAACATCTTTGGCTCCTTCTTTTTCCTCACGAAAGCAATCGCTTCAATGTGTCATTCACGGTCTGGGGATTGGCTTGGCCGCGCGAGGCGCGCATCACCTGGCCGACGAAAAATTTGAACACGCCCTCATTGCCCGCGCGGTATTTCGCCAAATTATCGGGATTCTTCTCGATCACTTCGCGGCACCAGCGTTCGATTTCTCCGGTGTCACTGACCTGGCTGAAACCTTCCGCCGCAATGATCTCAGCCGCGGGCTTGCCCGTTTCAAACATCCGCGCAAACACTTTCTTTCCCGTCGCGGCGTTAATCTCGCCACTCTCGACCTTGGTCACCAGAGCCGCCAGTTCCGCGGGAGCGACGGGACTCTCCGCGATTTCTTTTCCCGCTTCATTTAACTGGCGAAGAAGTTCGACCTGTATCCAGTTGGCGGCGGGCTTGGCCGGAGCGCCCGCGCGGGCCACGGCTTCAAAATAATCGGCGAGCGCGCGCGTCGAGGAGAGCACCTCGGCGTCGTACGGCGTGATCCCGAAATCGCGCACAAACCGTTTGCGTTTCGCCTCCGGCAATTCGGGTATCGCGGCCGCAATTTCATCGCGCCATGCCGCGCTCACACGCACCGGGAGCAGGTCTGGTTCGGGGAAATAACGATAGTCGTGCGCAAATTCCTTCGAGCGCATCGGCTCGGTGCGTCCCGCGGCAACATTCCACAGGCGAGTTTCCTGCGTGATCTTGCCGCCGGATTCGAGCACGGAGATTTGCCGCTCGATTTCGTATTCCAGCGCGCGCTGCAGGTAGCGAAAGGAATTCAGATTTTTCACTTCCGCCTTGGTACCGAACTTTTCCTCGCCCCGGCGCCTCACGCTGACGTTGGCATCGCAGCGCAGCGAGCCTTCCTCCATATTGCAGTCGCTCACTTCGGTATAAAGCAGCACCTGCTTAAGCGCCGTCAAATAGGCGTGCGCTTCGGTGGGCGATCGCAAGTCGGGCTCGGAGACAATTTCGGCTAGCGGGGTGCCGCCACGGTTGTAATCGACGTAGCTGCTTTCCTTGGAATCCTCAAACCCTTCGTGGAGATTTTTCGCGGCGTCATCTTCCAGGTGCAGGCGAGTGATGCCGATTCGCTTGGTTTGGCCGTCGTGGTCAATCTCCAGCCAGCCGCCAACGGCCAGCGGCAGCTCGTACATGGAAATTTGATAACCCTTGGGCAGGTCAGGATAGAAATAATTTTTGCGGGCGAATCGCGAGCTTGCTTGCACGTCCAGGTGTAGCGCCAGGGCCGCGCGAATGCCGAGCTCGACGGCGCGGCGGTTCAGCATCGGCAGCGCCCCGGGCAGCCCCAGGCATACCGGGCAGGTATTGGAATTTGGCGGGTCGCCAAATCGGGTGGAGCAGGCGCAGAAAGCCTTGGTCGCGGTCTTCAGTTGCACGTGGACTTCCAGGCCAATGACCGGCTCATAGCCCGCCATCACTTCCGGCGAAATACCCGCCCCGTCCTGTGTCAGCTTGGCCATAAGAATCGCATAGTATACCATTCGCCGCGTTCGCTTGGCGGGCATGCCAGGTGGGGCGGTAACAGGCGAATTGCTTGTGGTTGAATCCCATGTGTCGCCCCTGCCGGGGCTTTCTGGTTATTCTGGATACGTTTTCCCACAGCTTCCGCTGTGGGCTACGTTGTGACGTCCCTCCGGGACTCGCGGAAACATGGAATTAGTCCACGCCAGGCGGGTTTACGCGCTTGCGCGATTGAGAAGTTCGATGGAAGCGCGGTCGAGTTTCAGATCGACGGACGCAATTAAATCGCTCAACTGTCCGAGACTGGTGGCGCTCACAACGGGCGCCGTAATGCTGGGGCGCGCGAGCAACCACGCGAGTGACACCCTGGTAGGAGTGGAATTATGTTTTTTCGCGACATCATCCAGTGCTCGAAGAATTGTGAACCCGCGTTCATTGACATACTTTCTTACCGATTGGGCGCGAGCGCTTTTCGCCACATCGGCTTCCGACCGGTATTTGCCGGTGAGAAAACCGCTGGCCAAGGGATAGTAGTTGATGACGCCGAGCCCTTCCTTTTGGCACACGGGTTCAAGTTCCGCCTCGTACTCCACGCGCTCGCAGAGACTGTAGTTCGGTTGCAGGCTTTGATACCTGGGCAGCCCATGCTTCCTGCTGATTTCCAGGGCCGCGGCGAGTCTATCCGCCTTATAGTTGGAAGCCCCGATGGCCCTGACTTTGCCTTGCTTGATTAATTCCGCATATGTTCCCAGAGTTTCCTCCAGCGGGGTGTCCGGGTCATCCTTATGTGATTGATAGAGGTCGATGTAGTCGGTCTGCAGACGTTGCAAGGATGCTTCCACAGCAGCAAAAATATAGGATCGTGACAGCCCCTTCTTTCCCGGCCCCATCTCCAAGCCTACTTTCGTCGCGATGATCACTTTTTCTCGATTGCCGCTTCGCTTGATCCATTTGCCAAGAATCGTCTCCGACTCTCCTCCCTGGTTGCCCGCAGCCCATTTGGAATACATGTCGGCGGTATCGATGGCATTGAATCCCGCGGCCACAAACGCATCGAGAAGCTTGAAAGACGCGAGTTCATCAACCGTCCATCCGAACACGTTTCCGCCAAAAACCAGGGGCGAGATTTCCAATCCCGAGTTGCCGAGCTTGCGCTTATTCATCTTGACCCTTTCCACATGCAACGGTTTGCCTATTATGCCAGCGGGTTTGCCTTCTTTCACACCGGCAATACATCACAAAAACAGAAACCGTCGCGGACTACTTTTTCTCCGGCGACGAAAGAAATCGGCGTCTTGAATACCGGGCCATCGAAAACGAAAGTATGGAACTCGCCGTTTTCTCCGCAAGGATCGGCATTGGGCGGCAAATCGGCGAAAAACGATTGGTCAAGCTCGCGACCCGCGAATGACGAATCGAGAACGCGAGGATCGACGCAGACTGCGATCGCGCGAAATCCCAGGCGCAGAAAATCGCGGGCCAGTTCGCGCGTGTCGCGCTTCCAGATGGGAAAGAGCGCCTCCATCCCGAGCTGCTCGAGATTCCGCTCGCGATAAACGCGCAGGTCTTCGAGAAAAATGTCGCCGAAAGCAACTCGCCGCACGCCGCGCGCGAGATGTTCGGTGAGTGCCTCCTTCATTCGTGCTTCGTAGGTGGCATTGACGCACTGCGGAGGAATCAGAACCGTGTGAAGCGGCAGGCCGAGCGATGCAGCCTGCCGCTCGAGCAACACGCGGCGTACACCGTGCATGCTGATGCGGTCGTACTCCTGCGTCACGGTCGTGAGCAACGAGGTAATGCGATGCCCTTGCGTCGATTGCAGCGCATGCAGCGCCATCGCGCTGTCTTTTCCGCCGCTCCAGCAAAACAGGACGTCTTCTGGCATGGAGGCCTCAGTCACGGCGCGTGGTGTATTTCACCCCGACGCGGAACTCGCGGCCCAGCGCGGGGTAGCCGTACACTTCCTGATATTTTTTATCGGCAAGATTTGCGATGCGCCCGTAGAAGCTGACGCCGTGGGAGAGATTATACGAGGTTGCAAAATCAAACCGCGCATACCCTGGGTTCATAATCTGGCCGGTATAATTGTAATCGGCGCGCTGGCCGGTGAAATATCCGGAGAGGTTCCAGTTCATTCGCCGGAATGCCGCATTCAACATGGCGTTTCCGGAGTTGACCGGGCGGCGCAGCAGGCGGCTGCCCGGAAGGTAGTTGGGATCGACATTAAGCGGATCGGTAGGCGCGGAGAGCGTGCGCGTGGAATCGTACGTGTAGTTTGCGCTGGCGCTGAGCCAGTGCGTGAGTCGCGCTTCGCCGGAAAGGTTCGCGCCGCGAGCGCGCGCCAGGTTGGTGTTGAAAAATGTGCCCGCGCCAAACGGGGCCCCGGTTGCCAGACACGCAGCCGAGGGTGAAACGAACAGAAAGCTGATGATGTTGTGGAAGCGGCTGTCGAAATAATCCGCGGTGAAGCGCACGCGGTCCGAGGCCAGTTTCTGCTCCAATCCCGCGTGAACCGTGCGGCTTTGCTCGGGTGAGAGATCAGGATTCCCCGAAAAACAGGGGTCGTTCCCGAAGGTTTGATCGAACCTCGGCTCCACGATTCCTTGCCCATAGGATGCGCGCAGGCGCGTGTCACCGAACGCGCCTGGAGCGATTCGCAGCGCGTAGGATGCGCCTGCGCGGGGCACGACGCGCGTTCCGAAATCGGCGTTGTCTTCGGCGCGCGCCCCGGCGCCGAGCGTCAGCCGCGCAATCGGCTGCCAGCGCGCGTCGAGAAAACCTGCCTGGTTGTTGCGGCGCGCGTGCATCCCGATAGAGCTGAGAAATCCGTTTTCTACCTCGTATTCGTATCCGGCGGTCACAGCGAGCCCGTGCTCCAGGTACGTGGACTGCCCAGAGAAGCCCGAGCGGTTGTATTGAAAGAACGTTGGAAAAAACGGATCGATATTGAGATAGCGATAGTAGGACTCCGTGCCACTCAATTGGTGGCGCCAATGCGAGCCCGAAGTAAAATCCGCGTGCAAGCTCGCGTTGAAATTGTGCTGGGCAATGCTGTCGGTGAGGTTCGCCGCCGGATGGAGCAGCGTCTGGCCGGGAGTGCCTGCGTCGCTGACGGTGTCGCGCAGGGCAAGATTCACATGCGCTGTGTCGGAAAGGCGCCATCCGAAGTTTCCGGATAGCGTTCGATTGCGAAATGCGTCATTGGGACCTTGGCCCTGCGTTTCGAGATCCGAAACCCCGCCGGAATAGTCGAATCGGCCCAGCAAGCCGGAAAGTTCCGCGCCGCCGCGGCCGGTTGCGAAATTGCCTCCTTCCGAAAATGCCGTGAATTCGGGTATGCGCGTGGTCCCGCGGCGCGTGAAAATCTGAATCACGCCACCCATCGCGTCCGAGCCGTAGAGCGCGCTTTCCGCGCCGTGAACTACTTCAATTTTCTCGATGTTGTCGAGCGTGAAATTGGAGAATTCCACAAAGCCGCCGGGTTGGTTGACCGGAGCCCCATCCACAAGAACTTTTGTGTAATTCGAGTTGCCACCATCCAGGAACAGCGACGTCGAGCCGCCTTCAGGGCCCGTGCGCCCCAGGCTGAAGCCCGGGAGCGCAGACAGCAGTTCGGGCAGCGACGCGGCGTTGCGCCGTTCGATGTCCTGGCGCGTGAGGGTGCTGAGAGGCGCGGGTGAGGAATCAGCGTTGACAGGAAGAGTCTGCGCGGTGACCTCAACTTTCGCGGAGAGCGGCTCGAGCGTCATGCGAACGTTCCACTCGCGCGCTTCACCAGCAGTCACTGTGATTTCCTGCTCGACCGTTGCAAAGGAATCGCGCGAAATCCTGACGCGATAGCGGCCCGCGGCGAGCGCCACTGCAAAATGGCCATCGCCCATCGAGACTGCATGTTTCGGCTGACCCGCCGGCGGAACAGATGCCACGCTGACTTCCGCTCCGGCGATAGACGCGCCTCGCGGATCGGTGACACTGCCGGTGAGCGTGGCGGAGATTTGCGATTGTGCCGCGGCGGAAGACATCACGGAAAACACGATCAAAAAAACGGCGGGCCAAAAAAAGGTCAATGCACGAACGGAAATACGCATGAGGAGTCTCCTCTCCCGTCTCGCGCGGGAGGCAAAGATTTCCGCGTGTCCGGGATCGTTTCCGGCTTTCGCGGTTGCGGACTCCGTCGGTCTCCTGGCTCGGCGGTACTGCGCCGCGCAGCCTTCCCATCCCAGGTGTCGAGAAAGTGGCTTACGCGGAATTCTCCGCCTTACAGTCGCGCGTCGGCGACGGGTTTGCACCGTCTTCCCGCCACGGAGTCTGCGTTGAATGTAGCGGAGCGGCGGCGTCCCGGCGTGGCTGGGACGTCGCAGTGCTCCGGGTGAACGATCTCGCGGAGCGCCCATGGGGGCGCGCGCCGCGCAACAATATTTTTTCAGTCTTGAATAATCTGCGACCCCATGTCGCAGTTTCAACCTGCAAATCTATGTTGCAGTTTCCAAATTACAACACTACGTCGCGTCCTGGCGGCGCCGCGCTCGCAAGTTCACGCGCGGCCTTCCCGCGGGACCCGGCTCCACATCGAGCGGCGCTTCGAAGACCTGCTCGAGCAGCTCCCTCTGGTACACGGCGGCGGGCGACCCCACGCGCAAGCAACGCCCGTGCTGCAGCAACACCACCTGGTCGGCAAATTCCGCGGTCAGCGCCAGTTCGTGCGTCACGATCACGACGGCGTAGCGGTGCTCCTCGGCCAGTTCCCGCAGGCATTCCAATAATTCCACCTGTGCGCCGATATCGAGATGCAGCGTTGGCTCGTCAAGCAGGATCAGCCGCGGCTGCTGTGCCAATGCGCGCGCCAAAATGACGCGTTGTTTTTCACCGCCGGAAAGTTCGGCCATTCTCCGCCCGGCCAGGTGCTGCGCGCCAACCTGCGCCAGGGCATTTTCCGCGATGGCGATGTCTTCCTTACTCGCCAAGCGCAGCCCCTGTCCGTAGGGATGGCGGCCTTGTAATACATAATCTCCGGCCAGCGCTGGAAAGACGACGGGACTTTCCTGCTGCACCACCGCGATACGCTGTGCCCTGATCCTGGGATCGAGGCGGCTGGTTTCCTGTCCATCGAGTTCGACGCGCCCGGAAAGTGGAGCAATCGTTCCCGCAATCAACTGCAGCAGCGTGGATTTGCCGCTGGCGTTGGGGCCAAGAATGGCAACTAGTTCGCGCTCGTGCGCCTGAAAAGTGGTCGCTGCAAGAGTAAACGTCGGAGTGGACCGCGCGCTGGCGGAGTATGCGAAGCTCGCCTGCTCAACATTGAGGGGCTCGGTCCGGCCATGCTTGGGCGGTTCGCCAAGTTTCTGCTCGGAAGTTTCGGGCGCGCTCACCGCGTCCTCGTTTCAGGGACGCTCACCGCGTCCCTCGTCGAAGCAGATAAATAAATACAGGCGCGCCGGCCATCGCCGTCATTGCGCCAACCGGCAATTCGGTGGGCGCGACAATGGTGCGCGCCAGCGTATCGGCCAGAACAATAACGATTGCACCGCCCAATGCGGAAGCCGGAATCAGCAGGCGATAGTCCGAACCAAATAGCAGCCTCATCGCATGAGGCACCAGCAGGCCCACGTAGCCGATGGCTCCGCTGGCCGAAACGGCCAAGGCCGTTAGCAGCGATGCCGACACGTAGACAACAAGCTTGACGCGCGTCACGTCCACGCCCAGGTGTATGGCCTCCCGCTCGCCCGAGAGCAGCAGATTCAGGTCCGCGGCAGTTGTGTAAATCGCCCCAACTCCGGCGAAAAGGCCCACGGTAAGTATCCACCGCAGTCCGGCGGAAACAGGCGTCGAGAGATCTCCCATCAGCCAGAACACCATGCCCCGCAGATCGCGCCCGGCGAGGGTCGTCATCAGGAACATGATGATGGCGGAAAGAAACGAGGCGGAGATGATACCGCCAAGCAGCAGCGTCGAGCTATCGAGCTGTCCTTCGCGGCGGCCCAGAAAGTAGACTGCGGCAATGGTCGCGATAGCCCCCAGAAAAGCGCCCAGTGGCGTTAACAAGGCGAGTTGCGGCACAACAATCATCGCCAGGATGGAACCCAGTGCCGCGCCACTGGAAACCCCCAGCACGAACGGGTCCGCCAGGGGGTTGCGCAGCAACGCCTGAAAGCTGGCGCCGGCCACCGAAAGCGACGCGCCTACCAGAATTCCAAGCAAAATGCGCGGCAAGCGCAGGTCAAAAACGATCATGCTATATTCGGACGGAAGCGGGTCGCTACCCCCGACGGCAACGCGGCCCAGGTCCCACATCAGGTCGGTGACCGAGATCGGCACGGCTCCCAATTTCAGAGCCAGCACCACGCAGCCCAGCAACACTACAGCTAGCAAGCCACAGGTCCATAGCAATCGCTTGAGCGTCAGCGGGCGCATGAGCAGTCCTCCAGAGAGATATTTGCGGCGGCGGCCAATTGGGGACTGCGCGATGCAAAAGAATCGGAGTGCAGCGCGCGCGCCAGCTGTTCAATAGCATCGACCATGCGCGGCGCCGGACGATTGATGGCCTCGCTGATGACGACAATGTTCCCGCGGCGCATCGCATCCAGGTCCCTCCAGCCGGGCCGGGTGCGCAACGCCTCGATTTCATGCTGCGTGTCACCAGCGTGCGCGCTCGCAAAGACCAGAAATTCCGGCTGGAGACGCACAATTTCCTCGAGGTTGACGTGCGGCCATTCGGCTGCGGTGTCCACCACGGATTGCGCTCGCGCATGGCGCAGAGCGTCGGCAATAAAGGTGTCACGTCCAATCGAGATCAGCGGCGCGCTCCAGACCACGAATAGTACCCGGCTCGGCGTCGTGCCGGCAAGACGACGGTCCAAATCAGCAAGGCGCGCGCGAAGCTCTCCGGCCAGCGGCGCGGCCGCTTTTTCGGCGTGCAGGACAGCGCCGAGGTGTTCCACCGAAGCGATCATCGCGTCGACAGAATGGGGATCAGTGACATACACGGGCAGACCGATATGCGCCAGAGCATCCACTGTTTCCCGGCGATTGATGGATTTCGTCGCGAGAATCAGACTGGGCTTGAGCGACACGATTTGCTCGAGATTCGGATTGATGGGTCCGCCCACGTGGGGTTTCTTCGAGGCTTCATCTGGATAGTCGCAAAAATCCGTGTCACCAGCCAGGCGATCGGCATCCCCCAAGTCGAATACGATCTCCGTGAGATTCGGCGCGAGCGACACGACGTGCTTCACTTCCGCGGGAATCTCCACCCGGCGGCCGACTTCGTCGGTAAAAACTTGAAATGCAGGAGCGGTCGTTGCAAGCCCGGCAGTGGACGGCGCGACCGGCGTTTGCGGCATAACCGGTGCGCCGCATAAGAACCAGAAAAGCAGCGACATTCCCGCGCGCAATACAACCACGCGAAGCTTCCTGAACTTTTTCCCGGACCCGGCATGGGCGCCAGGCATCGCTTGGTTGAACTTCATCGATTCGGCTTCCGGCAATAAAAAAGCCCCACGAGAAAGCGGGGCGCAGCGCCACGCTCTTTCTCGCGAAGAGCGCCGGCTACATCGGCTTGGGAGGGTGTCCTGACTTACGGCATTTCGCCGTTCACAGTGGCGGGACCGTGGCCGATTTTCGCGGCCTTTCCCACTTCCCATGCCTGCTAATTGTCCAGAGGCAGTCTATGTCTCGGGCCGCACGGTGTCAACTCGGCGCGTTACGGCGCGGACGCTTGCTTCCGGACGAGCATCTATGGCCGGACTGTATTGATGCGGAGAGATTAGCAGGATTCGGATTGGCCGGCAAAGATGGAACTAAGTTGTGTCTGCCAGTCCGGCAATTGCAGGTGAAAAGTCTGAGCCAGGCGGGCATTTGAAAGGACCGAATAGGGCGGCCGGCGAACGGGCGTTGGATACTCCTTGGTTGTAATGGGAGTCACCCGTCGAGCGATCAAGGGGAGATTTTTTGTAGCGGCTGCCAGCCAAGGAAGATGAGGATCGCTGCGCGCGGCCTTCTCAAGAACGGCCTTCGCGAACTGGTACCAGGTTGTCTCTCCGGCGGCTGTCAGGTGATAAACGCCGCTGACATCCTCCAAATGGACCTGATCCTTATCCGTGGAGTAAATTTGAGTCAAGATTTCCACTGTGGCTCGGGCAATCTCTCCGCTCAATGTAGGCGCGCCGGTCTGGTCGCTAACGATTCGTAATTCTTCCGATTGCGTCGCCAGTCGCAGGATGGTCAGAAGAAAATTCCGGCCTCGGGTCCCATAGACCCACGCAGTGCGAAAGATCAAGTGCGGCACGCCCGACTGCTGAATAGCGCGCTCGCCGTCGAGTTTAGTTTGCCCATACACATTCTGCGGATTCTTCGGATCGTTTTCGGCATATGGCACGGTCTTCAAACCGTCGAATACGTAGTCAGTCGAGTAGTGAACAAGTGAAGCGCCGATATTTTGCGCTTCCTCCGCCATCACAGCCGGCGCATCGGCGTTGATGGCGCGCGCGATCGCTTCCTCCGACTCGGCCTTGTCGACAGCCGTGTACCCGGCGGCGTTCACGATAATGGTGGGGCGGACGGCACGAATCACTCGCCGAATTTCACCCGGCTTGGCAAGGTCTAATTGCTGTCGGTCAAGAGCGGTCACGCTGCCGACCTGCGGCAATATCCGGCTCAACTCCTGTCCGACCTGGCCATTCACGCCGGTGAGTAGAATGGCAGGCTTCATTTCTCGAGATAAACCGGCAGGAGTTCAAGCGGCATTGCCGCCAGGGTTGGATATTTTGCGTCTTTATCGGAAACCAGAGGATTGGAAACGCCCCAAGAGATCGCCAAGCCGGGGTCATTCCAAATGATTCCATGCTCATCGGCGGGATCGTAAAAGTCGCTGCACTTATAAAGAAACTGGACGGTGCCGGTCAAGGCCACGTAGCCATGCGCAAATCCGCCGGGAATATAAATCTGATTCTGCGTCTTCTCGGAAAGCAGGACGCTGGCCCATTTCCCGAAAGTTGGCGATCCCAGCCTGATGTCCACGGCTACATCCAGCGCTTCCCCTTCAATCACTCGGCATAGCTTGGCCTGCGGATGCTGCAACTGATAGTGAAGTCCCCGCAGCGCGCCCTTCGCCGAGCGCGAGTGATTGTCCTGGACGAAAACATCGGCAATGCCGAAACCGGCAAACTTCTTCTGGTGGTAGGTCTCCATGAAAAAGCCCCGCGGATCGCGGAACACTTTCGCGTGGAGTTCCCAGACGCCCGGGAGAGATGTATCCAGCCGCTGCAAAAGGATCGAAACCTCGACGGACCGATGGACCTAGTTCACCGGTCAAATTTGGGACTTCCCTGCATCGGAATTTGCAGCCGGCGGCCCTACACTGAGATTTTAGGTTCAGCCGATGAAATTGCGCGCAGGGAGGAGTCCCGGTTCACGTAATATTTCTCGTAGTAGGAGCGGTATTCGCCGCCACGCACCGCCGCCATCCATTCGCTGTTCGACTTGTACCAATCGATGGTTTGCCGCAAGCCTTGCTCAAAAGGAATCAGTGGCTTCCAGCCCAGCTCATCCTCCATCTTTTTGCAATGCAGCGCATATCGGCGATCGTGGCCGGGACGATCCTTCACATAGGTGAGCAAGCTATCCGGCTTGCCCATCAGGCGCAGTAACCGCCGGGCAAGCGTAAGATTTTCTTCGATGTCCATTCCGCCGATGTTATATACCTCGCCAGCGCGTCCGCGCTCCAGCACGGCGAGCACGCCCCGGCAATTGTCCTCCACGTGCAACCAGTCGCGCTGCTGCTTCCCGTCGCCGTAAATTGGCAGCGGCTTGTCATCGAGGGCGTTGGTAATCATTAGAGGAAGGAATTTTTCAGGGAACTGGTAGGGGCCATAGTTATTCGACGAACGCGTGATCAGGGCCGGAAATCCAAACGTGCGCACGTAGGAGCGCACCAGCAGATCGGAGCCGGCCTTGGAAGCCGAATATGGGCTGCTCGGCTCTAATGGTGAATTCTCATCCGCGAAGGCGCCCGGAGCCATATCGCCGTACACTTCGTCGGTGGAGACGTGGACAAACCGCTCGACGTGCAATCTGCGCGCCACCTGGAGCAGGATGAACGTGCCCGTCACATTGGTCTCGATGACTGGCGCGGGCTCGTAAATGCTCCTGTCCACGTGCGACTCCGCGGCGAAGTGAACGACCGCGTCACAGCCGCGCATGGCCTGTTCGGCCGCGGCCGCGTCGCAAATATCCCCTCGGACGAACCCGTAATTCGGATTGTCCGCCACCGAATCCAGGTTCGCGAGGTTTCCGGCATAGGTGAGCTTGTCGTAGTTGACGACCTGATATCCCCGATTGAGCGAGAGCGCATGCCGGATGAAATTGGAGCCGATGAAACCCGCTCCGCCGGTGACAAACATTTTCATCGGTTTACTTCCTGCGTCACCGTCGCCCGCGTGAGGTGTGGCTGAGGCATTTTGTTTGCGCCCGTCTTGGAGACCAGATTATTGGCGTGGAGCAAGGATTCGAACGTGCCGGCATCGGTCCACCAGCCTTCCAGTATTTCGCAGGTGAGTTTCCCTTCCTCTATGAAGAAGTTATTCACGTCGGTGATCTCGAGTTCTCCGCGTCCGGAGGGCTTCAGGCGGCGAATTTTCTGAAAAACAGTCTTGTCGAACAGATAGATACCGACCACGGCGTAATTCGATTTCGGATTCTTGGGTTTTTCCTCAATGCCGACCACGTGATTTCCCCGGAGTTCCGCCACGCCGAACCGTTGCGCGTCGGCAACTTCCTTCAGCAGAATCTTGGCGCCCTCCTTCTGCTTCTTAAAATTCTCGACGGCCTGGCAGATGTTGTTCTCGATAATGTTGTCGCCCAGCACGACGCAAATGGGATCGTCGCCGGCGAAATATTCGGCCAGTCCCAGCGCCTGCGCGATTCCCCCTTCGCCTTCCTGGTAGGTGTAGTGAATGTGCTTCAAACCGAAATCGCGCCCGTTGCCGAGCAGCCTGAGGAAGTCGCCGGCATTCTTGCCGCCCGTCACCAGCAGAATTTCCTGGATGCCCGCATTCACCAGGGTCTGGATCGGGTAATACACCATCGGCTTGTCATAGATAGGAAGAAGATGCTTGTTGGTTACCCGCGTGAGCGGATTGAGCCGGCTGCCGGTCCCGCCTGCTAATACGACGCCTTTCATGCCTCCCCCTGTCTCCCGGCGGCAGGTCAAATCGACCCATCACTTTCTAACGTTTTCTAACTTCCGGGCAATCGAATTGTTGGAGATGATCCTTGCCGTTCAAGCATTGGCCTGACCGGACATGCTCCAACCTCCAGTAATGAGAGCACTTGGGATGCCAACGGCTTCTAGGCATTCATCTTAAACTCAAAGTAAGTGCATTGTTTTCAATAAACTGTAGCCTGGTATTCATGAAGGTACTCCATCCAGGTTATGGAATCTACCAGGAGATGGAAAAATCCTATCCCAGTTTGGCCAAAGACTTCCCTTATTCTAATCAAGTAACTTCCATGGGCCTGCCATCGATTCCGAACCGCCCACTCGAATCAGATCGCTGCGGCTAGCGGTGCAGGTTTACGTAATGGAAATCACATGTGCCGGCCACACAATTGGAAAGCGTGTGTTGCCCAGCGTCGGGTTAGGCGTTCTAGACGGCCACGACGGCGGTATCGGATATGAGTTTCCAGTAGTTCGGCATCGGCTTGCGATAGTCGCCAGCCAGAAGCACCACAATCCTCTACGACGTGGTCCACAGTCGATGCTTTGGGAATGACCACCACATTATTCTTTGCAGCCAGCCAATTGAGCGCGACCTGAGTTGCGGTCTTTCCGGATCGAGAGGCAATCTGCTCTAGCACTCGCTCGGGATCGTTCTGTCGAATATTTGAGAATTCATTTCCCAATGGGCTGAAGGCAATGACCGTGATTCCGGCCTGCTGACAATACGGCAACAAATCTTTTTCAATCGATCTTTCGACAAGACTGTAGCGCACTTGGTTGGAGACTATCTGGTATTTTGACAGGACAGCTTGCGCTCTCTTCAATTCTCCGACGGAGAATTTGCTGACTCCGATAAAGCGCACCTTTCCCTGGTCCACTAGCGATTCCATCGCCGCCATCGTCTCTGCGATGGGAACCGTATAGTTAGGCCAATGAAGCTGATAGAGATCGATCCGGTCGGTGCCGAGTCGACGCAGGCTTTTTTCGGCGGCGGCAATCAAATCCCGCCGACGGAAATTCCGTGGCGTGACTTTTGTGGCGATAAAAACCCGATCGCGCAAGCCGCGGATAGCCATTCCGACGGCTTCTTCAGTCCCATAGGACTCGGCTGTATCTATTAGAACTGCGCCATGCTCAATGCCCGCCCGGAGCGGCTCGATTCCGCCCGCGTAATTCGACGTCCCGAGCCCAATCTCAGGCAATAGCGTTTGCGACTTACCCAGTTTTTTGAATTGCATAGGCATCCAGTAAACGGCTCCCGTGGCTCAAGCTGACATGCTAGTTCACATCTGATCTGCCTGGCAACGCTCTCTGTGATGGTAGCGGAAAATGTGCGCGCCGCGCCGTGTGTGACAGAAACGAATTCCTATTCGGGCAAAACGATCGGCTGAATGGGTTTGCGCAAATAGTTTGAGAATTTCTTCCATACTGCGACAAAGACCATCGGGGCACTCCCAAGAAGCAATCTCATCCCCAGTTTTATTTGCCCTCCGCGCCAACAGTACTTGATGGCCCACGTGGATGCGATTCCGCCGATAAAAGCGTATCGGCCCCTACGGCCCTTGCTCCCTCCAGGGTATTCTCCTTGGTGCTCCGAACGAACCAGCACAAGAATTCCGTCGGCTATCGCTCTCAGATTCCGCAGGGTATTTGAAGCGTGTTGGCGATACGCGACGGTGTAGGGTTTTCGAACGAAAACGCAGGGTCCGTAAGTCCCGACCTTAAGGATAAGATTGAAGCCATCAAGGTGAAACGTTGTGGCAGTGCTGTTTCGAAGGCCTCCCACCTCGTCGAATACCGACTTCCGTGTGACAATCATGCTTGTGTAAAGGTCGATTCGCACGTCCTTCGAGAGATAGGTCGGATACTTCAAAATCTTCACTGGGAGCAGCGCCTGTGAGTGGGCAGGAATGGATTCTCCGTCTTGAAAAGATATCAAGGATCCGATGATCAGGGGTGGTGAATCAAAAGTTCGGATGATCCGATCGTATATACCAAGTGCGCCGGGCAGAAGAAGATCATCACTGTCCAGCAGAACAAGGTATTCTCCGCTGGCCAAGGCAGCCGCCTTGTTGCGAGCCACTTCTGGTCCTTGATTGCGTTGTTGAAGTACTTTGATGCGTGGGCCGTAGGATTCCAGCACTTGCAGCGTCTGATCTGTGGACCCATCGTCAATCACGAACACTTCAAAATCTGTAAAACCTTGAGATAAGACCGAGTCGATCGCTTGGCGGACGTATTTTTCTCGGTTATAAGCGGGCATCAAGATGCTGAATCGGACCTTCATTCCATCCCCCACTTCGGATTGAACTCCGCTATGCGCACTCAATAATTCCAATCACAGTTCCTCGGAATGTCGTAACTGATCGGTTGGGCATGTGGTTTCATGCAATTCATTGTCGCGTTTCATAAGGACGCTCTTCGTTTCATTTGTCTGAGGATTGGCGTCACTCTTGATGTAGCAAACATCTGTTAGAACCGGGTGGGCGTCTGTCGGACTGGAAGGCTGACTGGACAAGACTTGGTTATCGTCCAAGAGAACGTCCGGATATGGCGTTGTGAATTTGAGAAACTTCTCTTGAGACCGTGCTTCCACCGGTCCCTGGTCTCCACATTTTCCCGCGAGAATCAGAATATATCGGTGGGAGACTCCCAGGCTGATCTCCATCATTGATCAGCTTACCGTTGCACGCCCTCAGGGCATCAGCATCGCCGGAGACGCGGTATTCGCCCTTCGTCACATCTTAGCTGCAAATCGTTGCTGAGCAACTTTCAGCCGATCGGTGAGTTCCTTAGCGAGCCGTAAAACATTTGGCTCCAGCATGAGATTTTGCTGGTGTCCAGGAACTTCACAAACGTCTAAATTGCCATGGAGAACTTGCTTCCAATTCAGGTATTCATCAGCAATGATTCCGCGCAACTGCTTGCTGGCGCGAAATAGAACAACATCGCCATCGTACGGACGCGGCACATATTTGTTCATAGCTTTTTTGTTTTCATTTCCAATAGCCCGAAAGATATACTGCGCGGGCAAACGTGACGGATCTATAGGCGCCTTACCAGTCCTATTGTCGAAAGCAATTGCAGCCTTGGCACGAACGACGTCCCACGCGTAGCGAAGCCTTTGTGCAACGTAACCCATTCCTCTGTAGGATAAATTCTCCATTTCTAGATTGATTCGTTTTGTCGTCCTGTACCACCAGCGATGGAATAACGTTGCGGTCGGTTTGAAACGTCTAGCATCAGGATGCATCGACTGGATCACGACGACTAAGGCGACCTCCTGCCCTGCCGCCATCAGTTGTTGAGCGGCTTCCAAGGCTAGCAAGCCACCCAAGCAAAAACCTCCCAAATAATATGGGCCCTTCGGTTGAAAACTTCTCAATTCCTCGATATAAGCCGAAGCCATCTCTTCCAATGATAAATCCTTCACGATATGGCCATTGAGACCTCTAGACTGGAAGGCATACACTGGCTGGTCAGGTTCCAGCAGGTTTGCTAGAGCATGGTACTCCAACACATTGCCGCCATGAGCATGCATAAGGTAGAGAGGTGGCTTGGACCCGCCCGGCCTGATTGGAACTAGTGAAGACCACGAGGGCGTCCATTCCTCCTTGCGAAGTATCCCAGCCAGGCCCGCAATTGTTGAAGCCTGTAATAAGGTCGCGAGCGGTAGATCTACTCCGAATACATCCCGAATCTGTGACACCAGCTTGATCGCCATCAGCGAGTGCCCGCCTAATTCGAAAAAGTCATCGTGGATGCTTATGCTCTCCACTTTCAACAGTCCCGTCCAAATGGCAGCGAGATCCTTCTCGGTCTTAGTCTGCGGCCTGACGAAATCGTGAGCGGACCTTATATTCTCGTGAGAATATGCCGGAAGCGCCTTGCGATCAATCTTCCCGTTCGAAGTCAATGGAAACTTTTCCATCAGGACAAACCCCGACGGAACCATGTACTGTGGCAGCCGCTCCTTCAAATATTTTCGAAGTGTCACGGGCGTCAATATTTCTTCATCCGCGGATGGTAGTGAACGGGCTTGTACTTTGGCTGGTTCTTGCCGTAGGAGGCGGGACCCCTCCGCCGACGGGCGGATCGCATACACGTAAGACAGTTCCGTATTTCCCAAGGGGTCCTTCTCGACTAGGAGCTCATAACCCTGCTGCTCCAGCAGCGTGGTAATCGGCGGCAGGTTTTCCTGCTGATCCACTTCGATCACCATCTGACGAATCCTAGCCCAATCATCTGCGCTGAGGTCTGGCAGGACATCCACTTCGCCGTTTGCGAGCTTGATTTTGAGCAGGTCGACATGGTCCATGCCCTCCTCTGCAATGATGCTGGACAGAGTTTGCTGCTGAGCCGATTCCGCCTTTGTATGGAGCCGGCCATCGGGCCCTGATCCGAATGACAATCCCTCGAAGAATTCCCGCTCCGATGACCTATGTTCTCTGGAGAGACCAATTGGCAAACATTTCACAGCCGTGCCCCACGCTTCCGCGTTAGCCTTCAGACATGCAAATGCGGTAGGGTTGGCCTCAAGAGAAATAATCCGCAGATTCCGGGCCAGCCGGCTGACAAACACGGTAAACAGCCCTATGTTGGCGCTTGCATCCACGACGCAATCGCCATCGTGAATCGTAACTCCATGACGGAGATATTTTTGCTGAACGAAGATCTCGTTGTAGAGGTGATCCGTTTCGCTCTTATTGAGATGTGCCACCGGCGAGCCATCGGGCAATAAATAGAGCTCTTTGTTTCCCCAGAGCGCTTGATTCGCCCGTTTCGGCACCACATAAGCGACCAACTCCTTACTGCCGGACTCATCTTCACACGCCAACACCAGGGCGTCTCGCACACCGTGCTGCTCGCGCAGTGCGCCTTCGATTTCACCGAGCTCGATTCGATAGCCATGTATCTTGACCTGGTGGTCAATGCGACCGCCAAACTCTATGTTTCCGTCCGGCAGGTAACGTGCACGATCTCCTGTGCGATACATTCGTCCATTAGGATCAGGACTGAAATGATCGGCAACAAATTTCTCAGCGGTCAGATCGGGACGATTCAGATAGCCCCTCGCCACACCGGCGCCACCAATGCACAGTTCGCCCTGCACGCCGATAGGCACCGGTTGCCCACCCTCATCGAGTATGTAGATGCGGCTGTTGGGCAGTGGTCGACCTAAAGGGAGCGTGCCGGACTGCGTAACGGGTAATTGCGGATCGACATGATAGGTCAGCACGCCTACTGTCGTTTCCGTAGGGCCATAGTGGTTGTAAATCTCGCAGTTTGGTGAAAAAGCGCGTAATTGCTCAATCCAATCCAGCCGCGAGGCCTCGCCACCCAATATCAATCGTTTTCTGGGCATCACTTGTTCCGGATTTTTCCCGGTTTGCAATGCTGCCAAATGTGACGGGACGATCTTTAAAACGTCAATCTTCTCACGGCTGAAGTAATCAGAGAGTAGCGCCTGGTTTTCAACTCGCTCCTGCGAGATGATATGCAGGCGGCCACCAGTGGCCAGCGCCGGGAAAATCACTGTATTGCCCAGGTCTGCGGCGAATGTCGATACGGTCGCGTGATTCATACCGGGCTTGAGTTGCAAGCGTTCCGCAACTCCCAAAACATAATTGACGATGTTTCTGTGTTCGATACAAACACCCTTGGGACGGCCCGTCGAACCACTGGTATAAATCACATAGGCGAGATTTCCTGGATCGAGGCGGGCATCATTTTGCGTCGATCCTTCCGAGTCAGTCCAATCGAATGTATCCAGGAAAACGGCCTGCACCGCGCCAACCGGCAGATTTTCCAATAGACTGGTTTGCGTGAGTAACAGACTAACGTGAGCATCTGTGAGTATGAATGCGACCCGCTCTTGAGGATACCCTGCATCAATAGGCACATAAGCTGCTCCAGCCTTCAAGATGCCAAGAATTCCTACCAGCACCTCCAGTGAGCGCTCGACGAAAAGCCCTACGATTACATCCGGTCCAGCTCCCAGTCCCTTCAGGTAATGCGCGAGTTTGTTTGCGCGACGGTTGAGTTCGCCGTAGGTCAACGTATGTTGCTCGAATACCAAAGCTTCCTGATTGGGTGTTCGCGCGGCCTGCTCTTCGATCAGTTGGTGTAAGCAAAAATTCTTCCTGGGATATGCCACTGCTGTGTTATTCCAATCCACCAGCAGTTGCTGACGCTCGGCATCGGTCGCCGTCGGCGAACTGGCTATGCTTTCGTCCGGATCACGGGCGATCACCCGATCTTCCGCCCTGTCATTCCTTGGTATCCGTGTCATATTGGTAGATTCTATCATCGCAAAAGCATTAAGTCCCGGAGTGCGGTGCACCCTTGGGAGCAACCCAATCATGGAATCGCTGAACGCAACCGGCCTGAACGATGAGGAGCTGGCAAAGTACTTATCGCAACCTCGCTCCCCGGCTTGAGTAGCGAACGGTTTCGTACAACGCATTGCCGGTGGAAAGCGACATTTATAGCGACCAACCGATCAGCTCCTTCATGATTTCATTTGTGCCGGCGTAAATGCGCTGCACGCGGCTGTCGGCCCACATGCGGGCGATCGGATACTCCTGCATGTAGCCGTAGCCGCCGTGCAATTGAACACATTCATCGACAACGCGGCACTGACACTCGGTCAGCCAGTACTTTGCCATGGCGGCGGTAACGGGATCGAGCTGGCCGGCCATGAAACGCTCAATGCAGTTGTCGATGAAGACGCGGCCGATATGAACTTCCGTTTTGCATTCCGCCAATTTGAATCGCGTATTCTGAAAATCAATCAGTGGCTTGCCGAAGGCTGTGCGGTCTTTCACATACTTGGTTGTAATTTCCACAGCTCGTTCCGCCGTTGCGACAGCGACTACCCCAATCGTGACGCGTTCATAGGGCAATTGCTGAAGCATCTGGGTGAAACCTTGTCCTTCAGTGGCACCGAGGAGATTCGAGACTGGGACGCGCACGTCGTCGAAGAAAATCTCGGTGGTGTCCAGTCCGTGCATGCCGACCTTTTCGAGCGAACTTCCAATGCGGTAACCGGGAAGATTTTTCGTTTCGACCATAATGAGCGAGATGCCCTTCAAGCCGGCAACTCTGACATCGGTCTTTAGGGCGAGGCAGATGAGGTTGCCGTGCCAACCGTTGGTGATAAACGTCTTCGAGCCGTTGATGACATAGTGGTCGCCTTCCCGGCGGGCAGTCGTTCTGATGCCGGCCAGGTCAGAACCGGCGGACGGCTCGGTCATAGCGATCGCGGCCACCAGCTCGCCGCGCCCCATGCGGGGAAGCCAGTTGCGTTTCTGCTCTTCGCTGCCGTAGGCGAGGATGTAGTGCCCCACGGTACTCTGGATAGCGGAACCGAAGTGAACTCCTGCCTTAGCGAGCTCCTCGTTCACAATAGTTTCGTGGGCGAAGGTTCCTCCTCCTCCGCCGTTTTCTTGGGGAATGTCAGGGAGTAGCATGCTTGCCTTGGCTGCTTCTGTCCAGGCATTGTCATCGGGGCGATGCTGCTGGCGCCAGCGGGCTTGGTTCGGCACAAATTCTTCTTGAATGAATTGGCGAACCGTCTTGCGGTACATCCGCAGTTCGTCATTCATCCACGAGGATTGGTAGGCAACGGTAGACATCATAGCACCGAGATCGAAGCCAGGACAAAATCTGCGAAGCAATTTCTTGAGAATAAATCCGCCCTCTCGAAATGGTCAACTTTCCATAGGCTGGATTGCCATCTTGGCTCGCGATCCTGCATAGTATGCACAATTGTCCCTTCTTCGCTCAGGATTAATCCAGAAAAGTAGCAGATTAGCTGCCAAACCCATTCCCCGTCTAAGCCATTTGTATAGTTGTATTTAGGGTAGATTTTGATCTCTATTCGACGGAAGGGATGGAAGCGGATGTGCAACAGATGGTAATCAAATACCACCGGTTGCCCTCCGGGCTTCCTCCGAGGTCTCCGAAACGCCCTTCTTCTCTCCCCTGAACAGCGGAGTGTGTGACCCCCTAGCTTTCAGCCGATATGTGGATAGAGCAACCTTCCCGCCGTGATAAGACATCGGTCGGGTAAATAAGAAAAAACCCGTTTTGCGATCTGCATTTTCCAGCCTGCGCTTGTGCTCCGTGCACGGCTCGCTGGGAATTTCACATAACTCAGCGTCGATCGGGTGGCCCCTAACCGTTCCTTGAACTGGGCCAGTCCGAGATTGTCTATATCTGACCTCCCCAGGTCAAGTTCCCGAGCGCCTTGCTTTTTGGCGTCCTCGATGGTCTTCCACATCAGGAATGGCATCCCCCCGAGATTATGAAACTCGGCTTCGGAGCAGCCATACTTGTAAACCATCGTATTTTTGTGCGAGAGGATGAGCATCGCAGCGATCGGTCTTTCATTTTTCGAAGCCACGCGGATCGTAAGCTTTTCGCCCATGCAGTCCACCAGATTCCGGAACCAATCGAGCGGAGGAGGAGGGAGTTCGTGCCGGCGTCGAGTGATCAACATCAACCGATAGAATTTGCCGAGCAGGGATTGCGACCTTCCCTCCTCACAGACCAATCCCTCCCGTTCGGCGCGGCGGACCTTTCTTTGTATCGAATCCTTGTGGAGATTGCGGAACAATTGATCCAGGCTGGGACGAAGATCCACTTTGTGAAGATAAAACGATTCTGCCGCAACAAAGTCACCCCACTCCATGGTCGAGCTTTCCAGCGGCCGGATCTCGATACTTTTTAATCTTTCATCCGCCTGAATGCGTTGTAAGCCATGCAGTATGGATGACAGATCTTCCTGCCCGCCGACTAGGGGATCACAGTGATCCGAAAACGGCAGCGACACCAGACGCCGCCCCGTGAGTCGGCTGTTGATACGACAGAAGACCATGGCACCTTCCAAGTCAGCGCCACCTGGGCTCATCGTATAGGCTACAGGCTCATAACCGTATGTCCGCGACAATGCTGATAGCCACTGCGGCGTATGAAACACAGATGCTCGCGCCGACTTTGCGAGTAGATCCGTCCAGCGCTGGTCGATAATTGGATTAATTTTGTAGAGGTTCGACATTCGTTTATTCATGAGTGTTGTTTGACAAGGACGCCGGGGCTTCGTTTCGGAGACCGCTCCGGTCACCCTCCGCGGTCTGTGAAACGCCGTTCTTCTCTACCATGGACATGCCTCTCCTTCTGCTTTAATTTCCGGAAAAGGGCTGTCCAAAAAAACTCTGAAGCGGAGGACACTTTTCACGATCTCCGGCAACCACTCCTGCCGGGTCGTTATTCGCTACCCTAAATGAATGACAGACTTCTATTCCCCGAATGGTCCGTTCCCCAAAATCACGAAGAGCATGGGAGTCGTCCCCTCGGTTCAGTCTTTGGCGAGATTCAGGCATGTAGATACGTTCCTCATGACCGAATTCGGAGATACGACAGGCTCTGGCTTCATGAGGATTGCGTGTGCGACAATAACATGGTCGCGATCACGGAAAAAACGGAATCGCTCTGCTCGCGATTTTTCATCTGGCGACAGACTTTCTGGGGCGCATTGCACAAAATCAGGAGCAACATCAAGACGAGCCCTCCATACGTCGGTCTTGTTTTGCGGAAGGGAAAGGTTATTCGGAGGAGAGACCCAGATTGAACAGTCATCCATGACAGAAGACTACGATCCCGTTGGCAGGATTGGGAGTTGTGTGCACGAATCGATCCTGTTCGAATTAAGGATCGGGAGTCCTTGAGTAACATGAATCGTGTTACATTTGTGAGGTTGAAGCGGCTCTGCGAAAGGGTATCGCTATGATTCTGCTCAAATTGGATTTCTCGGGTGTTTCGACGATCGTTTCATACATTTCTTCAGATGATCTTCCAATGTTTCGGGTAATATTGAAAGGCAATATCGGCTGATACCGACTGCCTCCTACTACCGAGTACCAGTGGCTAACTCAACTGAAATGACTGCGGATTGAAGGTCTAACGGTGCGAAAACGACTTCCCTGCCTCTCCCATATATACTCTCAAACAAGATCTTCTATTTATCTGAACCATTTAGGCATTGGGGGTTGCGCATGACCCTGCGACGATGGCGGGCCAATTCTCAGCGAATTGCTTCGGCGAATGTTTGGCCGATCGACGAAAAGGCCGGCGCAACTCCCCCTGGATGGCCCGGATGGCCAGAAGGCAAGCGATTTGCATTAGTTCTAACCCATGACGTGAAAGAAACTCGGGGGTTCAATCGCGTGGAGCGAGTGATGAACATGGAGTTGCAGATGGGCTTTCGCTCGTCTTTCAACTTTGTGCCGGAAGGAGAGTACCGAGTTACGGAGGCATTGCGTGAGACGTTGGATCGCGCTGGATTCGAGATGGGTGTACATGGATTGCAGACTGATGGACAACGACACGTTTCGAAGTCTGAATTCCGATCAAAAGTGGCGCGGATAACAGAATCTCTGCGTAAATGGAAGGCATCGGGATTCAGTTCTCGACTCGGGCGACGCGGGCTTGCATGGCTGAACGAGCTGGGCATCGAATACGATTCTTCTACCTTTGACACGGATCCCTTCACGCCTGAACCGGACGGTGTCGAAACCGTATTCCCTTTCTGGGTGCCGGGCCCAAATGGCACAGGCTACGTAGAGCTTCCTTACACCATCCCTCAGGATTTCACAATTTTTGTGATGTTTGGTGAGCGAGACATCGATACCTGGAAACGAAAACTCGATTGGGTGGCCGCACGCGGCGGCATGGCCTTGTTGAAGACCCATCCGGATCATATGTATTTTGAAGGCGACAAAAAAGGTCGAGATGAATATCCGGTTTCCTATTACCAGGAATTCCTGCGCTACACGAAAGAGAAATATCAAGACATCGCTTGGCATGCACTGCCGCGCGAAGTGGCCCGGTTCTACTGTGCGGCTGTGCCGACCCATCTGCGTAATACCCGGAAGAGAATCTGCATGGTGGCTTATACCTTCTACGATTCGGACAATCGGGTACGGCGTTACGCGGAGGCGCTGGCGAAGCGAGGGGACCAAGTGGACGTGATCGCACTAAGCAGTGGAAACGCCCCCTTGGGAACGGAAGAGATGCACGGAGTGACTTTGCATCGAATTCAGTACCGCGAAAGCACTGAACGAAGCAGGTGGACGTATGCAAACCGTTTGTTGCGTTTTCTATTCGCATCCTCGCTTTTCTTGGCACGCCATCACCGCCGAGCTCGATATGACCTTATTCACGTGCATAATGTGCCCGATTTCCTGGTGTTTGCGGCATGGTATCCAAAGTGGACGGGCACAAAACTGATTCTGGATATCCATGACATCGTGCCGGAGTTATTCGCGAGCAAGTTCAAGACAAAGGCGAACGACCTCTATTTTGGCTTTCTAAAATTAGTCGAAAAAGCATCGACGGGGTTTGTGGATCATGTCATCGTTTCCAACCATCTATGGCATGAAAAGATGATTTCGCGTTCTGTTTCCAAGGAGAAATCCTCGGTCTTTCTAAACCACGTCGATCCGGCGATTTTCTATCGCCGTCCACGGAGCCGGAGCGATGGAAAGTATATCATCCTGTTTCCGGGCAGTTACCAGTGGCACCAGGGACTTGATATTGCCATCAGGGCTTTCGCGCTAATGAAAGATAAAGTGCCCAACGCTGAATTTCATATTCATGGGGGAGGCCCCATGGAAGCTGAACTAGTCCAGTTGGCAAAAGAGCTTGGCCTGAACGAAACTGTCAAATTCTGTGGGGGCCGACCCCTCGATCAAATGGCGGATGTGATCGCCAACGCTGATCTTGGCGTCGTTCCCAAGAGGGCTGATTCGTTCGGAAACGAAGCGTACAGCACGAAGATTATGGAATTCATGTCCCAAGGCGTTCCTGTGGTCGTTTCGCGAACCAAGATCGACACTTTCTATTTTGACGACAGTGAAGTCCGGTTTTTTCCATCCGGGGACGCGCAAGCCATGGCCGATGCGATGCTAGAGGTCATCCAGAATAAGGTCCTGCGTGAGAGCTTAATTGCAAAAGGCTATGAATATGTCGACCGCCACGGTTGGGAAAACAAGAAAAGGGAATATCTCGACTTAGTAGATTCCCTTTCATGATAACAAAAAGTAGCATATCTTGGGGCAGGGCCAACAAAATCACGCCTAACACCGCTCGGGATAGAGGTCCGGCCTGCATCGAGCAACGGTCCGGGACGATGCTCTGGTCCAAGAGGCTATTGGGGACCCGATTCGCGAATGGCAGACTGCGGTATAACCGGTCCTTTTCTGTATCTTTTCAATCCGAGCATCCTGGCAGCTACTGGATTGAAAAGGAGTTTTCGCTTAAGCGCAAATGCCCAAGAAAGCCACCCATAAGCACCCGCTAACTTGAGCCGGTATTCCAACAGCCAATCGGTTGGATCCACACGAATCCTGCTCACGACGAACTCATCAGGATCTGCGAAGGCAAAGGCGGGTAAGGTGATAAACAGTCTCTGATACCCAGCCTTCCTGGCAAGCTGAATAAGCTCTTCTGTAAAACCACCAAAAGGAAAGCTGAAAAGCTGGACTTTTCGATTCAAGATTATTTCGAGTTGCGATCTCGAAGCGCTGAGCTCCTGCCAGGCATCTTCCTCGTTCATAGAGGGAAGAAATGGGTGATTCAAAGTATGCGATCCAATAGTTACAAGATCTTCCGGCAGTGCGCGCAATTGCTCCAACGACATCACTTTTTCAAGTTGACCCGGGGAGCCAAATGCCTTTCCGATGGCCTCCAAAATGACAAATATGGTGACAGGAATTTTCCGACTCGAAAGTTCCGGCAGGGCCTGTTCATAAAAATTCTCAAGTCCGTCATCAAAAGTGACTCCTATGTGATGCGCCCCGGGAGACAATATCACTTTGCCGATAACCGCAATGGGCTTCGCGTGGCGAAGGAGCAAATCCAATTGGCGAGCAAACGCCGCTCGCTGTTCCGAGGGGATGGAATGGTAATACAAAACGACGCATGAACCCTTCGGGGTCCTGCCGACGAGGCGAAGCATAAATACTTTCATTGCGGATAGGGCAAATACACCCAGACTGATTCCGCATTTCAGCACCCTTTTCCATGTAACCCGTTCCGGAGGATTCATTTTTATGTTCCCAGGCGTTTTCCGGACTCAACGGAATTCGCTCTCACCCTCTCGTAAACCCGGATATCCGCGATCACGTCCTCCAGGATCTGGTTCAGGTTATACTTGGGAACATAGCCCGTCAGCGCGTTCAGACGCGTGAGGTCTGGCATTCTCCGCTCCATATCCTCGAACCCCGCTGGATATGCCTGGGCATACGGAATCAGCCGGATTGCGGACTTGGATTGCGTCTTCTCGATGATGCGTTCTGCCAACGATTTAATGGAGATCTCTTCCTGAGACCCGATATTAAATACCTGGCCATAGGCTTCCGGGCGCTTCACCAGTTCCGCCAACATAGGTACGACATCCAGGACGTGGGCAAAGCAACGGGATTGAGTGCCATCTCCGTAGACACAGATCTGCTCATCAAGAAGCGCCTGCCGCACAAACGTGGGTACGACCATCCCATATCGTCCCGTTTGACGCGGACCTACTGTGTTAAACAGCCTGACAACCACGACCGGCACACGTTTCTCTGAGAAATAGGCAAGGGCTAGGAATTCGTCGATTGCCTTGGACGCCGCGTAGCCCCACCGGGCTTTCGAGGTGGAACCCATCACGAGGTCGTCTTCCTCACGGAACGTCGGCCGCTTACTCTTGCCGTACACTTCCGATGTGGAGGTAATCAAGAGCGGCTTCCGGTAACGGCACGCATTGCGGAGGACAATCTCAGTCCCCGTGATGTTGTTGATGATTGTTTCAGTAGGCTTCTCAATGATCATTCGAACGCCAACGGATGCAGCGAGATGATAGACATAGTCGGCGTCGCGGATGAGCTCTTCCATTAGATCCTCGTTGTTGCGCACATCATCAATGAAGCAACGAAAGCGCTCATTCTTCTCCAGATGAGCGATGTTCGAGAATCGGCCCGTCGAGAGGTCATCGATCACCGATACATGATCGCCTCTCCTCAACAAGAGCTCCGAAAGGTGAGAACCGATGAATCCCGCTCCGCCAGTGATCAAATGCTTGGTCACAATTCCTCCTATGATTGGTACAGGTTATCTCGTCTAACTAAAATTTGGCTCTTCCCACAACTTATTCATAGTAGAAGACTTCCTGGGTTTTCATTTTCTCCGCTAAAACGCACCGAAGAAAAGCCACAAGGGGAACTGCGTACAACGCCCCGCGCGGGAATCCACCAGGTGATTCTGAATGAATCCTGTCAAGCCAAGACGTTGACCGAGGTCGCGAACCAGAAGCAGACCGCCATCCGAAGTCACCGCGATCCTTGAACATCAACCCGCAAAAACCTGTTGAACGAGAGTTGAAAAGGCTGATTTTGGCTCTCACCCATTGGGTTTCCACCTCCGGAAGGCTTCCCTGTGCTTGGTTTACGCATGAACACGGACGACGCATATCTTCTACACCCTTATCACCGCGGTTGAAATCGGAATTCCGGGGTAAAGAGTCTTCCTCTGGTCATGGCTGATTAGGACAGCTGTTCTTGTCCTGGACTGGCGATCGAGAATTCAAGAAAAGGCGGAGTCTGTGCATCTGTTCTCTTCTCACAAAGCGAATATACTCAGGCGAAACTTCGAGTCTTGCTCCGCTGCAATATCCCCAGATGAAACCGGCCAGTCGAATGAGTCCGCCGACAACATATGGTTTCGCCCTCATGCGTCGAACAACCCTGAACATTTCAAATAGAGGGTGAGTCCCAATATAGTGGTCCATCAACCCACCCCGAAACCCATAGCGAATTGATCCAAAACCCTGTCCAGTTGGCCGGTGATGGAAGGCCTTTAATCCCGGTATGCTTTCGACGCGCCATCCCATCATGCGCAGGAAAACTTCAGAGTATGTGTCAGCACCTCCCCAAGAAAACGGCTTATAGCCACCCATGAGTTGCAGGCACTCGTTACGGAAAAGCTGAACCCCGTGGGCAACGGAGGAGATGCTGTTGCTAGGTCGACTTTCGAATTGCCCTCCCTGCTCTTCATAGATGAATCCACCGGCCATTCCCAGGGTCGGATTCTGCGCGAAGTGTTTCAGCAGAGATTCAAAGTAGTCTGGCTCAAGGGTTATGTCGGCGTCCAGATTCCCGATAAAATCGCAATCCATCGCTTTCAGAGATGAAAAGCCTGCATTAATCGCATTCACCTGCGCTGTAAGGTTTCGGGGATGGTCTTCGCTAATTCGATAAAGCTCGATAAAGGGGTATCTTTCACTATAGGCTTTGACGATTTCATCGGTACGATCCGTAGAGCCATCGCTGACAATGATCCACTTTTTCGGAGGGAGTGTCTGAGCGGCTATGCTCTGGATTGTTTTCTCAATGATCTTCTCTTCGTTATAGGCAGCGGTGGCTAGAGCGTATGTCTGGCTGTTTTTCTCTTGTGTCATGATTGTCTCCATTACCTTGCCTCGCTCGGTGCTTTGAGCCCCATTAACCAAAGGAGACAAGCAACGCTTCTTTTGACCTTATGCGCAATGATCACATGGTCCGATGGTCGGAACGGATAAACAAAGCAGTATCCGATAATTCGCACAACCTGATGAAGCCACATGGCAAGCCAGAAGCCTACCGCGCCCCGCCAACCATGGTGTTTGCGAAAATACTGCAGGTTTGCACGATTCATTTCGACATAAAATCGCGTCGGCGCCAGGGCGGAACTGGCCCCGCAATAATGAATCGCCTGCGCTTCAGGATAAAACACTACTCTCCAACCACTCTTATGGAAGCGCTTAGGCCAGTCGATATCCTCCCCATACATGAAGAACTGATCATCCAAGACACCGACCTGATCAATTGCTTCTCGCCGAATCATCCAAAACCATCCCGTCAGAACACCGACATCTTGGATCTTATCGTAGTCAACTTTCCCAGACATGAAACCCAACTTCCTAATAACGAAATTCAGCCCCAGCGCATTGCTCAACCATATGCCAACGGTCGGAAACTCATAGACCGAGCTCCCTTGAGTACCATCGCGAAGAATCATTTTGGGTCCGAGCATTCCGATGTCGCGATGTTGCTCCATGTAATCTACCATCTTCTCCAAGCAGTCCTCTGGGACAACAACATCTGAATTGATCAGAGCGACATATTTCCCCGAGCAAACAGCAATTCCAGCATTGTTAGCTTTAGCAAACCCAAGATTTTCCTCGTTTAGGATTATCTTTACATGTGGAAATCTCTCGCGCACGCTTTCCACCGTGCCATCTTTAGAAGCGTTATCAACGAGGACAATTTCCACGGGGAGATGTGCACGGCTGCTTTCGAGAGAGTTCAAGCAGTCCAAAACCAGCTGCTCTGTATTCCAGCTCACAATGACTAGGGACAATGTTGGTTTGTCGCTATTCATGACCTTTGAACTCCGCCCTGCAGTACCTGATCTGTCCCGCGCGTTCCTCAAGACTGATCTCGTTGCCGACCTCTACCCGCCTCAGAACCAGACTACAATCAGAGCCGGCATATACCATGATCGGCGGCTTGGGGAGGCATGGAACCCAACCTGAAATCAATCGTTAATAACGATACATATGGGAATTACGAAGTTTTGCAGTGCTGCTATGCCGATTGCGAACAGAGGGAAGCCCCTGGGCGCCCGGCCTGGGATACTGTGCAGAAAATCCCATGTGAAGACTTGCTGATAACTCGTTTTCCGATTCCGGTCCTTCTTGTTTTTGTTCGATGGCAAGTGCGGTCACAACAGAAATGGTCGCAAGCACCAAGTACCAGGCGATGGCGCTCTGATCAAAATAGATAATGCCAAAAAAAGCAATTGTGTTGCCAAATAGGGTGGCGCCAAGCGCCCATATCAATCGCTCATTTTTGAGATCATTCTGCACGATTCTTCTCGCAGAACCAATTCTCTTGTAGCCGAAAACAAAGATGGAGAGAAATAGGATGAACGTTATGAGACCGCCTTCGACACCAGCTTTCACATAGGCGTTAATCGAGTCCCACATGTCGAGTCCCCAGTTTGCGTTGTTCTGCGTTCCCACCAACCACCATTCAAAGAACCTGCGGACAAACTGGTTGATGAGTTCCGCGCGATGCCATCCAGTCCCCCCCAGGACCCCGCTGATACGATTCATCAAGAACCATATCGGCGCCTGCATAGCTATTTGAAGCATGACTACAAATGAAACCAGCGCCCAGCGGACAGTTCGCATATGGTCCCGCAAAGGCCAAAAACACAAAGCCCCAACTGCCGCACAATAGGTCATCACCGGCGTGCTTGAGGCTGATGCGATCGTAATGACTGTACAAGAGATGACCCCGAGTCCCGCAGCTAGGCGATTTCCCTTTCCTTCCAGCCAGAGAGCGATGAATAAAGGCACCTGCATGGCCCCGAACGTTCCCGCAACAATGGAATGAAGGAAAGGACCCTGAGCCCGGACCGCCCCGTCGCGCACGTTTGAATACTCTTCAATTCCTCCCAAGATGGATAGTGGATTTCTTCCGGTTGAGTGCTCGACCCACATGGCAATCGCAATCGGCAGCACGACTAAGGAAAGTGTCTTTATGACGCGGAAAACATCTTCGCGATCTCGGATCAGATACCGAAACAGAAAATAGACACCGAGAGTGGTATAGAGAAATCCCAAGCGGTTTACGAAGGCTCCTACTACGTGCCAAAGGAGGGTATACATAATGGCGCCGCATACTGCCCAGGAAATGAAAACCTTGTCGAGGACATTCATCGGACTCGGGAAGGGATCCCTTCTTGTTAAGAAGGCTCTCTGCGCGATGCGAACCCATGCAACGAAAATCAGCATCCGGCTGATCATCAAGTGTGCCCCGAGAATGACAATGCTTTGATGGTTCGGCATCAAAAGGCTCGCCACAAGAAAAGGCACGATCATGTATCTGCGCGGTAGCACGAGTATTAGAAGAGAAGCCAAAATGAGTATACAAATACCAATAAGAGAAATACTGGTGTCGCCACCTCCTCCGAAGTAAAGATTCTTTTCTAAACCGTCAGGTGTCATTTTGTCCTCAAGAGTGAATGAGTGCACACTTCTTGGGAATAGCTTATCCCTGTCATCCTAATAACTCTCTCCAACTCAATTGCGCTCCGACAAAATGGCGTCAGCAGACGACTTGGTGGCCTGTTTCATCGCTTTCTTGCGGAATGCTGCTTCGATTGCTGCGCCATGTCCAGCGGCCGCCGCCAGGACACGAAAGGGCCACAGGACACCAAGTCTGTAGGCCTTCCGAATGACTCTCCACGGAATTCCCGCCGCCTCATGATCAGCGGCCAGGGGAATGCGCGAGATTCCAAACTTTCTGAGTGCGTCGTCTAAGACATAGCGAATGCTTTTCTCGACATAGCAATCTGGTTGGTTACGAAGAAGAAGTTCCTCAAAATCGGAGAGAGCAAAAAGGCGGCGCAATGACGTTGGGGAATAGTGGTAGAGGTGTCGAGGCAACTCCAATCCATACCAGTAGGATCGAAAAATCGACACTTCCAGCGCTTCAATATTGGGAACTAGAATGTAAAAGATGCCGCCCGGCTTCAGCCATTCCCAAACCTTTCTGATAACTTCTTGGGGCTTGTAGACATGTTCAAGTACATGAAAGCAGGTAACGACATCAAAACTATCCGGCGGAAACTTAGCGTCGAGGATTTCACCTACAAATACTTGCGCGCCACTACTCTTTTCCGCTCTTCGGGCCTCATCAGGTGAAATCTCGATGCCATGGAGCTTCCAAGGTTCGTTCTTCAGAGATTGCAGGAATCCACCAGAACTACACCCGAGGTCAAGAAGGGTCCCACTCCCAACCATCTTGCGCACCCTGTCTCGAGGAGCACGCCACTTCTTAAGAAGATCCAGTTCTCCTGAACTTGTGATGAGCTGATGGTAGTCCACCCCATAGTGATAAGGCATATCCTCTGGAGTGGGTGGATTGTCTAACCACACTAATGAACACGCAGGACAGCGCACCAATTGATATAGCTGCTGTCTGTTGTGAAATCGATCATATCCGCGCAACCAGTTCTCCGAGCTGTTGTGCCCGCAAAAGGAACAACGTCTCAACCCTTCAGGAATTCGCTTCAGTGGTTCTCCACGCATCTATTGCCCTCGGTGTCTACTTCCCAGTTTCCTAATCCGTTCGGTTTGAATAGGCCAACAAATTTCAATAAACAGCAAAGTAAACTAGGGATCTTGGAGCATCGCAACATCCCCAACAGTTCTTTGTAAGATCCGCGCAATTACCCCACGGAGTTGCGCATCGAGAATCAGCAACACCCCAAGGCCGATAACCCCGCCAATGAAGATTTCGGCCGCCAATAGAATCAACGGCCTGCCATTGGATAACCAACCCAAGTATTGAAACAGAGAAACCGCTCCAACTACAGCGACTGAAGCCACCGCGGATGGGGCAACAGCTGCGGTCACTTCATGAACTGAGATCTCGCTAAGCTGCATGAGAATGTACAGATATATTGGCGTTACAATAAGGGCTCCGGTAACGAAACGCGCCAAGGCAATGGCCATGATCTGCCCATTCATGGATCCATGCCGAACAAAAAAACCGGCGACAAGCAAGCATACAATTCCTACAAGCGTCCGGCCCCACTCCAGGATAACGATTTCACGCGTTTTCCGAAGCGCTTGCAACATTGGACCAGTGAAGAAATGAAATACAAGTACTATGCCCAGAGCGCACAAAACCTTCAGCACGTTAGAAGCTGGAACCCATTTCGGTCCTAATGCTGCCGTCAGGGGGCCACTCACAGACGCAAGACCAGCTAGGGCTGGCAAAGTAACTGTTGAACTTAAACGTAGGCAGGAAAGAACGCTCTTTCGCAGTTTGTCAGGTTCGCTTTGGAGTCGAGAAAATTCCGGTAACGACACAGCCTGAATTGACGATGTGGCTATTGCCGAGACACTATTCACCAGCCGCTCGGCCAATCGATAGATACCCAGCGCCACAGGCCCGAGCAACAAGGCCAGAAGGATGGAGCCAGCTTGCACATCGGCAAAGATTCCAAGTTGGGCAACAAAATTTGAAATTGAAAAACCCATGAGGTCACTGAGATGCGGCCACGAGAATTCAAAACGAGGACGCCATGAACTGAGCCTCCATAACAAAATGAGCGCTACAAAATCTTTTGTAATCTGCTGCCCCACAAGCGCCCAAACACCATATCCTCCGAATGCCATCCCAATTCCTATCACCCCGCTCACCAGCACCGATACATTGGATCGGATCGAAATACTCTTGAAATCCATCTCCCTGGAAAGAAGGGTCCTCTGAACAATCGCCAAGCCTTCGATTGGAATACACAGTGAGAGTACTGAGATAATTGTTGCAACTTGTGGAGCATGATTTACCGTAGCCCACCATCGGCTTAACAGGATGCTCACCCCCACTAAAAAAAAGCTGAGCACTAAATCCATCCAAAATACGGCATCCAAATGCTGCGGTTCGAGGTTCTCCTTCTGAATGAGGGCCACTACAAACCCCTGGTCTAGAAACATTTGGAGGAAGTTAATATAAATCACGGCAATCGAGATGACACCGAAGTCCCGCGGTCCAAGCACAACGGCCAGAATGATAGCGAAGAGAGCACCGAAGGCTCTTTCCCCCCAACTGGCAGCGTAGGACCATTTCACCGCATTCAAGAATGACTTTTGCTTTTCCATCTATTTATTATCTCTTTTCGATCTCTGATGTTGGCCACCAACAATCATCTGACGTTACAAATGAGGAATGTCACATCTTCCTTCCGACGGCAATGAATTCCGACGCCAACAAGGCATCTGCCAGACCAAATGTTAAGCGGCGCGCTTTTTGGGCTTTAGAAGGCATAACATCAATCATGCCTTCCACTCTCAATCCGGCAGCTTTGAGCCACTCTTGGATGACTCGCCGCGATGTGACATGTACGCCAGTCTTTTCATAGCTCCCTAAGTGCTTAAAATGCTCGACAGATCGAATCCTTCTCACCATCCCCGAAAGCCTTGAAAGATTCGGCACTAATGCAATCACCTGGAAGTCGCCCGAGATGGCGTTCACGAAGGAAGAGAGCAAGTTGATGGGGTCTTCGATTAAGTGAAGTATATTTGACATTAACACATAATCGAACTGTTGCCCTGCCAGTTTCTCAAGGGCACTTTTGAAATTTCCATGAACGATTTCCACCCCTCGGGCCTCGGCACACGCAGAGATTACCGAATCCAACGGGATGCCAACCACTCGGATGCCTTTCTGGGCCAGGCAACCCTCTGCAGCGCCCCATCCGCACCCGACCGACAGGACGCTCTTAACTCCAGGAGGAATGAGGTCCAATACGTCAGATCTGCATGGTTCATAATAGCTCTTGGACCACCTCGAGGACGGCAATCGCGTTCCAGTTTCAAACAACTGCGAATGTGGCCGCCCATCTTGGTTGATTGCCATCAAGGCTGCAATCTGCCGGAGAAATTCCGATCCTTTCAAACTCAAAACGCCTACATATTTATTCGACAGATGAGCTACCAGAAAGTCATCCAAATTGGAAATGCATATTAACTTCTTGAGACCGCATTGCGTGTATGGATCAGTCGCTGCCGTGCACAGCAGATCGTACTTTCCTTCTCGGGGACCTATTAGAAATCCTCCCGAATCGATCGCGCGCTTTAACTGGCCCTTCGTAAGAATGTAAAATGCCGAGTGTTCATTAGTAAAGAAAGCGAAAGTATAGTTGCCCCTCGATCTCACCGACGCGGAGTCCCAGTGCCATTGATCAAAGGCATCGCAGAAATACTGTTTTCCATCGCTTCCCACTTCAGTACGGAGAAATCCAGCGATTTCGTTTTCGTTCAGAACTTCAGTTGCGGCCAGGAAGGCTCGGATGTTTCTTTCGCTGACCAGCATGTCATCTTCCGAATAGATGAAAAGATCATACATAGCTAGCCGATCCGCGAATAACTGTTTATGGCCGAAGGGAAGCGACCAAGGATCCTTAGTCGGTAGCCCAACTTTTACTTCCACGCCGGGACCGAGGTTTTTTGAGAGGTTGGATAGCACAACAATATCGACTTCGAACGGCATTGATCGGTACTCCGCCAGCAATTGACCCAGATACTGGTCATTCTGTGTACCGTAACTCGCAATGGCGACTAAGATTTTCATGAATGTCTGGATTTATCCGAATCAGTAAACTAAAAAGCGGCTTTCTTACGCGAGATAGATTCCGGAGCTTGCTCGGTCACCATAGTCCCAAAGAGGTGCATTGAATTAGCCCAGGGAAATGCGTTTCCCAAACTTAATAGTGGGTGGCTCTGGTAGCGGGGTACTCTGTTAAATATGCCGTTGGAGTTCCGTAATTTCCAGAAAAAAGAAGCGAGTGAATCGATAGATGATAAGTCTCGGAGCCCACTATCTTTCTGACGACCAGACTAAGACGGCTGCCCAATCCCCGGTTTACAACTCAGCAAATGCACATTCCGCTCAGTGAACAGATGCAACCAAGCTGGACGATCTGTCTTGAGTCATCAAAGGCATCTGCGCTCTAGTTCACCGTTGCCGATAAGCCTTGTGGCGGGGCCGGGCGAGAAGCTGTTGAAGACGAGAAGGGATACGCTCCGACGGACCACGACGGTGTAATTGGTGACCTTGCCACGCCGTCTTGCGTGCCATTCACGCCGACGATCGAAGGCTTGCCAATGTTGAGCGCTGCAATGTTCAGCCCGGTCAAATTTGCGCTCAAACTGATTACCGGGGAATTGGCTTGCAAATGATATGTACTATCGAGACCCGGATTCGCGTTTGAACCATTGGTATCTTTGCCCATCGATTGCCAATTGGAAAACTGACCGTTGGAAACACTGCCCCAAGAGAACGGTCCATTGGACCGTCCGCCGTAAAAATCATTGTGGTCCGAGGTCAGGCTCGAAAGTGCGGTGGTGTTCCCTTCCAAATACCATTGCGACCCGTTTCCAAAAAAGACATTATTCTGAATTGTATAATGGATTGTACTGTCGCCCTCAGCGTAGATCATGAACGAGAATCCCACGAACGTGTTGTTATACAAGAAGTGTGGTCCCAGCGAGTTCGATCCGTTTCCACTGTGGAAATAGATGCCTGCTCCTCGGGTGGCCGTGTTTCCCGTGCCAACCAATAAATTATTGAATATGGTGCAGGATGAAGCGCTTCCATTTCCAGTGGCGCCGTAGGTGCAGAAGATAAAGCCTGTCGGGCTGGCTCCTATCAAATCACCATGGATGTAGTTGTTGTATATAAACGGCGTGATTGCAGTCGAATCGCCGTAAACGATGATTCCGTCCTGATGGTACGCGTTAGGATAAAACCAGTTGGTCCAATCCGATATGTCGTTGTTATAGACGTTTGGGGAGCCGGAACCATTCAAGGAAATATGCCAACAGTGACTCTGAATCGTATTGTTGTAATAATTGACGCCCGACCCCGAAGAGTCCGACCAAATTCCAACGCGGGCATCGTTCAACTTATTGTTGTAGATACTGATGTTGGGCGATCCTTTATCGACGCGAATGTCAGCCGTATTTTCCCCCGCCGTGTCCGTTGCACTACTGGAAGAACCCTGGTTCATATAGATGCTTTGGATCGCCAGATTACGAACGATCAGATTGCTGCCGTTAAGATATATCCCAACGCTGTTCTGATGATTGGCTAGACTTGTTCCATTCGCCGTATTTTGAATAAGTCCGTTTGTCCCGCCGTCTATCGTGATATAGCTAAATCCCAAAATGTCTATTGCCCCACCACAGGAGGAGTTACACATCCCGCTCAAATTGGGTCCGGCCCAGTACGGTGCTTGGAGAACCGCTCCCGTCTCGAACAGAATCGTAATGGGGCTGGTACTCGTTCCATTCCCAAGCACATCTAGTCCGGTGCTGCCCGCAGCTCCCGTAATTGTTCCACAGAGGTGAACGGTAGTGCCGGGGCCAATCTGGTTGGTACCACCGCCCCAGTTGGCGGAACTATTGAACCAGGAGACAGCGAGCGCGTCAGCGCAATCTGCGCCATTACCCGCACCCGACAAATTCTGCGCGAGATAGATATCGTTCGCGCGAGCTGCAGAAGCGCTAAGCAGGAAACCAAGTACCACCAGGGGATAAATCAGCGCTCTTGATCCCAAATTCCGAAGCATTCCCATCATGTTCGTTCTGAACCGATGACCCAGTAGTCTCACAGTAGCACTCCTAACTCAATCTGAAGGACCTAGCCCTATCTCATTTAAAGCTTAACAAGGGCTGTTGCATGCCACAACTGGCCCCTCGGCCAAAGAAGGGACAGCAATTTACCCTGTCCCTAACCCTTTGGCAATCTGAAGAGGCATGCCTGGTTTTCATAGGAAGCAGTCCGTCCGAGTAATTGTCGCAGATGAGGTAGTCTGTAGAACCATAAGAGAAATCAGTTCACTTCTTCCGACTCACTCCAACTGGAACGCTGCATCGGCGGCACATTATGGTGAATATATTTGTTCAGCCACTGCAGCCAATGCAGCCAGTCGTAACCACCCTCGAGTTTCGCCCTCAGAAGCGCTGCATCATCCCAGGAATTGATGGCCAGCCGCGGCAAGTGAAAACGGTTATGAATAGGGCTGGCGCGTCCAATGACCGTCGACACTCCGCACTCATAACCCTGATTCTCCAATATACCGTCCAGAAACCGGAGGAAGTCGTGATCTTCTTCGGGAAACGCAAATGGGTAGGAGAAGCATTCCACGGGAACACCAAGCTTCTGCTCCAGGGTTTCCTTTGAATATCCCACCTCGTATTCGATCTGTTCGGGGCCCAGGGAACGAAGATCCGGATGGGTCACCGTGTGGGAACCGAACTGCACCCCTTCGGCATGAAGTTCGCGGACCTGGTGCCAGGTCAGAAACTGGGCGCCATCGATTCCAACCGGTAAGTCCTGAATCCGGCCCGTTGCCAGAAACACCGTCGCGGTGAAGCCGAACATCTTTATCACTGGCAAAACATCGGTATAAATATCCTCGTAACCACCGTCAAAAGTAAGAATCACTGTTTTCGAAAGATCCTGCTTTTGGTCAAGTCCAACCTGCAAATTCTTCAAACTCAGAGTCCGGTAGCCATTTTGGCGCAGCCACCTCATCTGGCGGAGAAAAACCGCTGGCGCCGTATTGATCTGGTAGTACGGATTCGATCTGCCAAACAGGTTCTCCGAAATGCTGTGATACATCAGGATAGGCACACGACAGCGAGATTCCCACACCAGAATGCGCCTCGCTGGATGACTCAGATACAGTGTGACCAGGCGATCCAATCGCGGCATCGAAAATCCATTGTGAAACATGGCGTAAGGTGGTTGCTTCCTATCCTGTGTCAGAATTAAGTGAGGACTTCGGATGAGAAGGCCGCAGGCGCTCCCAGCATATTTACCGAACCGCTCCGGCCTTTGCCGTAACGAATTCAAGCACCTTGCCGGCGACTTCCTTCTGCTGGTCATGGGTGAGCTGCGGGAACATGGGGAGCGAAACAATCTCCGCCGCGACACGTTCGGTCACGGGGAAGTCGCCCTTTTGGTGGCCGAGGTGTAGATACGCTTTTTGCAGGTGCAGCGGGATTGGGTAGTGAATTCCGGTGCCGATCCCCGCTTCTGCCAGATGCGCTTGCAGCGCTTCGCGATCCTGCACGCGCACAACGTAGAGGTGATAAATCCCCTTGGTCCACGGCGCTTCGCGCGGCACAACGACAGAGCCTTTGGCTTCCGCTAAGAGTTCGTGGTAACGGTACGCGATCTCGCGGCGCGCCGCATTCCATTTCGCCAGGTGGCGCAACTTCACCGACAAGAATCCGGCCTGCATGGCATCCAGGCGCCCGTTGTAACCCTCGATGTCGTGATAATACTTTTTGGCCTGGCCGTGATCGCGAATCATTTTCATGCGCTGGGCCATGGCTTCATCGTTGGTCGTCACTGCGCCCGCTTCCCCGCAGGCTCCCAGATTCTTGCCTGGGTAGAAGCTGAAAGCCGCGGCGCAATCCATCGAGCCCGCCTTCTTCCAGGCATTCGCGCGCTTGGAGAAGTATTCGGCTCCATGCGCCTGGCAAGCGTCCTCGATGACGGCGAAGTGGTAGCGCTCCGCCAGGTCCAGGATCGGGTCCATGTCCGCGGTTTGCCCGTACAGGTGCACCGGGACCACTGCGGCAATGCGGCGTTTGGACGTGCGCTCGACCAGCTTCCCGCTCTGGCTGTCGAATTCGCAGCGCGTTTCGATATATTCGCGCAACTTTTGCGGGTCCAGCGTGTAGGTGGATTCATTGATGTCAACGAAGGCGACCTGCGCTCCGGCCTGTGAAATCGCCTCGGTCGTCGCAATGAACGTATGCGGAACCGTGACGATGATATCGCCTGGCTGGACACCCGCCGCCAGGAACGCAAAGCGCAGGGCATCGGTGCCGCTATTCACGCCCACGCAGTATTTGGCATCACAGAAGCGCGCGAAGTCCCGCTCGAACTCCTCTACCATTGGGCCGCCAATGAATCCAGCGGTATTCAGCGTCTTCTCGACGACGGAAAGCAGTTCCGCTTTAAGTTCCTGATGCGGAGTCACCAAATCGAGAAACGGAATTTTCGTCGTGTTCGTCATTTAGGTACCTGTTCCCCCTTGCGTAGTGGATCGCAAAATCCTTGCCGGGTTGCCGGCGACGATGGTGTTGGCCGGCACGTCCTTGGTAACCACGCTTCCGGCGCCTACGATGGCGTTTTCTCCGATGGTGACCTTGCTCAGAATTGTCGAGCCGGAACCGATCGAAGCGCCCCTTTTCACAACCGTCTTTTCCACTTTCCAGTCGGTCTCTGTTTGCAGGCCGCCACCGGCGGTGGTTGCCCGCGGGTAGGAATCATTGATGAAGGTGACGCCGTGTCCGATGAACACGTTGTCTTCGATGTCCACACCCTCGCAGATAAAACTGTGGCTGGAGATTTTGCAGCGGAGGCCGATCCGCGCGTTTTTTTGAATCTCGACGAACGCGCCAATCTTGGTTTCGTCGCCGATCTCGCACCCGTAGAGGTTAATGAACTTGGAAAGCTTGACTCCCTTTCCCAGTTTTACGTCCGGCGCTATCGAGCAGAATTCGTTCACAGGCGGACCAATTCTCCCCGCTTCTGAATGGATTGGTCGGCCGCCTCCAGCATCCGAACCACGCGCAAGCCGGCATGGCCGTCGTTGAAAGGAGTTTTGTTGTTCGTGATGCAATCG
>JBGOVX010000213.1:0-5674 GCA_041478355.1 Terriglobia bacterium | reverse complement strand
CCTCCGCTGCCAGCTTCGCTTACGGCTCCGAGCGCTCCAACTGCAAGCGAGATTCCGAAGATGCGGAGGTAGTGGTTGTTGACCTGATCCCGGAGGCCGGTGTCGCCGATTTGGTTGAGCCCCTTGAACTGATCGAGGGTGACGGAGTATCCATCGGGCATGAGCACGCGATGGAACACGACGGCCAGACGTGTCTGGCCGAACGCGTCCACCTTCCTGGTTTCGCCCAGCAACTTCGAACCTGCGGGTATCAGCAAGTGCTGGCGGTCGTTGGAATAAACATCGGTGGAAAGCAGGCACTCGACGGGGCCTGCGAAGCCCCCGTCGAGGCGGTTGATGAGAATGGTTTCGAGGATGGTTCCTTCAAAGAGTACGTAGGTTTTTCCTGCCGCCGCATTGGCGGAACCAGCCGACACGGCGGCAGGATTTTTGGCTTCCTCCTTTCGATCCTTGGTTGTTTCCGCGGAATCGCTGCGGGGTGGCACGGGAGAAATCGAAGTAGGCTGCATATCTTTCAAGAGTTGGGCGATCTGTGAGGCGTCGGGGCCCGAAGGGAGCGGCATTGGAGCGGCAAGGGGTATTTCGGTTGCCGGGGCCGACGCAGTCGCCGGAGGTTTGCGGTAACTCAGTGCAACATTCGATGAGAACAGCGAGACGTACGCTCTCCTCTTCCGCTCGAGGGGTGATATGGAATCTCCAAGCATTTTTCTGAGCTACTCGCATAAGGCGAAAAAGCTCGCCGGAGGGTTGAAGGCGGGTCTTGAAGATTTTGGCTTCAGCGCGTTTCTGGCCCACGAAGACATCCGTCCGTCTGCCCGCTGGCGCACCGAGATTAGAAAGGCTCTGCGCGAATGCGACATTTTCATCCCGCTGCTTACGAGGGCCTTCTCCGAATCAGACTGGACGGACCAAGAAACCGGATTTGCGCTCGCCCTCGGAAAAACGATAATTCCGGTCAAAATCCGCCGCGATGAGAATCCTCACGGTTTCATCGACCACATTCAAGCGTTGAAATGGAACAAAGAATCGTCGTACGCATCTGCTTGGGATGTAGCTGCGTGCATCGGAAGAAATGACAAATTCAGTGCCGTCGCCCGCGATGGTGCGATTCAGGCGTTCTTGGCAGCGAATGATTTCAAAACCGAAGTCCCGATTGCCGCGCGGGGGTTGTTGAGCTTTCGCCCGTTCTCGGCGAAGCAACTGCACAGAATTATCGACGAAAGTTCAAGCAGGCACGCGATCTATGGATGCTTTGCAGCACAGCATTCCATGGGAGAGCTGATTGAGGATGCCGAAGGCAAAGTGAGCAAGCGTGTCATTCGGCGTTATCGCGAAAGCGTGAGAAAATGGTGACTTCTTGCTCGAGCAAGGGAGGAACTTAACGGGCGGGCAGAGCATTACGCCGCCGCTGCGCATTCCGTCAGGAAATCACGGATTTTGGCCGTACAGCGGAGGATGCCAAAAGTTTCAGTCGAACTTCGGTCCAGTTCAAGAGGGAGATAAGTGACGTGTTCCCTCGTAAGCGACACCAGCAGCGGCACTTAGAGTTGTGTATTGCATAGCTTCTAAGCAGATGGTCTGGAGTTCGAATCTCCCGGGCGCGCGACTCATTTGATTTTCTCTGTCACTTCTCGCCAGATGGCGGCAGCGACCTGGCGATGTTCTTCAGTGGACGGATGGAAGTGAATCTCTGTTTGGCCAGCTGGCCACTGACCGGCGAGACGGGCTAAGAAAACCACTTCAGCTTCGACCGTTTCAATGTCGAGGTCCGTATTCTCGCTTGGCGCGTCCGCGTGACACCAAACGTTCAGTGTTGCGTGGGTGAACCTGTGGCGCCAAGCATATCCGTGATAACCATTTTCTCCAGTCGCCTTAAATCCTGCACGGAAGCGCACTCGCATGGATTGTCGCGTGATTCCGACATAAACAGGCTGCCCTTCAACGGAGACGACGTAGAGTTTGGGGAGTTTGGCAGTGGCTAGGCCCGAAAACTTCCCAGTGCCCTTGGAACAGGTGACCGCGAATTTCTCAGCGTCAAACGAAAGCTCATACCGTTCTGGGCCAACTATTCTCATCTCACACTATTATCTCTCGAACCTTACATTCTGATTTATGGACTCCTGCACTCTGCGTACCAAGTAAGGCAAGGACTTTGGAGAGGCGTTCGAGGGGCATGTCCGACGACCTCCCCGTAAAAATCCGAGCCCGAGGAGTCGGAGAAGGGCGTGTTCGAATAAAGTAATCGGATAATCGTTGATTAAGCCACCAGCGGGCTTGCACGTTCCCGTTTTCTGAATGTGGTCCTTACGACATGCTTTATAACAATTGTTATAGTAGGTGGTTGACACTCGGAATTCAGTTCAGTAAACTTCGAGAAATGTTGAACTCTGGCCAGCTTGCGACGCTCCGAAAAAGGCTTGATTTATCCCAAGAGGAGATGGCTCGGCTGTTGGGAGTATCCTTCGTCAGTGTCAACCGCTGGGAAGGGGGGCACTCAAGTCCCATGGGTCCAACGATGGACCTCTATCGTGCCATTGACGGTGCGATCCGCGCTGGCCACGCGCCACAAGCAATCCGGCAGGCGGCTAACAGCGATCGGGGGACATTCCTGTACGTCTTGTTTCGAATGGCCTACGCCCGTGCGAAAGCGAGGTCTCGATGAGTTACCAACTTGTTCCTCTGCGGTTGCTTGGATCTGGGGGGCATGCCGATGTTTATGTTGCTCAACGAACCGACACCGGCGAGCAAGTCGCCGTAAAAATGCTCCGCGATCACGCACGCCCTGAAGAGAGAAAAGCGTTTCTGAATGAGGCGCGTATCCTCGGCCTCGGCGTCCCTGGTTTAATACGACTTCTCTCCTCTAATATGGAGGCTGACCGGCCATTCTATGAAATGCCCCTCATGGGAGGGTGTCTGGGGCCGCATGCGGGGAAACTCAACGATCGACAACTCCACGCTGTGGCCACTGAACTTGCGCAGACCTTGATCGCGCTTCACGCTACTCGCGACGCCCACGGCGATATTAAGCCGGACAATATCCTGCTTTCTTACAATGGGCAATTGCAGGTGGCAGATCCTCTGGGCAACGGGGCACATTGTACGATGTGGTTTGCAGAAAATCGTGGTGGTACACCGGGTTATTGGGCGCCGGAAATACGTGCGAACAAACCAATCTCTTCGGCCGGAGATGTGTATTCCTACGGCGCGACACTCTATGAACTGCTAACAGGGAAACGGCCGCAAGACGGCCAACGCCTTGATCCAAGTGCTGAAGGCTATGCCAATTGTCCAAAGATTCGTGAAATTATTGCCGCTTGTTGCCAGTTCGAGCCTGCTGCACGCCCAAGCATGGAGGAAGTAGTTCGCATGCTCAATGGAGAACAGTGGGTGAATATTCAGGCTTCACGAATACAACGTCAGCAGTTTTTCGCTGGAGCCATTGGGGTTTCTCTCATCGCTCTGGCGCTTTGGGCCTTTGCGGAATGAAGACTACGTAGCTTACCGGGGCGAGCGCGGCACGCCGCCTGCACTCGCGTGAGCGTCAAAACACGTCTTCATTGGAATGTGTAGGTCTTCATCGAAGCTCGTCAGAATTGCGACTGGCAGAGTCAAAAGCCGTTCTTTGGAACCGACCGGAGCACTTTCGCTGTTGTTTCGCTATGGGGAAAATTCGGGGGACTCCATGCATGAGGAGCCACATTCTCGTACATCCTGCCACTACCAAATTCCTTACCTAACCCCTGTGTTTTCAAGAAAGAGATTGAAAAGGAAGGACTTCCGAGAGATAGCACGCCTGCCTTGGGCGCAGGAGGTCCCCGGTTCAAATCCGGGCGCCCCGACCAAAAGTATCTTCCGTCTTTTCTTCAGCCTATAAAAAGCGTGCTTCACCCCAAACTTCACTGTGGAATTCCGGCAGACAGGAGGTCTGGATTCGCAAGTTGTTTCATTCCAAAGAGTTCGACGCATGACGAATTTGCAAAAATACGCGGAGGCAGGAGTGCTATTCAGAAATTACTGAACGGAGGCAAGTTAAGCGCGGGTCATATTGTCAGTATGGGGAAAATTCGGGGGACTCGGTGCATTTCTGGTCTCAGCAATCTTTGAAAATGCAACGCAGCGATCAGGCACTGGGCCTAGCCTGCCGTTCACAGTGTCTCGTAATTTAGTCGTCCAGTGAAGAGTGGGCAGCCCGTCGTAGCAACGGTTTAGCAAACCGCTGCAGCTGAGATGAACCTACTATAGATCACCTCACGACACCTTGGATTATCGCAGATCGGTCTTTTGCAACTCACAACACATACGGTTTGGGAAACCGCCGCCAAACGTCAAAAGCAGAGAATGGAAGTTGAGGAACGGACAACTCGCCGACTGGTATGTGAGGCAGATGTACGAAAAGCCGAATATACGTCCAAGTGGAGCCGGATCACCCCGAACCAGGCGTTACTTCCCACAACGGGACTAGTTTGATTTTCAAACGGCTAATGAATCGCATCAACACCAACATGCGGAAGTCCATCCCAGTTTCGGCTTGTGTTTTCGAAGAAGGCGTCAAGGTCTGCACGTCGTAACGTCCACCGTTTTCCAATGATTTTCCCCCAGATTTCGCCGCGTCTAGCGTATTCCCTCACTGTTCTCGCGCTCAACCGTAAGACTTCCGCCACTTCGCACATGGTCAGTAGTCGGTCTCCGCTGACTGTTGGCTATGCTGTGTTGCTCCCCGTCCGCACTCCTTTTCAATCCTCAACATTTCGTGCTCACTCTGCGTAACTTCGACCCGGATTCCCACGACTCATCACATCATCCTTGCAGCCCCCGATGGAAGCGAGCATTCTGAGACTGAGATAAGGCTAGTCGCTCTCGACAAAGACGTACTAACGTATCTCGCAACCCTGGCGCATCTCGGCGCGTGGGTTTTTGTCGTCCACGGTATTCCGGGAGGAACTGATGGACCGAAATACATTTTCCGCCGGTGCTTCTCTAGTGGTTGCCGTGATTTGTGCTTTTGCGGCGCCACTTCAGATGCGGGCGCAAGATCCCAAGACACCGTATCCCAGCATGGCGCCAGTGGATCAGTACCTGATGCCAGACCGCGATGCTGAAATTGCCTTGGCGCGCAGCGCGGCTCCCGACGCGATCTCTCGCGACGCTACGATCCTTGTTCTCGGAAGGCATGGCTATGAAACCGCAGTCAAAGGTAAGAACGGTTTCGTGTGTGTCGTTGAGCGAGGGTGGATGGGCCCATTCGATGGCGAATTTGCCGTTAATTTTTGGAACCCTAAACTTCGAGGCCCACTCTGCTTTAATCCGCCGGCTGCACGCTCCATTCTGCCGATGACATATAAAAGAACGGAAATGGTATTGGCCGGTCAATCCAAAGCTCAGATCATCGAGGGCATCAAGACATTCATAAAGCAAAAGCTGCCGCCTCTGGAGCCTGGAGCCATGAGCTACATGATGTCGAAAGAACAGTACCTTACCGACGACGGCCAGCACAACTGGATGGCTCACCTGATGATTTACACTCCGCTCATGGACAGTGCCGTTTGGGGTGCCGATCTGCCCCACTCTCCCGTCGTGCTGAATCCACAGTTCCATGGCGATCCGGAACCAATCGACGTATTCATGGTTCCCACAGGCAGATGGTCGGATGGAACACGGGCGCCGATGCCGAAAT
>JBGOVX010000251.1:0-3934 GCA_041478355.1 Terriglobia bacterium | reverse complement strand
GTTGCCGATGAACTTCTGGCGCACATACGTGAGAAGGCGCTGGGCTCGGAAGTGCTGCTGCAGCTTTCGCCCGACCAGCAAGTGATCAAGATCGTGCGCGATGAGCTGGCGCTGCTGCTGGGCAAGCATGCGAAGCCGCTGTTCTCCTCGCGCCCGCCGTCGGTCTGGCTGATCGTGGGACTGCAAGGGTCGGGCAAGACGACGACCACAGGCAAACTCGCGAAGTGGCTGGCCGCGCATGGTCACCGGCCGATCGTGGTTTCGACCGACGTATATCGTCCCGCAGCGCGCGAGCAGCTGGCGCAGGTGGCGAAAGCGATCCATGTGCCTCTCTGGCCCGGCACGGGCACCGACAAACCGCTGGAGATTGCTCGCGGCGCGATTCGCGAGGCAAAACTTTCCGCGCACGACGTGATCCTGGTGGACACCGCCGGCCGCCTGCATATTGACGACACCCTGATGGAAGAATTAGGTGTCCTGAAGCGCGAGCTTTCGCCCTCGGAGATTCTGTTCGTCGCCGACGCCATGATCGGACAAGACGCGGTGCGCTCGGCGGGTGAGTTCCACCGGAGGCTGGGCCTGTCCGGCGTGGTGCTCACCAAACTGGACGGAGACGCGCGCGGCGGCGCGGCGCTTTCGATCGGCAAGGTGACGGGAGCGCCGGTGAAGTTCGTGGGCACGGGCGAAAAATATGATGCGCTGGACGCGTTTTATCCGGACCGCATCGTCTCGCGTGTGCTGGGCATGGGCGACGTGCTTTCGCTGATCGAGCGCGCCGAGCAGACCGTGGACGCCAAGCAGGCGGCGGAACTCGAACGCAAGCTGCGCCGCAGCGAATTTACTCTGGAGGATTTTCGCGATCAGTTGCGGCAGATCCGGAAAATGGGTCCTCTCGAGCAGGTGCTCGGCATGCTGCCGAAGATCGGTCCGCTGGCGAACATGCCCAAGGACGTGCAGGTCGATGAATCGCGCTTGAAACGCATCGAAGCCATCATCAATTCGATGACCGCTTCCGAACGCGACGACCACGGCCTGATCGACGGTAAGCGAAGAAAACGAATTGCGCGCGGCAGCGGCACTTCGGTGCAGGAAGTCAATCAGGTCCTGAAGCAATATCTGCAGATGCGGCAGATGATGAAACAGTACGGATCGCTCGCCGCACAAGGCCGCCTCAAGGGACTTGGCAAACTTACCGGCGCTTCCTAGTTCCTTCGCCTGAGCCAATTCAAGAGGGAAAAGCCTTCCCGCGGCGTCGATTCCAGGCCAACCCCAGCTCCACACCGCCGCATCGCTCATGTATAGGGGTATAAGGGCCTACAGGGCCAGCCAGGAGCCTTTTCTGCCCCTGCGGGTATCGCAAACGGGTGGAAACAGCTATAATCTCACGTAGGAGGAAGTGACTCGTGCTGGCAATTCGCCTGGCTAGGATCGGCAAGAAGAAGCACCCATTTTACCGCGTTGTGGTGCTGGATAAGCGCAAGCCCCGTAACGGCAGGACCGTCGAGGTTGTCGGAACCTACGACCCTCTAAAGGATCCCGCAGAAATTAAGCTGGATGGAGAGCGCATTAAGTATTGGCTAGGTTGCGGAGCGCAACCCAGCGACACGGTTCGTAGCTTTCTGACTGCCCAAAAGATCGCCTGAGTTCCCGCGTCGCGGAATTGTGGTAACTCGGGGATGGTTTCCGCCGGCCCACGGAAACAAGGATTCAAGCTGAACCCGCGATCATGCTATCAGTGGAGGGCCCCATGAAAGAACTTGTGGAAGCGATTGCGAAGGCCTTGGTAGATCATCCCGAACAAGTGCAGGTCAGATCGGTCGACGGTGAGCAGGTGACCGTCCTCGAACTGCGCGTGCATCCCGAGGATTTGGGCAAGGTCATCGGCCGGCAAGGCCGCACGGCAAAATCCATGCGTACAATTTTGGGCGCTGCGGGAATGAAAATTCGCAAGCGTCTGACGCTAGAAATCCTCGAATAACCAAGAGTGGCCACCGAATCCTTCACCGGTGTTACACTGGCGAGAATTCTTCGCTCGCGCGGATTGCGCGGTGAAGTGGCCGCGCAAATCCTGACAGATTTTCCTGAACGCCTGCCGGAACTCCGCGAAGTGTGGCTTGCCGATGGCCGCACCGCGCCGCGCCGCGTTCGAGTGCAGCGGTGCTGGCTCTCGACCAGCAGGGGCGGCCAGGCGATCTTTCACTTTACAGGCGTTGAAAATGTGGAAGCGGCGGATAAATTGCGCGGATTGGAAGTGCAGGTGCCGCTCGACCAGCGCGCCAAACTGGATGCAGGGAAATATTACGTCGGCGACCTGGTCGGCTGCGAAGTTTGGGAGGCAGGTTCTCCCTCGGCCCTGGGAGTTGTGTTGGACGTTGAATTCCCGGGAGGTCCGCCGCTGCTGGCGGTGGAAACCGGCGAGGGAGAAGTGCTGGTGCCACTGGCCGCGGAGTTTTGCATTCGAATCGACATACAAGCCAAACGCATAGATGTCGCGCTTCCGGAAGGATTGCGGGAATTGAATCGCGGCTGAGTTCTGCTGCGGTACACTGTGCCAGCGATGCGGCCATCAAGCCATGAAGTTTGACATTGTCACCATTTTCCCGGATTTCTTCACCGGGCCGCTGGATTATGGAATTGTGCGGCGGGCGCGGGAATCCCATTTGGCGGACGTCGGCGTGCACGACTTGCGAGCATTTACCCACGACCGCCACCGTACCGTGGACGATCGCCCGTTCGGCGGCGGCGAGGGCATGGTTCTCAAGCCGGAGCCGCTGTTTGAAGCCGTCGAATCGTTGGTGGGCATCGATTCCACTGCCAATGCCGGAACCGCCATTGTGTTGCTGTCGGCGTCCGGGAAATTATTCCGTCAGGAGACGGCGCGGCGGTTTGCGCAACTCGACCGGATCATCCTGCTTTGCGGGCGATACGAAGGAGTCGACGAGCGCGTAGCCGAACATTTGGCCACCGATGAACTTTCCATCGGCGATTTTGTTCTTTCGGGCGGCGAATTAGCAGCTGCGCTCATTGTGGATGCAGTCACACGCCTCATTCCCGGCGCGCTCGGCAATGAGGACTCCTCGGTCTACGAGTCGTTCAGCGCCTTGGATGGCCCAGGAGATGAACCGGCGCCTCCCGCCAGTCATCCATCACAAGCACATGTTACGAACCAGCTTCTTCTCGACTTCCCTCATTACACTCGTCCGGCGGAATTCCGCGGCTGGCAAGCGCCCGAAATCCTGCTTGGCGGCAATCACGAGCAAATTCGAGCCTGGCGGCGGGTGAAGGCGCTAGAAAAGACGCGCCGGAATCGCCCGGATTTGTTGTCGAGCGCGAAATAAATCTGCTGTTGAATGTCAGCCTCTCACATCAAATCATGTTGCGGGTGTGGACGCCAGCGGCTAAACATTTTGCAGAAAAAATGCCTTATGTTCTCATTCCGAGCGAAGCGAGGAATCTCTCTTTCTTTAATGCCCAGGAAAGAGGGATTCCTCGGCACGTAGCGTGCCTCGGAATGACGGTGCTTTGAGTTTTTCCGCAAGCTGTAAAGCCGCATTGATTATGCCGGCCTTACGGCACGGCTGAAGTCGAAGATCCCGGCCCTGTGGGGGCCGCGCCCTACAAACAATCTTGTAATACCACACAGACTCCCAAGCTGGTGGCTTTCAGGTTAACACGGAGGCCCAACGCTGATTATGTGCGGTAGCTGGCGTTGATGTGGACGTATTCCTGTGTAAAATCGCAGGTCCAAACGCGCGTGGTTCCCCGGCCATGATGCAAATCCACGACTATGGGGACGTTTTTCTCGAGCAGGCGGCGATGCGCGGCGCGCTCATCGAGCGGCAGCGCGACCGAGTCGGACGCGCCTGCGGGTGGGCCGTACATTTTTATTCTGCCCAGCCATATCTCCACGCGATCAGGATTGAATGGGACCCCC
>JBGOVX010000011.1:0-40983 GCA_041478355.1 Terriglobia bacterium | reverse complement strand
TGGTTGGATCAAGATGTCGGCGCGGTAGGGGTGGCCGGCAGCGCCAGCTATACCAACGGAAGCTTCACCGTGAAGGCCTCCGGGCAATGGATCTGGAACACTGCCGACAGCATGCATTTCGTCTATCAGTCCTTGTCCGGAGACGGCACCATCGTGGCGCGGGCGATCAGTCTGGCGGGCGGTTCCAGCAGCCAGTCCACCGGGGTGATGATCCGCGAGACGCTGGATACCAGCGCCAAGCATGCCTATACCGCATTTGGGCAGTCCCAGGTTTTTTTCACTGAGCGCACGACGGCGGGGGGAAGCACATCCGCGCAGAGCTTGACCGGCACGGTGGCCCTGCCCTACTGGGTCAAGCTGACCCGCAGTGGAAGCACCTTCACCAGCTATGCCTCGCAGGACGGAGTGAACTGGGTGCAGATAGGAACGCCTCAGAGCATCAGCATGGTGCAAGCGGTTTACATCGGTCTGGCGGTGAGCAGCGATCAGAACTCCACTCTGACCACCGCCACCTTCGATAACGTCGCGATCTCGATTCCGTAGAGAATTGCTGCCAGCGTCGTTAATAAGTGAGCTTCTTGCGCGAGCAGAGCGGCGCTGCGTGCTCAATCGTTTCTCTTGCGGTTGCAGCAGTGTTGATGGTCGCTGGGAGCCGCACAATGGCGCAGTCTGTGGAGCACTCTTCTAAGGCCGATGAGACACCAGCAGGAAAGGCTGGAAATGGAAAGAAACTTTTCGTCAAATATGGTTGCTACGAATGCCATGGCCGCGAGGCGCAAGGCTGAGGACTTAACGGCCCGCGGCTCGCCCCGGACCCTGTCCCGTTCTCGGCGGTCCGGTCGTACCTGCGTCACCCCCTGGGTGAAAAGCCGCCGTACACCGAAAAGGTGGTGTCGGATAAGGAGCTGGCTGACATCTATGCGTTCCTGCTTTCCGAGCCGCAACCCCCGGCCGTAAAGACGATCCCCATCCTGAATCATTAGATGGATTACCGCTTCCAGTGGGGGCGCTGCCCGGCGACTGAGTAACTCACCAAGACAATTGCCGAGGGCTACAAGAGCCGCGCAGATAAGACCGCCAAATTTACTCACTACTGAATGATTGTATTTCCCGTCTTCCTGGAACTGTATTCCTGACGGGCCTACAACTCAATCCTAGTTATATTTGACGTAGGCAGCAGAGTCGCCTGCAGCGCAGATCGATAACGAATAGGATATCAAGGAACAGCTTTTCTTACTTTGTGGGCATCGATTGCGATGGAATGGGAGCTCCTTGCGCCAACACGACTTGCCAATTTCCGTGCTGTTTTGCGAAGATCCGAATAAATCGAAATTCTCCGCCGAACGCGCGGCCCTTGTCTTCGCCATCTACGGTCACATGTTCGGACAATATTGCTACGTTCCCGTAAAAGTGCACTCGCGTTTCACGCGGGTTGAACACCTTAAATGTACGGTCGGTCCTCTTCATGTTCTCTAGCATTTGGGCTTTGTCCAATAATTGGCCCTGCGGATTTAAGGCGAAGAAATCATCCGCAAATATTTTATCAAGATATGCGATGTCCTTATTCTCTTCCGCTTCGATATAGCGGTTTCTGAACTCTATGATCTCCTGAACGGCCTTGTTGTTCTTGGCCATCGACGTTTGCCCCTGAGTGAGCATAGGCATGGCTAAGAACGCTGCTATAGTTGCGATATGAATTTTTCTCATGACACACCCTTTCATCCGCATTTCGTCGACGCTGTCGCGATAGGGGCTGTTTAAAGCGGGATTCGCATTTCGGACCCCGTCCTGATGAATATACAACAACATGCCACTCTTACGGGTGTTGGAGCCCGCGGAGTCGAGTATCTTCAAGGACTGGAATATTCTTCATGGCAGAGAATCTCCTTATACTCGAATATAGTTTCTTGACCAGTAGTCATTCCTAGAGCTGTGACGCACAATACGTTTTAGGGTGACGCAGGTCACGGAATTTTGTCCGCATATTTGGAATCCTGCAAACCATTAATAGACTGATGTCTCTCGACCGCATTTGGAGGAGGCGCATGTGGGGGTATTGATTGCGATGTTCGAAGCCAGTGTCACGATTGCTATCGTTGTACTCGCTATGGTGGCTGCCTATCTGGGGCATCGCGCGATCCATGGAATTCGCGTTTACTTCAGGTTTCGGGGGACCAGGCTAGTGACTTGCCCCAAGACGCACCAGGCCGCAGTGGTTGAAGTGGCTGCCAGGTCTATGGGCATGCAGGCGATTTTGGGTGAGCCCTGCCTCCGCCTCACTGAATGCTCGCGCTGGCCAGCGCGCAGAGGCTGCGGACAAGACTGCTTGAGGGAGATTGAAGCCCACCCGTCGGAATTGAGGTTATCCGTCGCCTGTAAGACTTCGTAATCGGGATTCAACAATGAGCGGCCACGCCGTTGTCCTTACACAGGCAGATACCTCTCGATAAACTCACTTCTCGGTAAGTGGGGAATCGCCCCTGGGGACCCCAAAACCAGCTAACGATAATCCGACCGTTGAGCATAAACGTCATTGGCAACTTGCTCTGCGACGCCGACATGTCCGTTTACTGGATGTACTTGCCCACTTCCGCGCTGCCCGTGCCGCTGCAGGCGGTCGCACCATAGCGCAGGAACTTCTGAGTTCTCCCAGCGCCATCGACCTCGCCGACGTAAACATTTCCGTCCGAATCGACAGCTACCACATGCGGCCAGTGGAACTCGCCCGCCTGACGGCCTCCTCCACCAAAACGACTTAGTTCCGTTAAGTTCTGTCGGTTGATGACGTATATTACGTCATTGCCGAGATCGGCGACGTACATGCACGTCTGCTTCGGGTCGGTCGAGAAGTTCACCGTACCAGATGTGCCGCCAATGGTCTGAGGAGCAACGGGGATCTCGCCCGCAAAACCACACTTGCCTACCTCGCTGTCGGGATTTGAGCAGGGCTTTCCCACCTCGGATGCCTTAAATATCTGCACACGATTGTTACCGCGATCGCAGACATACAGCAGACCGTCGTTGGCCAGCTTGGCGCAGTGAAGAGGACTGCGGAAGAACTTCGGTTTCATATTGCCGGCCTTGAAATCAGCCGGCCATGAGCCAGCGCCCTCGCCGACATCTTCACCGCCGCCATTTTCGCCTGTCACAGGGCTTTGCCCATACGCGCCAAAATGTCCCACGTACTTTCCTGTCCCTGCGTCCACAATCAGCACGCGCCGGTTACCGTAACCGTCGGCGATGTACATGAGGTTCGTCTTCGGATCTACGACCATATCGGCTGGCCAGTAAGGTTCGGGCGTCCCGTTGACGCCGCCGTTGGTATCGTTGCTGTTCGGTCCCTTCGCGCCCGGGGTACCGATCTGGTAGACAAATGTGCCGTCTGGCTTGAACTTCAGGATCTGTGAATCGTTGCCGAAGTTCGGCGCCCACGGATACTGACCATGAAAATTCCGGGCTTGACCGTTGCCAGCGACATACACAAAGTCGTTCTGGTCAACGTAAATGCCATGCTCACGCGCAGGCCAGACACAACCGTCCTGCTGGCGGCACTTTGTCTCCAGGAAGCCTGAATCACCCGGACCGCCCCAGGCCTGCAGCAACTTGCCTGCTTTATCGAACACCAGAACCGAGGGCGCCGGCATACAGCAGCCGTTAATCTGTCCATAAGGCCGCGCGAATCCGAGCGCGCTGATTGGCTTGCCCTTCGCGTCCATGCCCGCTATGCCCTGCATCCCGCTATCCGTGGAGGTGACCGAGCGAGGACGGTGGTATACCCAGATATGGTCGTGCTTATCGACCGCGATTCCGCCGACATCGCCGATCACCCAGTGGTGGGGCAGCGGCTGAGGCCAAGCAGGATCGAACACAAAGCCCGGCGCGGTTCCCTTGCGCTCAACCGACATCCCCTCAGCGAGTCGATCCAAAACGTGCGCCTTCTGTAAAGCGCCCACCGCGGTCGTGGCGGACTGCTGTGCGCCCAACGAAGGAACGAGGCGCGACACACTCAACGCGCTGGTGAGCATTCCCGCCCAAACGGCATATTTGATAATTTTCGAAGTCATCGAGAGCCTCCTAGTAATGACGTTTCGTGTAGTGGCGCTTCGTGTGGTGGCGCTTGGTCGTGGTTTAGACCGGGACTTCCGTTTTGACCTCCCGGAGAGGCACACTTATACACCCGAGACCCTTCCGAGTGAACCAAATTATTTTTCGTCAACGATTACGGGAAAACGAGAAAGACACCCACCCTTCAAGGGCGGAAGGGATGAGGCACCCGCATCGATTGCATAAGGATGGGAAGAAAATTCCAACATAGCCTCCCACCGGGAGAATGGATGGAATGTGTGTCACGATATACCTCACCGTACAAACTAAATTTAGTAACGAGAATATAAATATAAAAAGATTGACAAGGAAAGAGGCTCGTGCTACACCCCATCCCATAGGTTGCTGGATTCCGGCCCAAAGTGGTGTGGGGTGGTCAAACTTTTGGTGAACGCAAGAAACACTTTCAAAGATACTTTGCCCGCAGACCATGCAGGCGATGACATCAGGGCTGGAGATCTAAACAGGAGGAACTGTTCATGAATCCGAAAGCCATTCGGTTCGTGCTCTTCGCATTGGTTCTAAGCCTTTGTCTGGGATTCTCTCACCCGCTGCGAGCGCAGGTCGCCGGCGCCACGCTGACCGGCGCGATCACTGACGCGCAGGGCGGAGCTGTCGCCAACGCGAAAGTTTCCGCTAAGAATGCCGCCACCGGTATAACTACCGAAACCACCACCAATTCTTCCGGCGTATATACCATCGTGAACCTCAATCCCGCGGAGTACACGGTATCGATATCCTCCCCGGGCTTCAGCACCGCCACCAGCAAGGTGACGCTGACGGTTGGCGCCAGGCAGGAGATGAACATTCCTTTGGCGGTTGGAGCAGTTACGCAGACCGTTGAGATCACCGGCGCGGCTCCTGTAATCGAGACGACCAACGCCACCCTCAGCGGCAACGTTCAGAGCGAGCAGATTGTGGAGTTGCCATTGAACGGGCGCGACTGGGCGTCGCTGGCGACGCTGGAACCAGGCGTGGCGTCGGTGCGGCCACACGAAGCTGTTGACGCGCCTGGCGGCTCAACGCGCGGGCTGGGTGTGCAGATGACCGTTAATGGAGCCCGGCCACAGCAGAACGTTTACCGGCTCAATGGCGTTATCGTCAACGACTATTCGAACGCGGGTCCGGGAAACGTACTCGGCGCGAACGTGGGGGTGGACGCGATCCAGGAATTCACGGTGTTGACCAGCAACTACTCGTCCGAGTACGGCTTTACCTCGGGCGGAGTCATCAATGCCATTACCAAGTCGGGCACCAACTCGCTCCATGGAAGCCTTTATGAGTTCGTGCGCAACAAAGCGTTCGACGCTGCAGATTTCTTTGACAACGCCGCTGGAAATCCGAAAGCGCCTTTTGTCCGCAACCAGTTCGGCGGGTCGGGTGGATGGAAGGTCTTGAGGGACAGGGCTTTCGTGTTTGGCGATTACGAAGGGCTGCGCCAGGTGAAATCCCTATCCCAACAAGCCAAGAGCTTGACGGCCGATGCGAGGAACGGAATCATTAGGGACGCAAAGGGCGCTCTTCCAGGCGCCGTATACCCTAACCCTACTCCTCCCCCTGCTACTATTACTCCGGACCCAATCCTTCCATCGGGTCCGTGCGTCTACGCCCTCACAGGGACATCGCTCGACGGCACGGCTATGGCCAACGCAGTAAATTATGCGCCCGGAGTAGCATCCGTATGCGTTGACAATACAATAGCGAAACTTCTAGGCAGCGGAGGGTCCGGCTTCGGTCTTGTGCCGCTCCCGAATGGCTCCCTGGTGGGACCTGACAATAACGTTGGCAGGTTCAATTCTGACAGCAAGCAAAGAGTTTCCGACAACTACGGCACTGCCCGAGCCGACTTCAGAATTTCGGACAAGGACAGCTTGTCTGGCAGCTGGTACCGGGATGCCTCGTCGTGGCTGAGGCCGGACAAATTCAACCAGTCCATTGGCGGATTCGAAGTTCCACACAGAGCCTATACCCTGGAGGAAAACCACATCTTCAGCTCCTCCATGGTCAATACCCTTCGATTGGGATACGCCAGATCTGATCTTGCGAGCCCATCGGTTTCGAGCTCCAACGCGCTGGCGAAGGACACCACGCTTGGCATGGCGACTGGATGCACAGCACCAGGAATCACGGTTGGCGGCAATGGGCTATCCGCGAATAGTGCAACGATTACGGGCTTCGGGGGTTTTACCAACGCTCCGGGTTTCTATGCCAAAACCGGAAGGCTTCAAGTGTTCGACGATGTCTCTCGCACAGCCGGAAAACACAATCTGAAATTCGGTTTTATGTATTTGAACAATCACGACAACTGGGGCCAGGGAGCCGGGTGCGGCGGTAGCGCATCCTTTACCTCGGAACCAGATTTTTTGCAGAACGTGCCCGCCAAGGTCCGGATGCCCAGGCTTCCGCCCTTCGTTCCTCCGCCCACGACGCACCATTACCGCTCCTCGGTTTTCGCCGGATATGCCCAGGACGATTGGAAGATGCTTTCCAACCTGACGGTGAACGTGGGCATACGGTACGAAATGCAATCGATCCCGAGCGAGACCCAGACCAAGATTAACCAGTTGATAAATCCGTGGCAAAATCCCGGCTCCAGTTGCACGGCCGATCTCAATGGTGTTGGCGTATGTGCAGGTTTTAACCATCAGTATTTTCTGCGCAACCCGACGAAGAGGAACTTTGAGCCGCGAGTCGGTTTTGCATGGGACCCATTCCGCAACGGGAAGACCTCGGTGCGCGGGGGGTTCGGGATATTTGACGTCCTGCCCATGTCCTACATGTTCGCGCTCAATTCTTTGCAAACCGCTCCCAACGGGTCCGAAATTGATCTTAAATGCGCCGCCGCTGCATCCACCACAAGCAAGTGCGGCACAGGTTCATTTCCCCTGGGGTTTTCTGCGGTCGCTCTAGGCGGATCGGGATCTGGGAACAGTTTAAGGTGGGGGTACAACGAACAAACTCCCAAACGCAATTTCGTCATGCAATATAACCTCAACATTCAAAGACAAATAGCGCCGAATACTTCGGTAACGCTGGCCTATACAGGATCGAGGGGAGTACACAATCCGCAGCAGATGGACGACATCAATACCGTGTTTCCGTATAAGACTGCGGCCGGCTGGCTGTTTCCTAACCCGGTTGGCAGCGGATGCATGTCCCTTCAGCCGAACAAAGCCACCCCCCCAGTTCTGGTGCCGACTCTTTTCACAGCGCCGGACTGTAGCATAACTGTTGCGACCCTGGGTCTCCCCGCTGGTTTTAGCGACAACCCCACTGGGATCGTGCCCGGGCTAGTGATTAACTCGCACACCACCTCCGCCCAAATTCAGTCGACCATTTTCCAAGCCCAGTCCTGGTACAACTCTTTGCAGGTGAGGGTTGACAAGCGGATGAGCCATGGTTTGCAGGTGGGCGGGTCATTTACCTGGGGTAAGTCGTTTGACACCACCTCCAGCAGTTTCGCAGGTGACAATTACTCGAACAACATATCCCCCATCGTTCCGTGGTGGGACCAAGGCGCAATCAAAGGGCTGTCGGACTTCAATGTCACAAGCAACCTGGTCGTAAACGCTCTGTGGCAGATTCCGACACCGGGGTCGTTCTCCGGGCCCGCCGGATGGATAGCCAGGGGCTGGGGGATGGGAGGAGTCCTCGAGCTGAGTTCCGGCACTCCCATGTGGACATTGAGTGGCGTTGACGGAGACCCGATGGGGCAAATGGACGGTGCGCCATTTGCGATTCCGGATTTGGTCCCAGGATGCCAACTAACCAATCCATCATCGGGGCGCCATAAGGATCTTCAATATATCAACCCTGCATGCTTCATCAATGCCCAGGCGCCGAGTCTGGCCTTTTATAACGCGGCACCACCATTTGGTTGTGATAAGAGTTTTGCCTTCCCAACTTGCATCAATCTAATGGGCCACCTGCCGCGCAACACGGTGATTGGGCCAGGGTTAATCAACGTTGATTTCTCAATGGTTAAAGACAACCACATCAAGAGACTCGGGGAAGCTTTCAATATCCAGTTCCGGGCTGAGATGTTCAATTTACTGAATCGGGCTAACTTTGCCCCCCCTCCTACTGGCAATCTTGAGCCGATTGATTCAACGGGAGCTCCTGTGGGCGGCTTCGGCCAGCTCGCAGCCCCACTGCAGGCGCCGAATAGGGAGATTCAGTTTGCGCTGAAGGTAGTCTTCTAGGCGTAAAGCAACAAGTGTATTGGGAAGGGGAGCCCGTAATTGTTCTGGGTTCCCCTTCTCTATTCACACGTGAAGTTATTTTAGAACCCGCCATCGATGCACAAACGGAGCACAGACGAGTGAGCGAGACGGCGGCGTTGCATGGCGGCTCCTGCCTTTAGGACCTGAAATCTTCTTGGAGGTTTCCATGAGGCGATATATAGAGGTTTTCCTGGTTGTCGCGCTTGCGCTTTTTGCCAGTCCTCTGTTCGCTCAAAGCGTGCCCGAAATAGCCTACGATTCCGTGCCAAACTTCCTGAAGCTTCCAGCCGACATTTACCTCGGCGAAGCCTCAGGCGTGGCGCAGAACTCCAAAGGGCATATTTTTGTATTCACGCGCAGCGGTGAGACGCAGCTGTTTGAATTTGACCAGGAAGGGAATTTTGTTCGCGAGATCAGCCCGCGTTCGTACGCTTTTGCGTTTGCCCATACGGTGCGCGTGGATTCGCAGGACAACGTCTGGGCCGTTGACGAAGGCTCAAACATGATCGTCAAATTCAATCCGGCCGGCAAAGTGATGATGACGATGGGCCGCAGGCCGGAATCGGCTGAAGGAGATGTTCCCGGCGGCTTCAATTTTCACCCGCTGCTCCCCGGAGATACGCCGCGACCTGCGCAGCCTTATGCCTTTAGCCGCGAGACCGACGTCGCCTGGGACGCCGCCGGAAACATATTCGTCTCCGACGGCTATGGCAACTCCAGGGTGGTGAAGTACGACAAGGATGGCAGATTCATAAAGACCATTGGCAGCAGTGCAAAGGGTAAGGAGCCGGGCCAATTCAACACCCCGCACACGATCGCGACAGACAAACTGGGAAATGTGTACGTCGGCGACCGGGGGAACAGTCGAATCCAGGTGTTTGACAATGACCTGAAACTGCGCGCGGTTTGGACCGGCGTAGGCGCCCCCTGGGCGGTTTGCATCACGCCTGGACCGAAGCAATATCTGTACAGCTCGGATGCCGTGGGTCCGATTTACAAAATGGATATGGATGGGCATGTCGTGGGCAAATTTGGCACCGCCGGGAAACAGATGAAGGAGTTCGGCTGGGTCCATGAGATGAATTGCACCAGCGAAAACGAGCTCCTGGTGGGCGAGCTTCTGAATTGGCGCGTGCAGAAACTGCAGCTTCACCCGCAGCAAACTTCCGGGAAGTGAGGCCGGGGTGCGGTCAGGAGTCGTTCAGATGAGGGCGCCTGCGGAGATGCACTGCGCCGCCCTCGATGTGGGTCAAATTTATTTGCGGAGGCTCTGATGCGACGCTATTCAGAATTGATTTTGACAGCAGTGATGGTATTTTTGGCCGGCCCGCTGTTTGCCCAGATTGCAGTTCCGGAAATACCTTTCGATTCCACGCCTAACCTTCTGAAGTTGCCGGACAATGTCGTCATGGGCGAAGCGGTCGGCGTGGCGACCAATTCGAAGGGACACATTTTTGTCTATACGCGGGACGGCCTGCTCTCGTATACAGTTGGAACTTCGCGTCAATTTGGACGCGGCGCCGCCGCGCGGTTGTATGAATTTGATCAAAACGGAAACTTTTTCCGTGAGATCGGCAAAGGCACCTATGCCCAGGCCTTTGCGCACACCGTGCGCGTCGATCCCCAGGACAACATCTGGATGGTGGACGAAGGTTCGAACATGATCATCAAGTTCAGCCCCGAAGGCCGGGTCTTGATGACCCTAGGCAGGAAGCCGGAAGACTTCGCTGGAATTCCGGGTCCAGTCGCGGAGGGGCAGTCGGCTGGTGGAGTATCGGGCGGGGCATTGGAGCGGGAGTTGCTCCTCGCAGCGCGTCCAGGTGGAATGGCAGGAGGCGCCAGTGCGGCCCCTGGTGCTGGTGGAGCGGCAGGTCCAGGCGGAGGTGGAGAGGCGTTCAGTACCGGGCCTTTCGCCATGTTCAATCGTGAAACCGATGTTGCCTGGGACCCTGCGGGAAACATTTTCGTCTCCGATGGATACAACAATAAGAGAATTGTGAAATTCGACAAGAACGGCAGGTTCATAAAAGCCTGGGGCTCGCGAGGGCATGAACCCGGCCAATTCGAAGACGTGCACACCATACAGGTAGACCACCAGGGCAACGTGTACGTTGGCGATCGCGCCAACAAGCGACTTTCGGTCTTCGATAACGACGGAAACCTGAAGTCCATGTTCATCAACGTCGGCTCCCCCTGGGCCGTCTGCATCACCCCCGGGCAGCACCAATATCTTTACAGTTCCAACTCGACCAGCACGACGGATATGAATGAAAACGGTGAAATCTACAAGATGGAGTTGGACGGACGGATCCTGGGAAAATTCGGCAGCGGCGGTAAGTTGCTGAAAGAGTTCATGGCCGTGCATGAAATCGACTGCCGCAACGAAAATGAAATCTATGTGGGCGAGATCTCAAATTGGCGGGTTCAAAAGCTCACCCTTCATTCGCAGCCCGCTGGGAAGTAGAATCGATTCGGCGCGTAACATTCGATCAGGACTGGAATGAAACGCGAATGCAACAGGAGAAAACCATGAAGGCGCACACTCGCTACATTCTTGCATTGGCTCTGGCCGTATCGCTCGCTCCACTGGCGACTCGCGCGGAAGTCACGCGGGTGGAAATTTCCAGCCGGCAGGATGTGCTCAGCGGAAAAGACTTTGGTTCCGTTGGCGCGTACGAAAAACTTACCGGCAAGGTATTTTTTGCGGTCGACCCAAATAATCCTCACAACAAGATCATCGCTGACATCGAAAAAGCCCCCAAAAACAGCCAAGGCAAGGTGGAATTCTCCGCCGACCTGTTTATCCTCCGGCCGAAGGATCCTTCGCGCGGCAATGGCGTCGCGCTATTTGACGTGGTGAACCGGGGAAACAAGGGGCTGCTGGGCGTGTTCAACCGCGCCAAGGGATCGTCCGATCCCATAGCCGAGGCCGAGTTCGGCGATGGCTTGCTGATGCGTGAAGGCTACACGCTCGTGGCCGTTGGCTGGGAATTCGAAGTGCGCAAGGACAGGAATAAAAACCTTGTCGGTCTGGCGGCGCCCATCGCAACCGACAATGGCAAGCCGATAACGGGTTGGGTCAGCCCCTGGTTTATCCCCGACAAGGCGTCGGAATCATACGATTATACTTCCGAATACAATACGGAGGTCTATCCGCCGCTTGATCCCCAAAATCCTGCCTACCGATTAACCGTGCGTGAGGGCTGGGTCGCCATGCAGCATCTAGTTCCGCGCGGCGACTGGCAGTTTGGCCGGTTGGAGAATGGCCAAGTTGCTTTTAACCCCAACTGGCTGACGGTGAAGGGCGGCTTCAAAGCTGGGATGACCTACCAACTTACGTACGAAAGCAAGAATCCAGTTGTCGCGGGGCTGGGGTTTGCGGCCATTCGAGATATGGCCTCGGCGATCAAAAACAATTCCGATGCAATCGTCCACGCCCGGCGTGTTTATACCTACGGCGCTTCCCAGGTTGGACGTTATCAGCGCCAACTGGTCTACGAAGGTTTCACCACCGACGAGCAGGGCAGGCAGGCCATCGATGCACTTATTATCCATACTGGCGGGACATCGTTAGGCAGCTTCAATCAGCGGTTCGCGCTGCCCAACGAGTTGGGTTCCTTCACGCAAACCGTCTTCCCGATTCGTTATGAAGTCACAACCGATCCTGTGACCGGAAAGCGAGATGGGCTAGGCGCGCGCGTTCCCGCCGGCCTGGATCCGAAGATCTTTTTCGTCGACACAGGGTCGGAATATTGGGATCGCGGCCGCGTGGCGGCATTGCGGCACCTGTCGATGGATGGTCTGGAGGATTTGCCCGACCCGCCAAACGTGCGGATATACACCCTCGCCGGAACCAAGCACGGACCCGGCTCGTGGCCTCCGGCTGACAGCGATGCCCAGCCTCTCAAGATCAATCCGAACGATTACCGGTGGGCTCAGCGTGCATTGCTGGCGGCCCTTGATCATTGGGTGAGACAAGACGTCGCACCGCCTCCCAGCCGGCATCCTCTGCTTTCCGACGGGACGCTGGTCGCTCAGCGCGATATCAAATACCCCAACGTGCCTGCCGTGCAGTGGCCCATGCATGTGCCTGGCGGGTTCCGCGCGGACCTGACTGGGGCTTTTTCAGTGCTGCCGTTCATCGTTCCGCAGGTGGACAGCGACGGCAACGATATCGGCGGCATCCGCCTGCCCGAGCAAGCGGTTCCCCTGGGCACCTACACCGATTGGGCCTTCCGCAGCGAGCATATTGGCGCGCCGGACACTCTGATCGCCATGGCAGGATCGTATATTCCGTTCGCGAAAACGCGTGGCGACCGGGATAAGAGTCACGATCCGCGATTGTCAGTCGAGGAACGCTACGCCAGCCGCGCCGAATACGTGCGCCGCGTCGAAGAGGCCGCAAACCGGCTGGTGCAGGAGCGCTACCTCCTTCAGGAAGACGTGAAACCCATCGTCGAGGCGGCAGGGCAGCATTGGGATTGGACGATGGCCCCGGCAACCATGAGCCAGAACCGCATGTGAAGGCAGCAGCAGAGGTCTGGAACATCAGGTAAACCACATCTCGTGCTTCGGACCAGCAATTGGTTGCGAGGCTTGCTCACCAGATCCAAAAAACCACGGCGCGCGAGCGCTGTCAGGGACGCTTGCTTCGTCACGGGCTCAATTCGTATCTTCATCCCATCTTTAGACGGCAACTCGGGGAGGCGGCTCATGAAAGTAAGAATGCGCGTAGTTGCAGTCCTTGTGGCCATCGCGTTCCTCGCAATGTTTACGCTCCAAGCAAGCGCCGGGAGGCAGGGCGCAGGCTCCTCGCGGTCGGGCGGGTCTGTTATCTCGGGGAAAGTATACGCGTTCGAAAAGATCGCGGAGGGCGTGTATTACACCACTACCACTAGCCAGATGAACACCGGCGGGAACCACACGATCATCGTCGGTGAGCGCAATGTGGTTCTGGTAGATGCTGGGACAACCCCAGGGGCTGCGCGTGCGCTTCTGGAGGATATGAAAAAAATCACGGACAAGCCCGTGCGATGGGTGATCAACACGCACTTTCATTACGATCACACCGACGGTAACTCCGTATTCGGCCCCGATGTTGAAATCATCGGCCACGATTACGTTCGCCACATGATCGCGGATCTCGATGTGACTCACATCGATCCCTGGAAGACGGCCCTATCGAATATGCCGATTCAAATAGAATCGCTCAAAAAACAGATTGGCGATGAGAAGGAACCTGGACGAAGCGACACGCTCCAAAAGCAGCTGGCAGCCACACAAGCGGATTATGATCAGCTCAAGACGCTCAAGCCCGCACCGCCTACCATGACGTATTCCTCAAAAATGACGCTGTATCAGGGCCAGCGTGAAATCCAACTTCTCTTCCTGGGGCGGGGGCATACGCAGGGCGACACGGTTGTATTTCTTCCCAAAGAGCGGATTGTATGCACCGGGGACCTGATGGAATCGCGTCTTGCTTACATGGGCGACGCCATGTACGACGAATGGATCACCACGCTTGATGCGCTCAAAAAACTGGATTTCGACACTGTGCTGCCCGGGCATGGCGTACCGTTTCATGAAAAGTCCCTGATCACGGCGTTTCAAAGCTATCTGAGTGATTTCATGACCAAGGTCGCTGAACTTCGCAAACAGGGGCTATCGGCAGAGGAAACGGCGCAAAAAGTGGACCTGACATCCCACAAAGGGGACTTTCCGCAAATCCAAGGGCCCGGCGCCGAGGTTCGAGGGGTGCGGCGGATGTACCAGTGGATGGACGAGCGCGGTAAACCGTAGAACGTTTGGGTAGCGTCCGTCTGTTGCCTGTCCTGATGTAAGAGGGCCGGCGGTTTTCGAGCTCCACGAAAGGGCAAGGCACCGGCGGGAGCCAGCGATACTCAAATCAGCAGACATCAACGTTTCTTGAAGAATGAGTCACCCAAATAGCTTCCTGCGCTTGAGGGCTGGCGGCAGCTTAGCGTATGATTCATCGACGGTGATCAGGGCCGGCGGTGCATATAAAGATGCTTACAAGAAAAATTGGCGAAGGCGGCCGCTGGCTACTTGAAAAAATCGTGGACGCGGTCGCGTCAACCGGAATCAACCCAAACCTGCTGACATTTTTCGGATTGCTGGTAAACGGCTGGGCAGCGGTGCTATTTGCCATGGGAAAATTCCGCTCCGGGGCCCTGGTGATTTTCTTCGCTGCGTTTCTGGATATGCTCGATGGACAGGTAGCGCGCCGTGAGAAGCGGGTGACGGCATTCGGCGCATTTTTTGACTCGACGCTGGATCGCTATTCAGACATGGCGCTTTACATGGGGTTGCTGGTTTATTACGCGGAGGCTGGGAGGTCGTCGTACGTGATTCTGGCGGCAGTGGCGACGGCGGGATCGGTCATGGTGAGCTACTCTCGGGCGCGCGCTGAGTCGCTGATTCCACTGTGCAAGGTAGGTTTCATGGAGCGCCCCGAGCGCATGGTCCTGCTGATCCTGGGCGGTTTATTCAATCGCATGGCGCCCGCACTATGGGTAATTTCCGTGGTTTCGACGATAACCGTCATCCACCGGATCGTCTTCACCTGGCAAGAAACCAAGGCAGGGCGGACATTGCCTGGAATACGTGTCGCCATCTAAAATCCATCTATCAATCTTGATTTTGACTGGCTCTGCATCTGCGGATATAATTTAAAGCAGAGATTGAATTTTTGTGGACGGTGACTTCGCATCAGGATTTCCCGGTCCATGGGGCTTGCTGGAGGAAAGGGAAGAGTGCGTAATCCAAATCCCGAGATGTCCGGATATTCATCAGTCAGCATATTCATTGCATGCATTATTGGGCTTGGAATCTTCGTTGGACCATCCAGAGGGCAAGACCGAAGCGTTACATCCACTGCTTTAGGCGTTGCGGGTTCCGTGAAGCCACGTCTGCATGATTTTAGCTCGCTGGCTGCCGCTTCGTTGCACGCCGCCGGGAATCAAGACTCGAGTCAACCGGCTGCCCCGCCTGCCGCGGCCACCTCGCCCGCGGCCAAAGTAGAATTGCCGGAAGGCGATGGGAAGCCCATTGCGACCGAATATTGCCAGGATTGTCACAAGCTGACCAGCGTGGTGAAAGCGCGCAAGGCATCCGATGAATGGACCGACTCGGTGCACTTGATGATGGACCGCGGGGCGCGGATTCCGGACGATAAGGTTGATACGCTAGTCCAATATCTTGTCAAAAATTTTGGGCCGCAGGCAGCAGCGCCCGCACAGGCTGCCCCCGTTGCGACGCCCGGCGCTTCACCCAACACGCCTGCGGCGACAGCTAAAATGGAGTTGCCGGAAGGTGATGGGAAGCACATTGCGACCGAATATTGCCAGGATTGTCACAAGCTGACTAACCTGGTCAAAGCGCACAAGGCATCCGATGAGTGGATTGACACGGTGCACCTGATGATGGACCGCGGGGCACGGCTCCCAGACGATAAGGTTGATATGCTAGTTCAATATCTTGCCAAGAATTTTGGGCCTACGACGGCAGTGCCGGCCGATGCCGCGCCGAGTAACCCGGCATCCGCTCCTGCGTCGCAGCCGAATAATTCGCAGTCTAAACCGGGGAACTGAATTTGGGTGTGATTTTGCGTTGAAAATGAGGCTGGGCATGACGAAAGAGCCTCAAAGCGCAATCGTTGCTAGGGACATTTGCTCTGAGTCTTGGTGGCGGGGGCGTTCTTGAAACATGCCTGATCAAAGTAAACCTGCCTTGCCACCTGCTGGTACATCAGGATTGTAGTCTTCCCGTTGGCGGCGCTCTTCGCAATATCGGTCCGGCGTTTGTAGGAAACCGAAGACGGCCCGCCTGCCAGAGCTTCCTGTAATACGCGTCCCTTTAGTTCGCCTTTGCTGGCGACTTCCAGTCCGAGGATTTTGGCGATCGTGGGCGCAATGTCTGCATTACTTGCCGGGGCATGATCAACAAACTGCTTTTTAAAGTCTGGTCCAATCGCCGCCATGAAGTTGAACGTATTGGCTCGCCCGAAGCTGCCGTGCATTCCCTGGCCGTGCTGTAGCCCCATATCGGTAATTTGGACGGCGCTCATGAGCGGTTGCTGGGGATCTGTGGCGAAAGTCTTGAAAGTCACGACAATGGTTGGCGATGGTAGTGGGGATGAGCCAATCAGTCGAATGGAGCTTGATGGCAAAGCTCCGGGCACGTTTCCGTACTCGTCGTTGACGAATAGCCCGCCTACATAATCCTGCCGGGTTAGAAACGTGACGATGCGGTTGACCGTGCCGGGATCGTGTGCGGGAAGATAGATCAGGTCGGAGCCGCCGTTGACCGCGACGACGACGCTGGCGTCTGTTTGATTCGCAATTCGGCCCGTGCCGCCGATTAATCCGTTGCCTGCGACGGGGTGCTGGCGTACTGCCGGGAGCTGTTGCGCAATGGCCGGATCCACCGGCTCAAAGATCTTCTTACCATCTGGACCGTCGATCTGGCTATCAGGGTCGAAAAGCGGAAGCCCCAGTTCGTGAGCGAGATCAATTGCGAGAAACCCCAGAGGCAGAAAGCCGGTATTGACCTCTTGCCGGCCTTGGCCATCCTTGAAGACCCACTTCGCCGAATAGCTGGTCGTCCCATGGCCTTCAGCATCGATGTCCCGCTTGCTGATGGTTGCGAAACCGTGGTCCGCGGTCAGAAAAATATCTGTGTTCGCGGCGAGCTGCGGATCGCCATTGATGTAGTCCAGGATTTGCTTCAGGTTGTTGTCGGCATTTTTGAGGGCAGCCTTCGAAGTCGGTCCATTGATGCCCGGGATAAGCTTGTTCAAACTATCGCCCTGGTTGTGCTGTGTTCCGTCGGGGTCGCGCGACCAGTAGAGCAGCACGAACGGCTTTCCACTTCTTTTGAACATCGGCAAGATCACTTGGGTCGTGGCGTCTGCAAAATACGATTGCTGCTTGTAGTTTGAATCTTTGGTTCCCGCAGTCGTATTATCTCCCGCAGGCTGAGAGCGTGCAGGAGCGGCTGTGGGAAGCCCTGCATTCATTAGAGCTGTAGATACTTCCGGTCCGAGTGGGACTCCGTTCGGGGATCCCGTCCCATCGTCGATGATCACCGTCTGGGGTATGGCGAATCCGCCATTCACAGGATTGAGCTGGGTTATGTCCTGAATCGCCGCGGGTCCCATCTTTCCCACGGCTGCGGTGTTGAACCCATGAACGCGCGCGGCGCTGAGCAGCGTCTGCTCGTTCAAATAGTTCCCGTTGAATTGGGCGTCCAGATTGGCCAGGACCAGATCATTTTCGATGTAAGGCGCGTAGGTTCCAGGCGTCCGGCCGAAGTCGCCATTGAGAAATACCGGGTGCCCGATATAGATCGTATTACTGAAATCGCCGGTATCCCCGAGGTAGTGACCCGTGGCGATGGCCGAGGCATTGGCTGTAGTAAAGGTCGGAAAAAGAGAGTGGCTGTTGACAAAACTGACTCCATGATTACGAATCCAAAACATCGTCGGGGCATCCTCAGTATTGACCGACCCGGCGCGCAGACCATCGGAAACGAAGATCACAATATTCCGGGGTTGACCGGCAACGACCTTCTGCTGCCCCGAAACGATGGCCAACCCTGTAGGCCAGGCCGACAGGACCAGGACAAACCACACCAATCTATTTTTCATTCCGCGTCCGCCAGATACCTTGGGTGCTGATTCCAAAATTAACAAAGCTGTTGGAGTAACCCCGTTTTTATTCTCAGAAGTTTCCCTGACCGGGGCTGAAAGGCTTGCTCAGGAACGTCCGCGATTGGGCCTCGCTCTTCAGGGGCACCACCTTGTCGGGGTCGATGCGCACCATCACGTAGGTGATTTGATCGTCGATTTTGGTGAACCAGTGGCCTGTCCCCGCCGGAATAATGATCACATCGCCGGCCTTAAGCTCGTGGGTTTCCGGATTCTTGATGGACGCGGCGCCAAAGCCGGGACCATTTTGTTCCCGCACGGTTTTCATAGTGCTTGGCCTGGCCTTGGGATCCACCAGGTCCGGACCCGTCATCAGTGTCGCGGAGCCCTCGATGATGTAGTAGACTTCGCTGATCTGCTCGTGCTCGGCTACCGCCTCTCCCACGCCCGTTCCGGGCACCAGCTTCCCGCGGGTGACCATGCCAATGCCCACTTGCGTCTTTCCCAGATCCACCGAGCGAACCTGCTGATCGACGAGTTTGTTTTCGATGGCTCGCTTGGTATAGGCGTCCAGTTCGCTCTTGGGGATGTACGTCGCCGAGCAGTGGTCGCACGTGGGTTTCGGCGCTTGCGCCAAAAGCGGGAATACGACCGCGACAACGCTGAGAACAGCAGCGGCCCAGGTAATTCTGTATTTTTTCATTTACCTTCTCCTCGGCAGAAATTTAACAAGTAAGCTCGACATGTATCATCTGAAAACGCAGATACTAGTTCGTCCCGGTATCACCGCTGAGGTTTGCGTTTCGACCTGGCGAATAGGCACTCTTATACACCCGAGGCCTTTTCGGGTGAACTAAATTGTTTTTCCTCGCATATTCTCCCATCTTGGGAGACCGCCCGCCCGGTTCGCGCTGGCATGCAGCAGAATAATAAATGACGTGAATTACCCCATAGCCGGATTGGCCTATCTACTTCAGTAAAGGGTTCAGTATGGGGATGCTTTCCCCCTTGGGTGGGTCCGGCAACGATACCATGAAGGCGTAAATATCCGCCAAGTCCGTGTCCGAAACGACCTTATCGGTGTATGGCGGCATCTCTGCAGACGGGTGACGCAATTGTGCCACGAACGCTGAAAAGGAAATTGGATGCGGGCCAACCTTTGGTCCAGTTCCGGCGCCGCCCTGGCCCGCGTAACCGTGGCATTCGTAGCAACCATCGGCGGCGTAAAGCCGTTTTCCGTTAACGGCATTTCCGGCGGGAACTCCAACTGCGGAGGAGTTTGACTTAGAAGACGGTGAAAGGGACTGGAGGTAGGCATAGATATCCACCAATTGTGAATCGGACAAATCTTGGCTGGAAAACGGTCGCATTGTTCCCGAGGGGTGGCGCACGTAATTGACGAACTCTGGAATCGCAAAAGCCGACGGAGTGACTTGCGGTCCGAGTCCGCTGATCCCTTTAGCCAAGGTTCCGTGGCAGGTACCGCAGTCCGAGCTAGCGAAAAGTTGTTTGCCATTGTCAACATTTCCGGGCGGTGCCGCGGCTGGCTTCGCACCAGGCTTCTGACTCCGGACCGGCGCACCGCTGAGCGCAAACAGCAAAGCCGCCGCGACAACTGCGACCGTCAGCCTCTTCATATACAATTTCCCCTCCTCAACGTGGCTGCGTGACGACATCTACCAGGGCCGGCTCACCGCGCTTCACGGCCGCGATTGCGCGTCGCAGGGCCGGAGCCAGGTCCTTCGGATCGCTGATGGGTCCCTCGGCATATAGCCCCATACCCTGCGCAAGCTTGGCGTAATCGAGGTACGGGTCCCAAAGCGTGGTACCAATGTGGGCAGTAGAGACGTCGCGCTGGCGCCGGTTGGCCATGCGCTGGACATGCATGTCCTCCTGGTGGTAAGCACGATTGTTATGCAGAACTGAAAGCATCGGAATGCGGTGATGCGCCGCGGTCCACAGTACTCCAGGGGCATACATTAAATCGCCGTCTGTCTGGAAGCTGACGCATAACCGGCCATGCTTGCGATGCGCTAGTGCCGCGCCTACCGAGGCTGGGGCGCTGAAGCCCATGCCGACGGCGCTTCCTCCTTGAAGGCGCTGATAGCGCTTTTGAAAATTCCACAGGAAGTTGCCACCGCCTCCGGGGCCTCCTCGATCGCCCGCCAGCGCCCAATCCTCATTCTTGATTTGCTCCCAAATCTCAGCTGTTAACCGAGCGACGCTGATGGGGCTGGCATCCCAGCCATAGGTCGCTGCCGTGCGCGCCTCCTCTATCGCCGCCGCTTTGGCCGAGACCAGTTTGGCGCGCCGATCCTGGAAAGCCCTGTTGCGATCATCGGTGATCAAGCGTTTGGCTGCCTCAGTGAGGGAAGGAAGAGTTGTCTCCGCGTCCGCCGCCATGGACAAGTCAATCGGAACGTAGCGCTGTATATTCTGGAAATTACCTTTGATAAAGAGCTCGCGGGAACTGATGCTGATCCGCTTGGCATCTTTCAGGCCAAACGGCTTCCATGAGCGATACAACTGGTCGCGGTAAGAGTTGAAGGTGGCCCAGAATTCTTCGACTTCGAGGCCCAGAACTACATCCGCATTCTGGAGTAACGCGCGGCCACGGATCGATTGATTCAGTGGATGACGAGTGGGGAAGTTGCCTCCTTGATCGATCACCGGCGCTTGCAACGTTTCCGCAAGTTCGATGAGCTGGGCCATGCCGGACTCCGAGTGTGTCACGTGACCCGCCACAATGACCGGATTCGCAGCCGCGACCAAAAGCCGCGCCGCCTCCGCAACCGAACCGGAATCGCCCTGCGGCGGTTGTTCCACGGTGAGTTTTGGTATCCTCAAATCGGAGTTTGACGGAATCGGACGCTCCTGCAGTTCACTGTCCGCCACCAGTAGCACCGGCATCCTCGGCGGCGTCATGGCGATTTTGTACGCGCGCATAGCGGACTCTGCGAAATGGGGCAAAGAGAATGGGAGGTCGTCCCACTTGATGAAGTCGCGCACCATCGCAGCCGCATCTACAACGCTGTGATACCATTCCGCTCCAGGACGCCGTTCCACGGCATCCATCGTGTTGCCGAGAATCAAAAACACCGGCACTCCACCGGCATAGGCGTTGTAAATGGCCATCGAGGCGTGCTGCAGCCCAACCGTGCTGTGCGCAAATACCAGCATGGGTTTACCTTCGACCGCGGCATATCCGTGAGCGATACCCACTGACGACTCCTCATGGCAGCAGGTGATAAACTCCGGAGCCTTATTCCCGCCATAGTTCACCAGCGACTCGTGCAAACCCCTGAAACTCGAACCTGGATTGGCGGCCATGTATTCGAAACCCAGAGCCTTGATTACATCCACCATAAAGTCCGAACCTGCGCGTTCCGATGCCGACAAAACTTCGACGTTATCAGGGGGATCGGTTTCCACCGGCATCATCGGCGGATGGGCAGGCTGAGGAGGCGCCGGCGGCTGGGCGGTCACCGGCGCGGTGCCGGCGACCAGCGTCGCGGCTCCACCAACGGCTGCGCTTTTCAAAAAATTGCGACGGTCAACCAGAGTTTTCTTGAATTTTTTCATCGTAAGGCCTCCGGTCTGAATAAAAACTGAATACAGAGAAGCCTGCGTCCAGCGATCGTCTCAGTCGCAATTCATCCGTATTGATTTTTGAGAAAAGCGCCTAAGCCACCGATTACCGGATTGATCCTACTGGAGCAACCCGTCGCGCGTAATCGAACATGCTTATAGCCTCGCGGCGTGTTCCTCTAAACGGTAAAGGCGGTTAACCGAACCGCGCTCAGCGGGAAGTTTGGACTTCCAGCTTCTGCCATTTTAGCCTACAAAGGTTTTTATTTTGCCTGGTCCGGATGCAAGGTCAGTTTCTGAACTCGCCAATTCGTGAGTTCACCCACATAAATCTCGTTCGGGTTCCGGCAATCAATTTCGTGTATCGAGCCGAACTCTTTCAACTGCTTGCCCGCTGAGCCGAATTTCCCGAGGATCTTCCCGTCCAGCTCCATTTTGTAGATTTCACCGTTATCCATGTCCGCCGTGCCGTTTGAATTGGAAGTGTAAAGGTATTGGTGCTGTCCGGGTGTAATGCAGACTGCCCACGGAGCGCCGACATTGATGTACATGGATTTAAAGGTGCCGTTATTATCGAAGACTTGAATGCGCTTGTTTTCCCGATCGCCGACGTACACATTGCCCTTGGCATCGGTCGCAATCGTGTGCACGGTGTGGAATTGGCCGGGTTGCGTCCCTCGCGACCCCCAAGACTTGATATATTTTCCGCTCTTATCAAACTTCGCTACCCGGGAGTTGTTATATCCGTCCGCGACGAAAATATTTCCGTCCGCGTCCCAGGCCACATCAGTGGGCCGATCGAAATTGTCGCCAGGGGCGCCCGCACCCGTAGGAGCTTCTCGTGGAGGTCCGGCAGCTTCTCGCGCGGGGCCAGCTCCGGGACCGCCCATCGGATTTCCTCCCATCATCGGCATGGGTGCTGCTGGGGGCGGCGCCGCCGCCGGAATACGAATCGCCTCCGGCTTGCGGCCCATCGTCATCAGGACTCGACCCTCGGGATCGAATTTGATGACCATGTTGGACCCTTCGTCAATAACCCAGATATTGTCCTGAGAATCCACGCGCACGGCGTGGGCAAAAACGAATCCGTACAGCCCTTGCCCCATCTCGCGGACATATTTCCCGGTTTGATCGAATTCAAACAGACGCGAGGAGGAACGCACAAACGCGCGATTGGTTCCCGTCGTCACGTTGGTGGATCCAGTCCGGGTAAAGACAAAAATATGTCCCTTCGAATTCGTCGCCACGCCGACGGCTTCGCCCATGTAAATATCCACGGGCAGCTTCAGCAGATTGGGCGCGGAGTCATAGGGAATTTCGGGAACATAGAGTTGCGCATGGAGAGGGCTGGAGCAAATCAACGCCACCGCTACTGCTGAAAGCTGTAAAAACCGCTTCATTGACGCCTCCCAAAAAAGTCGTAAATTTGATCGTCTCTTACCCCGGCCCGGCTCTATTTTGCAGGGGGCTGGGTCTGCGGCCGCAGGGCGATTTTCTGCACGCGCCAACCTGTAATCTCCCCGGTCAAAATTTCATTCGTGTTCCGGCAGTCCATGGCATGAACCGTGCTGAATTCCTTCAGTTGCTTTCCGGGTTTGCCGAATTTGCCCAGGACGGTCCCGTCCAGCTCCATCTTGTAAACTTCGCCGGTCACGGCGGCGATCAGGGAATTGTTATTGTCGGGATTGGAGTTTGAGCTGTACAGATATTGATGTGCCCCTGGGGTAATGCAAACAGCCCAGGGGGCCCCCACATGGTCGTAGATCGCGCGGAGCGTCAAATCATTGCTAAAAACTTGAATTCTTCTGTTCCCACGGTCCGCGACATACACGTTGCCATTATTATCGGACTGAATCGAGTGCGGCGTGTTGAATTGGTAGGGTTCGGTCCCTCGGGTTCCAACCGACTTGATATATTTGCCCCACTTGTCGTATTTCACGACCCTCGAATTGGTATATCCATCGGAAATGAAAATATTTCCGGAAGCGTCCCAAGCGATGTCGGTGGGCCGCCCGAATCGATAGGGAACCGCGGGAGGGGGCGGAGTACCGAAGGGCGGCGTCGCCAGCAGGCCCTCGCCATATTCCGGCCTCCGGCCGAGAAGCATGATTACGCGTCCCTCGGGGTTAAACTTGATGACCATATCGGTTCCTTCATCGACGACCCAGATATTGTCTTGCGAATCTACACGCACCGCGTGCGCCATCGCGAAGCCATACAAGCCCTTGCCGATCTCGCGAACAAAGTTCCCCTCGGGATCAAATTCAAAAAGTCGCGTCGCCTCACCGCTACGCGTGTTTACAAAAATTTCTCCCTTGGAATTTCGCGCTACGCCCATGGCTTCGCCCATATACAGGCCCGCGGGAAACTTCAGGAAGTTTGGCGCGGAGTCGTATGATATTTCGGGCGCCGTTGCGAACGCGGCCGCCGGCGGCGGCACATTCTGTTGCGCGAACAGGGGAGCGGCAAAGAGCACAAACATCACGAGCACAAAAAGAATTGACCAACGCCTCATGAATACCTCCGAAGCAGATTTTATGGAATCAGGGAAGAATCGGTGCGCAATATCCAAGTGCATCCCTTCGTATTGCTGTTTAGGTTCGCTTCTGGCCCCTGCCCGAACTTAGACTATCTGCCGTGAATTTACGTTTCGACTATTTCGCTGAACGATAACATACACTTGGCCGCCTATGCACGCAATGCTCGAGCCCAGCTCGCATCCTGATGGCGCAGAATGCGGAGAAGTAGGTTTTACTGTTCCTCAACCATTACACATGGTGCCGCTAGTTATCTTTACTACATAATACGGCCTCGGCCCGCGTATTAAGACAGGGGCGGTCCATGGACGATGTCGGCAGCAAAAGGCAGCATATGAACTCGGGCGTGGCGCCAGATGGATTGGACAGGCCGGACCCATGGCTGGGGCGGGACTGGACCGCGGGGCTGCTGCTGTTCTTCGCGACGGCCGGCGTGGTGGTCTGGCAAAACTTGCAGGTTGGCGTTTTATGGGATCTCAGCTACATCCTGGAAAACGCGCACCGAATATCTCTCGGGGATTTCCCCTACCGCGATTTTCCATTACCATATGCGCCACTGACTTTTCTGATTCAAGCGTCAATCATCAAGCTGAGCGGGCGAGTCTTCTTTCATCACATCATCTACTCCGCCACGGTGGGCGGGGCCGCAACGGTGCTCACTTGGAGAATTCTTCAAAGCTTGCTGCGTGACGCCGTGGCGTCGCCCCGTCTGGTGGCATTTCTGTTGAGCGCGCCGCTCATGGTTTTGGGGATCTACTGCATTTTTCCGCATCCTTTTTATGATCCCGATTGTACCTTCGTGATTTTGCTTTGTATTTATCTACTTCAGCGATTGGAACGCGCAGGATTTCCTCCTCTGGGCAGTTTTCTGACCGGGGCGGCGCTGGTGGTCCCGCTATTTGTAAAGCAAAACGCGGGGTTGGCATTTTTGGGGAGTGCAGTACTGGCTGTTGTAGCGCTGATGGCCGTAGCGGCGCGTTGCCGCCAAACCATTTCTGGTTACGCGTTGTTGATGGCGGGCGCGACGCTGGCGCTTGCGGCAGCGACAGTCCTGATTCACCTGACGGTAGGGTTGGCAAACTATTGGCATTGGACAATTCAATTCGCGGCCGCGCGGCGCGCTCCATCGTTTGCCTTGATGGCCGCTCCATACACGAATCCTGCTCTGTGGGGGTGGGTTGCCGCGTTTGTTGCCGGAGCAGCCCTTCTGCGAATTCACTCAGGAGGCGATCGGCTGCGCGGGCGTTGGACGAAACGCTTGATTGCGGTGGTGTCTGTTGTCTTGATGTCGGCGCCTTTTGCATGGCCCGTCATCTACTTATTGATTGATAACGACTCCTCGGAACGCGCCGAGCGGCTGCTTGCTTTGTGGCCCTTCGTGTTGATTGTGTCTTTCGGATTTGCGCTATTGAGCATTCGACGGAAGTCCGGAATTTCATCGGCGCTGCCCTTCATCGTAATTGGCACCGTGCAGGGAGCTTTTCTATCGCAGCAGCTTTGGGGCTCGACGTACGCACTCTGGCCTCTGTTGATGATTCTTGTCGCCTGCACGATTGCGGCGTTCCCGGCGGAGCAGCGCGTCCAACGCGTCCATGAGATGCGGACATTCGTCTATGTGGTGGCTGCCACGATGCTGGTCTCGAGTGGTTTTTATGCAGCCAGTCACGAACGGTTGGCTTACGCCAATGTTTTCGATGATGACATGGCCCGGTCCGCGCTTCCGGCGCTTGCGGGATTATCCGTTCGCGGCCCATGGATTCCGCAGTTCGAGGAGTTGGTGCGATTTGCCGAGCGTGAGATACCCAGAGACGACGGTTTACTAATGATCCCGGGCGAAGATCTTTTTTACTACACGACCGGCAGGCATCCACGCTTCCCGGTATTGATGTTCGATCACACGGTCAATCCGTATAGTCCGGAAGAGATTGTTGCGCTTAGCAGGGCCGGAAATATCCGCTGGCTAGTCATTAAGCGGAATCTTCAACTTGAAGAACAACCGATGAAGGACCAGGATCGCGTGCTTGATTTATTGCGGCAGGATTTCAAACCACTGGCGCGCCTGGACAACTACGACATCTATCGGCGCAATTGAGGACTTTAGGTCACGGCTGAAGCAACAAAAACTTTTGATCCGGGCATCGTGCCCGTCTTGCGTGAAAGCGTAAGCTCAGGGAATGAGCACGATCTTCCCGAATGCCCCCGGCTCCATTACTTCTTTGTGCGCGCGCACTGCTTCTCCCAGCGGCAGTTCCTTGCCGACCACGGGGCGCAACGTTCCATTCAGGAGGCCCGCCGCGATGCCCGCGTGAACGTCGGCCGCTTCGGCGTCTGGAATGCTCCATAGCACGAAGCCGCGGACCGATGTGTTCCGCGCCATCAGATCTCGCGGAGTGATGGTGATGTCCCCGCGGCTGCCGATCACGATCACGCGGCCGTACCGCGCCAGCAGCTTGAGGTCGGCCGCCAAGTTGATGTTGGCCAGCATCTCGATGACGATATCGACGCCCCGCCCTTGCGTCACTTTCAGAATTGCTTCCTGGTATCCCGCGTTCCGGTGGTTGAACGCGTGGTGCGCGCCCTCGCGCTCGACCAGCGCAAGACCTTTGTCCGTGCCCGCGGTTCCGATCACGGTCAGTCCCATCGCGCGTGCGATCTGAACGGCGGCAATTCCCACTCCTCCGCTCGCTCCGTGGACCAGAACAGTCTCGGCGGCGCGTGCGTTGGCGTGATGGTACAGCGCGTGATACGCGGTCCAGTAGGCTACGTACACGCCGGCGCCTTGCACATATGAAATACACTCCGGCAAAACATGCACCTGCGATTCCAGAACCAATGCGTATTCCGCGTATGTGCCGGTGATGGCGCGCCCAACATACACGCGGTCGCCAGATTTTGCTTTAGTGACTCCATCTCCAACTGCCGCCACCTCGCCCGCGCCATCGCCACCGGGAGTGTAAGGCAGCGGCGGCTTAACGGCATAAGTGCCACTGCGCGTGTAGGTATCGTATGGATTCACGCCCGCCGCGTGAATGCGAACCAGCACTTCTCCAGGCCTGGGTTTCAGCTCCGGGATCTCCTCCAGCTTCATCACCTCTGGCGAACCAAATTCGCGAACCACAATAGCTTTCATTTCGACTCTCCCTGGCGCCCTTAATGCCGGGCGGCAATCAGAACATAAGATTCTGGCAGGCATCTGATTTTACGCAAGGACAAAGTTGGAATGGGAAAGATCCAGTTTTGTTTCACCCCTCGAAAAGCAGGGATTGCTCGGCGCGCCGTGTGACTCGGTTCACCGAGAACGTTTTCCGTAAACGGACTGGCAGCGTTTTGAGCTGTTCCGCAAACTGCAATAAGCCGTTGTGACCACAGTCACATTTGCCGGTGACGGGGGGCACAGCATCATGTGCCGGCATGAGGATAAATTAAAAAGTTGGATACAGGCTTGCAAGGGAAGCTCTTGGATGAAATACTGCATTGCATATCAAGGAGCACGCTAATGGCATTTGACAAGAGGGAAATGATTCAGCAGCTGAAATTTGAAATTGAGATGATCGAAAAAGGGGCATATTATCCTTCCGTGCGGGATGCTCGCCACGCTCCGGAGGTCTTCCGCGACTCGATCACCTGCCTGAATGTGGGCCTTGAGGAAAAAGCGCAGCCATGCTCGAGCTGCTTCTTGATCGAATTTGCGCCTCCTGAATTACGCAATGCAAGCGGTGATATTTGCCACCAGATCCCGCTGAACGATTCGGGTGACACCATCGAATCGCTGAAGGCCCAGGACGATCCGTACAAGCTTCAGGTGACAGTCCTCAACTGGTTGAAAAAGACCGTCGCAAAGCTGGAACGGGAACTTGCAGCGGGCGAGCAGGCGAGTTGACTCTCCGGACAGAAGCGATTTCCATTTCAAGAAATGGTGCTCGCGAGGTCTACGCAATGCCGTTACGCAGTCCGTCGAGGTGAAGGAAAATGCAGCCCTGGTTGCTGATTTCCTGGTGAAGAAGTAAGGGTTGCCGCCAAATCTACACAATTGATCGTCATCATCCCGGTCTTCAAGCGTTCGTATGGTAACTTGCCATCCGGAAGGCCGGTGGCTAAAACCGCACTAATTACGCAGTTGTTATGTCACGGCTGGAGCCGTGGCCTACAAACAATCTCGTGTTCCCACCTGAAGGCCCATTCTCATCGAAATAGTTGAATTTGAGCGAGCGTGTCGCGTATGCTGCCAGAGCAATGCTTGCTCTGTTCTTCTGCTGTCGATTGAGCTTTGCATTGAACATTTAGGATGTATTATTTATCCGAGGAAATCACGAAAAATCCAATTGCAGAGTGAATGATGAAAAAATCGATAACGATCTTCTTGACTGTTTTCGTTTTGTTCGCGCTCAGGGCACAGTGCCAAGTACCCGGGCCATTGAAGCTGGTTCAAACCATCCCCCTGCCGGGGCTCAAAGACGGCGATTTCGACCACTTTCAAGTGGACGTTCCGGGACAGCGGCTGTTCCTGGCCGCCGAGGACAACTCGGCCGTCGAAGTGATCGACTTGCGAGCCAACAAAGTGGTTCACAAAATCACCGGTCCCAAGGCGCCGCACTCGATGGCCTACGACCCTGATTCCAAGAAGCTTTTCGTAGCGGATGATGGCGGCCCGAGCCAGGTCGAAATCTACGACGGGACCTCCTACCAGCTGTTGGGAACGATCCCCATGGGGGCTCACGCTGACCCCAGCATCTATGACGCTGCCAACCATCTGTATTATGTTGGCAACGGCGGGAAACAGCAGAAGGAAGATTTCCTGAACATCAGCGTGATAGATACAAGGGCCGGCAAAAAGATAGGCGATATCAAGGTGGATGCCGACCGTGTAGAGGCGATGGCGATTGAGAAGTCAGGCCCGCGATTGTTTGTAAATTTGTACAACAAGGCGGCCGTGGCAGTGATCGACCGGGAGAAGCGAGCGGTGATTGCAACCTGGTCCATAGCGCAAGAAGGCCGCAATAATGGATCCATGGCGTTTGACGAAGCCGATCACCGTCTGTTTATCCACGCCCGCGATCCCGGGAAAGTCGTCGTGATTGATACCGAAACCGGAAAGGTAGTTACCACCATACAATCCGGGGGCATGGTCGATGACGCGACTTACGATCCTACGCTAAAGCGCATTTACGTTACAGGAGTGCCATTCATTAACGTATTTGAAAAGAGTGGCGAAGGCGACCGGTATGACCTTCTGGGGCAGGTCCCAACCGCATTTCACGCCATCACTTCCATTCTGGTGCCGTCATTGAACCGTTTCTATCTGGCGGTGAATCACCACGGGGAGACCGACGCGGTGGTTCAGGTTTACCAGGTGGTGCCATAAACTTCGAGAACCGGGAGCAAGAGGCATGAAGAGCAAGGGAAACCAAGGCCGGCCGTTTTGGAGCAGCTTTCCTGACATCGGCCGTCGAGACCTATTGCAGCGCGCGGCCTGGGTGATTGCCGCGTCAGGGTTGCCATACGGTGCGGCAGCGTATGCGGAAGATGTTAGCCCGGTCATGACCGGGCTCAGCGCCTACATGAGCCAGGCGCGCAACCGCGCACTGCCCGACAAGGTGATGGACGAAGCAAAGCACCACATTTTGGATACCGTGGCAGCCATGGTTTCGGGGTCTGAGCTCCCCCCCGGGCGCCAGGCAATGCAGTTCGCTCGCACCTATGGAGGAGAGAAGGTCGCTACAATTGTGGCATCGCAGTTACTTTGCGGACCGATCGAAGCAGCGATCGTGAACGCGGAGCTAGCACACTCCGATGAGACCGACGACTATTACTCCAGCGGAGGGGCGCACCCCGGCTGCTCGATCGTGCCCGCTACTCTGGCGACGGGCGAGGTGTTTGGCATCGATGGAATGCATTTCTTGCGTGCGGTGACGCTCGGCTACGACATTGCAATTCGCGTCTTGAAAACCGTGGGTGATGGTCCTTTTGTAAGAGACACCCACAATTTAATTGGAACCTTCGGATCCACAGCGGCTGCCGGGTGCGTGGCCAATCTGAATACCCAGCAAATGCGATGGCTGCTCGATTACGCCGCCCAGCAGGCCGGCGCCGGCATGCCATCGTGGCGGCGAGACACCGACCATATCGAGAAAGGTTTTGTGTTCGCGGGGATGGCTGCGCGCAACGGAGTGAATGCCGCCCTGATGGTCCAGTCGGGTTGGACTGGTGTCACCGATATTCTCTCCGGCCCCGATAACTTTGTGCAGACTTACTCCCCTAAAGCCGATCCAGCGGGATTGACCGAAAAGCTCGGGGAACGCTACGAGGTTTCGCTGACCACGATCAAGAGGTGGACGGTGGGAGGACCAATCCAATCCCCGCTGGATGCGCTGGAACTCATACGGAAACGGCACCGCTTCGAGGCGGGCCAGGTACAACAAGTGGTCGTGCGGCTCGACAGGACCGGGGCTAACACGGTGAACAATCGCGAAATGCCGAATATTTGTCTTCAACACCTGGTCGCCGTCATGCTGATCGACAAGACAGTCTCGTTCGGCGCGACGCATGACGTCGAACGAATGAAGGACCCGGCAGTTTTAAGCCTGCGCGCGAAAGTGCAACTGGTCCCGGACCCGGAACTTGACCGTCTTCTACCCGCGCGGGTGGCCATTGTTGAGGTCACGCTCGCCGATGGAACCAAGTTCACCGAGCGTGTCGATGCCGTGCGAGGCACTCCCGAAAACCCGATGCTTGGAGACGAGATCGTCACAAAGTGCCGTGACCTCATCACCCCAGTCCTGGGCGCAACCCAATGCAATTCCCTCATTGAGAAGATTCTAAGCCTCGAAAATGTCAAGAATGTCCGCGAGCTCCGCCCCTTATTGCAACGGGCTTGATGGAGCCTTGAGAAACCTGGCTGGACGAGACGCCGGCGCCACAGAAGAAAACCTACCTGAATTGAATGCGGGCAATTTTGTTGGTCCTGTCGTAAGGCAACCAGACCGTCGGTGGATTTGTGCTGCTGTCGACTTGAACGTGGCGGATTTCCACACCAAGTGTAGGCAGAACATACTCGGTAAACTTCTCGGTGAAGGGGTTGAACTTCGCGATTCGGTCCGAACTTAACATACTGAGCCAGACCATATGGTTTTCATCAACGGCCACGGCATAGGGCTGACTATAAGCATGGGGCACAGGATATTCGGTCACTTTGCGGGTATGGATGTCCACTTTCCCCAGCCGGTCCGCAAAAAATTCCGAGAACCACACAAAATTGCCATTCATGTCGGCCGCCATTCTGCGCGGTCCTTTTTCAAGCGGCGTGGAAGTATTGGCAGTCAGATGGAAGCTGGAATTGATTTCTTTATCTTTGTCAGTGGGTTCGACGTCGTTCCGGAAACCCAGATCCAATTTGTCGACCTTGCCGGTTTCGAAATCAATCCGCAACAGAGCGTTGCCTCCGATCTGGGCAACCCAGGCGTTGTTCTCTCTGTCGACTGTCATGTCGTAATTGTCCCTGGGCGGCTGGCCGGAAACGTAGTTTGTGAATTTCCCAGTTTGATGATCCACCTTGAAGGCCCCTTGCTTGGTGGGTGCCCAGGGATTGCCTTCCAGGTCCACTGCGATGAAATCCCCCGAAAATGGCAGCTCAGCGGGCCGGGGATATTTGCGAAACGTTGCGGTTTTAGTGTCGAATCGGACGGGGGCGCCTTCGGGATCGCCGGAAAACCAAAGGACGCCTTTTCTATCGAAAACTAACGCATGGGAGCTATCGGCTGCGTCATTCTGACCCGCCAATTTATAATCGGTGACCTTGCCGGTTCGAGGATCCAGCTTGGCAATCGTGCGCTCCGGAATCGCATCATCGGTAAACCAAACGAACCCATCCTTGTCGAGCGCCACATCGTGAACTGCACGGCCATCCCATCTGGAAGGTGTTCCCTCGGACCAATCCGCGCCGTTATGTTTCATGAGCCAGCCCGGCATATCGGGCCGTGATATGTCGTACTCGGTAATCACGACACGAGCAGCTTCGCCGGTAGGCCGCGGAAGCAGTTTCAAGTCCAGCGGAGTATTTGCAGGTCCCCGGACTCGCGCTAGATACGCCGCCAGTTCGTCTTCATACGCGGGAATTACCTCATCGGTCTTGGCATCTTCGGGAACGTATCCGAGCGACTTGATCCTCGACATGACGTGAAAAATGGCGCGCCAGCCGGCGGCATCGAACCTGTTTTGCAGGGGATAGCTTGCCGTGTGGCATCCAATGCAATTGGCGGTAAACAGCACCTTCATTCTGCGGTCGCCTGGTTGCTCCGGCAGGCTCTCGACCCATTCGGTCCCGGACAATTGGTTGTAGAAATCCTTCAGCTCCGGAAGCGTCAATTCCACGCGCTTGTTTTGGCCGCTGACAAGATTCTCGTCTTTCACCGCGGCATCAAACCCAACCGCTTGCGCCCAAACCCGGTATTGGCCGCTCTCTAGTTGCGGGAAGGAATAGGCGCCGTTTTGATCCGTGTATACGGTTGTTGTGAAAGTCTGGGCATCGTTCCGCGCAGACACGCCAACTCCCGCTAAAGGTTTCCCGTCGGTGGATTTCACTGTGCCCGTCAGATTGGAATTGTCCGGTCCCGGATGGGAAAACATGGCCGGGGCGGCAAACAAGGCCAGCAGCACCAGAACGGCCGGAGTGAGGCAAAGAAAAATCTTGGTTTTCGGCATGGAACCTCTCTTACTTACCTACAGAGTTTTTAAATACGATACCAAGTCGTCCATTTGCTTGGGGTCTAAACCGTATTGGAAACCGGGCATATCCGCGCTGCCCTTTTGAATGAACTGCCGGAGCGTTTTCTCTACGTCCGGGGAAGCTTTCTTGAAAACACCGCTGAGGTTTGTTCCCACGACCGGGGGTGACCCAAATTTCAAAATTTTAGGCAGATGGCAGAGTGCACATCGTTGTAGAAACAGCCCCTCACCCCGTGTCTCGCTTTCACTCATTGTTTTCTCTTGGGCAGTTGGTTTCCTGCCAGGCCTGTCCTGAGCCGATAGGGACGCGGATCGTCCCGTATAGAACGCCGCGAAGAGGAAAGCTCCCAGCAATGTTATGGAAAGAGTCTTAAAGCCAGACATGAATGGTTCCTTTCCTGTGACTGCTTCGTGATCAAATATATTTGCCTAACTTTGTATCACGCAAATGGTTCAAGTACACGCAAAAAAACCGTAACCGTCACTTGGCGGCAGGACTTGCTTGGACAAGACCGGCTCCAGTCTCACAAACTCATCATTGAGCCACCTATGGCCGCATGGGGAAAGGCCCTGCCGTAAGCCCCCGCCGGTTGCAAACCCTCCCCCCCGGCATACCGGCCGGTATGCCCGGCGTCACAGGGAAGCGTGACACTGATCACGGAAAATACTCTTCCAACGCGATATTTGTAAGAGTGATCTGCCCGAACCAGTTGCCTTGGAAGGGAGGGGTTATGGTTTTTCCCGCGCATGTCTTAATCATCGCCCCGGAATCCCAGGACAGAGACAGGCTCGAGACAATTTTCTTACAAAGTGGTGTGCATGTGTTCTTATCTTCCAGCCTGCTCGAAGCCCAATCGTTTCTTTCCGGACATCCCGTCAGTGTGGTTTTTGCGCAGAACACGCTGCCCGACAGTGATTTCCGCGCGGTCCTGGCCGGCGTGGCGCGGTTTCAGAAGAATGTTCCCGTCGTTGCGCTTACACGGAGTATCGATTGGGACTCCTATCTCCACGGTATGGCCGAGGGTGCGTTCGATTGCCTGACGGTTCCTGTCAGCAAGCTCGAGGGGCAGCGCGTGCTTTGGTCGGCGCTTCAGGCATCCTCGGCGGCGCTGCTGCATGCAGCGACCGCGGCGTGAACGCAGGTCCATTTCGCGTGGAAATTGTGTATTTATGGCTAACCACCAATCGGCCGCCTGCGTTCGTTGCGACAAAAATGACTGCGCTGCAGTCGTGATCCTCCCAGCCCTCCCTGACAATGCAAAAAAATTTGAGGCTGATAAACAACGCCTCGACTTGGTTTGCCCTGCCTGTCATCGCTTCTTTGCCGTTTCCGTTAAGGATGTCGAAGTTTGCGATGTTTCCGATGAAGATCTGAATCGGCGCTTCTTCACGGGGCATTTCGTTCGTCCGGGATTGGTGCAATGACTGAGCGGGGCCATAGTGTAGAGGTACCTTCGCCAAGATCAAATCGAATCGCTTTCCGTGAACATGGTAGATAGGTAGGATAGGCAACTGCGGCGCCTATTGATTGCTTCGGAGGGTTGTGCCCGCACCGTTTACCAACCAAGGACATTACATTTGCCAGCCGCCTCGCATCCCCGCTGCGTAGTGTATTGGACATCAGTCTGCAAGCCCAGGTTGACACTGGATGCAGGCGGTATATAGTTAAATTCCCTTCCAAGAATCCGGCGTGCGGTTGCGGGCTAACCCTTTCAGCCTTTCCGCGCCGATGTCCGGAATAAAGTTTCCACCACAAGTCTGTGCTTGATGAAGGCGAAGCTGTAATTGATTCGTAAGTTGCAATTCGCGTTTGGCCTGGTTCTGGCGATTCTCTTGATCGTCGGCCTGCTTTCTTATCGGACTGTTATGGCATTCCGGGAAAGCGACCGATTGGTGCGGCACACCCGCCAGGTTCTTGAGAACCTCCAGGACTTAGTCTTCGCAATGGAGAGTATCGAAACAAGCAACCGTGGATTTGTATTGACTGGCAAGGAATCTTATGAGGAGTCCTACCGTGCCAGCATGGCAATCGTAGAGCAGCGCATAGCGACCGTTCGCAACTTGACGGTAGTTGACCCTCAACAGCAGAGCCGGCTTCCAACCCTCGAAATGCTGGTTGCTCAGAAAATACAGTTCTCAGAGATGGTCATTAGTCTGCGCCGGGCCAAGGGTTTGGAGGCGGCAGCGGGTGCCATTCAAAGCGGACTGGGCCAGCGGACCATGGAGGGAGTTCTCGGAGTAATTGTCGGCATGAAGAACAAAGAGTACCGATTGCTGTTGCAACGTGATGCCGAGGCAGACAGGCGTTTTCGGCACACCAAGGTGGTTCTCCTCCTGGGAAGCACTCTGGGGTTGTTGATTGCCGTCGGAGCGGGCTGGACTGTTCGTCGTGACTTTGCCGCACGCGAACGTGCGGAGAAAGCACTGCGGGAAGGTGAGGAGCGCTTCCGCACCCTGGCGAATAACATTTCCCAGTTGGCGTGGATGGCCGATGAGAAGGGCTGGATCTTCTGGTACAACCAGCGATGGAAGGATGGCTGGGAGGTTCTTGGGGAGATCAAGGGGAACCCCCACTTGCAAACCAATCCTGTCGTTCTCTTGACAACCTCAGCATCCGAGGCGGACATCCTGAAGAGCTATCTGCTCCACGCGAACTGTTACATCACCAAACCTGTGAACCTCGATGCGTTCCTCAAGGTCGTGAAGAGCATCGATAGTTTCTGGTAGTCGGTGGTCAAGCTGCCACGCGATCTAGGCTCATGAATGGGAAATCGCTACAGGTTCTCCTTTTTGAGGATAGTGCCGGATTCTTGAAGGTCATAGGGGAAGCCCCGGGGGAGCTCACTAAGTTCGGGAAGCGTTTGGCGAATGACCTGGGAAATGTGTAAAGACGATGGCATCGGCTAGCGGTTGAGTCTTCTCTGGGCCATCAATAAATCCCGGGCCTGGCGTGTTGCGCGATCGCGGAGAGTTACAATGAGCCTATTCGAAATTCGAGAGCAATTGCTTCTGGTCGAGGACAACCCCGATGATGCCAAACTGATTCACCTGGCGCTCGGTGATGCAGGAATCGCGCAATTCCAAATCGAGTGGCTTAAGACTCTTTCCGATGGACTCAAACGACTTAGCCAGGGGGGAATCGGAGCTATATTGACCGATTTGTCCCTGCCAGACAGCCAGGGTATCGAGACCCTCGATAAATTGTTTCAGGCCGCTCGTCACATCCCGATTCTGGTCCTGAGCGGACGGGACGACGAGGGCATCGCCTCGCGCGCTGTCCAGCACGGAGCGCAAGACTATATTCCGAAAAGTCACCTTAAGGGGGAATCGTTGTCGCGGGCCTTGCGGAACATGATCGAACGCAAGGTGGCGGAGGAAACCTTGTTCGCAGAAAAGGAACGCGCCGAAGTCACGCTCAACTCGATAGGTGACGCAGTCCTGTGTACGGATAACTTAAGCTTCATAACCTATATGAATGTGATTGCTGAAAAGATGACAGGTTGGTCGCGGGAAGAGGCCTGTGGCCGCCCGCTTCTCGACGTGTTCCGGATTGTCGATGGGGCTACACGCCAGCCGGCCATAAATCCTGTGCAGCTGGCGGTGGCGCAAGATCGAACCGTGGGCTTGCCCGCGAACTGCATTCTGATTCGTCGTGACGGGTACGAATCGGCCATTGAAGATTCCGCCGCCCCCATACATGACCGAGGGGGGAATGTCACGGGCGCGGTGATCGTCTTCCACGATGTAACCGTGGCACGATCCATGTCGCTTCAAATGACCCATTTGGCACAGCACGATTTTCTGACCGATTTGCCGAATCGAATGCTCCTGAGCGACCGGCTAGCCCAAGCCATTGAGTCAGCGCGCCGTTACGACCACCGCCTCGCCGTGCTGTTTCTGGATTTGGATAGCTTCAAGCACGTCAATGATTCGCTGGGACACGCGATTGGTGACAAATTGCTTCAGTCGGTTGGAGAATGTTTGGTGACCTGCGTGCGAAAGTCAGATACCGTTAGCCGTCAGGGAGGCGATGAATTCGTAGTTGTGCTGTCGAATGTCCGGTGTTCGGAGGACGCCGCTCTGATTGCAAATAAAATACTGACTGCAATTACTGTGCCCTTCTCAATCGAACAACATGATATTCATACGAATGTCAGCATTGGGATCAGTATCTTTCCCGATGATGGTATTGAAGCGGAGAAACTGATCCAGAATGCGGATAATGCCATGTATCACGCCAAGAGCAATGGGCGCAATAATTACCAGTTCTTCGAAGAGGAGATGAACACCCAGGCTGTCGCACGTCAATCGCTGGAGGTTCAGATGCGCCAAGCCTTAGCCCGCCGCGATTTTGAGCTGTATTACCAGCCAAAGGTGAATCTGAAATCAGGAGCCATTACAGGCGCGGAGGCGCTGATACGCTGGGTCGATTCAGAACAGGGGATGATCCCTCCTTCGCGATTCATACCCATCGCAGAAAGTTGTGGCCTGATCGTTGCCATCGGCCGGTGGGTCCTGCGCCAGGCTTGCGTGCAAGCCCAGGCATGGAGGGATGCAGGTCTGCCCCAGATACGAATGGCCGTAAATATTTCCTCTATGGAATTCCGGGACAGAGATTTTCTAGGAAATGTCTGGGCCACCCTCAACGAGACGGGCTTCGACGCGCGCTATCTCGAGCTTGAGGTGACCGAGAGCGTCCTCATGAAGCAGGTCAGCTCTAGCGCATATATTCTGGGAGAGCTTAAAACCATGGGAGTGGAGCTGGCGATAGATGACTTCGGTACGGGTTATTCCAGTTTAAGTTATCTGGGCAATTTTCCGATTACTTCCCTGAAAATTGACCAGTCGTTTATCCGCGCAATCACCTCGGAGTCCGCCAGCGCACCCATCGTTTCCGCAGTGATCGACATGGGACAGAACCTCCGGCAACGAGTTATCGCCGAGGGCGTGGAAACGAAAGCACAGTTGGCATTTCTTAAGTCCAGGGGTTGTGAGGAAGGGCAAGGCTACTATTTTGGCTGCCCAGTGCCTGCCGAGGAGTTCGCCAGGTTGCTAAGAACAGGTGTTTCAGAAACTGCATCCACCTGATGATTGCATTTCGTACCCTCACCCTTCACAGAAGGAAACTAGCGTTCTTTATTCCAGTGGGTGTACGCTAAACAACCAGCTAATAAGCCGGAGCGACATCTAGCGGAGTAAAGCGGTGAAGGTGTGAACGTGACCAAGCATTCTCTTCGGTGTGCCATTGCGTTGCTTTTCGCGGTCAACTGCGCACAGGCAGGACAGAACCAGCAGGCAACCTCAGGGTCGTGGTCCGGCGTTATCGTCAGCAGCAACTGTAGCGTGGATGAAGCCTTCGCTGAGTTGGCGAAGTGCTCGACACCGGCGCCCGGTTCGAAACTTGCCCTTTATGACGATAACATCAGGCAGATCTACAGCCTTGATCCGCAGGACCAGGCCACGGGCCACTTGGCAGACAGCGTTGTCGTTCGCGGGACGTTCGAGGGCAATGCGATTCGCGTCGCCTCCATCCAGCCGGTAACTTCGTTCGGGTTGAATGCCGGTCAAAAGGCGCCCGATTTCTCAGCCCGCGACCAATTGGGCCGGGAGCAATCCCTGACGACACTGCGCGGACCGAAGGGCACGGTTCTTCTGTTTTTTCGCTCCGCTGATTGGTGCCCCTATTGTAAAGGGCAGCTCATCCAACTGCAGGCCGCCAAGGCGCGTTTCGAGCAGCAGGGCCTCAAATTAGCGGGGATTAGCTATGACAGCCAAGCCATCCTGAAATCCTTCTCGGACCGGCGCAAGATCGACTTCCCCTTGCTTTCCGACACCGATTCCAAAGTGATCGAAGCGTATGCCGTGCTCAATACCGAAGCCACCGGGCAAAATAAAGGGATGGCGCGGCCCGGGTATTTCTTTATCGACACCAACGGCGCGATCAAGGAAAAGTTTTTCGAAGCCAAGTACCGCGAAAGACTTACCGGGAATAACGTGCTTTCCAGAATTTTTCCAGCGCTTGGCGAGCAAGTGACCAAAACCATCGAGGAACCTCACCTGCAAATAAATATCGGTCAGTCGGACCGCGTGGGCCTTTCCGGCAATCTGGTGACCTTAACGGCAGAAATCCGGCTTCCGCCCGATGTCCATGTCTACGCGCCGGGAACACAGGGCTACAAGCCCATCAAACTCGTGCTTGACCCGCTGGCGGACGTGGAGTTCAGAGCGGTTACTTACCCTCCCTCAAAGCGCCTGTATTTACGCGCGATCAAGGAGCGCGTTCCCGTATTTGAAGGCACGTTCCGCATTCGACAGGAGATCAAGGTCAACTCCACCGCGGAGTTCAGCAATGCCTTGGGGCCGGACGGGAAAGCGGTCGCGATAAAAGGAAACCTCGAGTATCAGGCCTGTGATAGCAAGATTTGCTTCCTCCCGGCCTCGGTGCCCGTCGAATGGCAACTGCAGGTTCTACCGCTTGACCGGCAACGCGCTCCTGAGGACATCCGTCACAAATAAGCGCCAGGACGGCGATCTGCCTCTTCAAACGCATTTGGTTAACCCAGCTACTGACAGTTCACTCACCGAAAAACCCCTTTGGTTGCTGAAAATTATTGCCGAGGGGAATGCCGGGTTAAACTATCTGACGCAGCGGGTGTCGCTTATTTCCGAACCGCGCGCCGTGGATTAGAAAAAGTCTAAATACATTTATTAACCACTGACGTTTGGAGAATGAAGCTCATCATGGTAACCACAACCGACAGCACCAACCAGGTCCGCTGGGACCTCAGCGTCCTGTATTCGGATATCGAGGATCCGCGACTAGATTCCGACTTAAGCAGCCTCGCAGCCATGGCCAAGCATTTTTCGCTCACCTACAAAGGCAAGCTCGCGGAACTGCTGGGAGGCGCCATCAGGGACTACTCGGAAATCGAGATGCTTAGCGGCAAAATTACTTCCTATCTGTTTTTGCGCGAGAGCACGGACTTGTCCAACGCGGCGATCAAAGCCAAGCATGCCGGCTTTCAGCGGGAACTGAGCGCTCTGCGAGGCGAGCACCTCACCTTCCTTGAATTGGAACTTGTCGAGCTTAGCGACGACACTCTCAAGAGGTGGTATGAAAGCGATCCAGTCGTTGCCAAGCATCGCCCGTGGATCGAGCATATACGGGTATTCAAGCGCCACTTCTTGACCGAGCCGGTCGAGTCCGCGCTGACCAAACGTTCGCCATTTGATTCCAGTTCCTGGAGTGAATTCTTTGATGAGGTGGAAGCGGATCTGGAATTCAACTTTCGCGGCGCCGTCAAAAACATGACCGAGATGGTGCATCTGCTCACCGAGTCCAAGGATGCCGGAGAGCGGGCGGGAGCGATGAAATGCATAAATGATGGCCTGGGTGGCCCGTTTGCGAAGTACGCTGCGCAGACGCTCTACATGGTCGCCGGCTTGAAAGCCGTGGAGGACAAGGAACGCGGCTACGCGCATCCCATGGACTTTCGCAACAAGGCCAATCGAATTCCCGACTCGGTCGTCGATGTCCTCCACAAGTCGGTCACCACTCTTGGCGGTTCACTGACCCGGCGATATTACAAGCTGAAGGCGCGCCATTTGGGGTTTCCTGTGCTCCGCTGGAGCGATCGCAATGCTCCAATGCCGTTTGCCGATACCACGGTAATTCCTTTCGACGAGGCGGCGGACATTGTCGCCACTTCTTATGAAAGCTTCAGCCCCACGCTGACGACAATCGTAAAAAGCTTCTTTGCCGACCGGCGTATCGACGCACCTGTGGTGAAAGAAAAGCGGCACGGTGCCTTCAATTCGTCCCACGTTCTGCCCGGCGGGAAACCTGTTTCCTACACGCTTATGAATTATCTGGGATGCAACAAAGACGTGATGACGCTGGCGCACGAACTGGGGCACGGCGTGCACGGCATTCTCGCCGGCGAAGCGCAGGGTCCCTTGATGTTTCATGCCCCGATCGCTTACTGCGAAACAGCATCGGTGTTCGGTGAAATGACCACATTTACGTTCTTGAAGGACCGGCTCATCCGGTCGGGAGACAAGAACTCTCTCCTGGCGCTGATCATGGCCAAGATCGACAGCACGATTAACACCGTCGTTCGCCAGATCGGGTTTTCGAACTTCG
>JBGOVX010000120.1:0-11058 GCA_041478355.1 Terriglobia bacterium | reverse complement strand
CTGATCATGGCCAAGATCGACAGCACGATTAACACCGTCGTTCGCCAGATCGGGTTTTCGAACTTCGAGCGGCGACTCCACGGCATGGACGCTTCCTACACGGCCTGGACGGAACCAAGAAAACGATCGGTGGAAGAGTTAAACGCCATCTGGTTAAAGACCGCGCAGGAACTCTATGGAGAGGAAGGCGAAATCTTCAGCTACGAAAATTCCGGCCATCTGTGGTCGTACATTCCGCACTTTCACAGCCCGTTTTACGTCTACGGCTATGCCTTCGGTGAACTTCTGACCCAAAGCCTGTTTGCGCAGCGCCAGCGTCTGGGAGCAAGTTTCGAACCGCTTTACCTGGAGTTATTGCGCTCCGGATCGACCAAAGACGTGGTTGAACTGCTCGCCCCGTTCGGTCTGGATGCCAGGAGCGAAGCCTTCTGGGAGAACGGCATTACCGTAAGCTTGGGGGCCTTGATCGAGGAAGCCGAACAAATGTCTCGCGCTTTGGGAGTGATCTAGCACTACAGTGTCACAAAAGCTCTAAATCGTTGATGAAAAACAAGTTATGGAGCGCACATTCCCACCGCCATTACGCCCGTTGCAAATATTCAGCGTCCCGCATAGTCTAGGAGCGCCCTTGACGGTTCATTGAGAGCCAGAATGCATCCAGCGCGTGAAATCTCGGTTGGCAACTTCCGGATTGGCGGGAACCAGCCGCTCGTCTTGATTGCCGGGCCTTGCGTGATCGAGAGCGAAGTTCATGCCTTGACGATGGCGGAGCGGCTCGCGGAGATCGCCGCGCACGCCAGGGTGCCTCTTATTTTCAAAGCGTCTTATGACAAGGCAAACCGTTCATCGGACCAATCCTATCGCGGCCCAGGCCTCACCGAAGGTTTGCGTATTCTAAATAAAATCAAAAAGCGCTTCGAACTTCCCATTCTGACCGATATTCACGAAGTATCTCATGCCGCTGCTGCCGCTGAGGTGGCCGACGTGCTGCAGATTCCCGCGTTTCTGTCGCGGCAGACGGACTTGCTGGTGGCTGCGGGAAAGACGGGGCGCGTCGTCAATTTGAAAAAGGGACAATTCCTTTCACCCTGGGAAATGACTAATGTCGTGGAGAAAGTGGCGAACACAGGTAACGATCGAATTATCATCACCGAACGAGGCGCTTCGTTCGGTTATCAGAATCTTGTTGTGGATATGCGTTCATTTCCCATTCTACGCAAGACGGGCTGCCCGGTGGTCTTCGACGTGACGCATTCTGTGCAATTGCCCGGCGGGGAGGGGAAGTCGAGCGGGGGGCAACCGGAATTCATCGAGCCGCTGGCGCGAGCGGGAACCGCCTTGGGAGTGGATGCGATTTTTCTGGAAGTGCATGAGAACCCCGCCAAGGCGCTTTCGGATGGAACAAACGCTTTGCCGCTCTCCGAATTGCCGGGGCTACTGGGAAAACTCACGCAGATTGCCGCCTTGGTTCGCGGATGGAGCCTCCAGTGAGTCTCAATACCGCGAGGCGCGTTTTGCGCATTGAAGCCGAGGCGCTCGGCGATCTTATCCAGCGGCTTGACGCCAGTTTCGAGCGGGCAGTGGACCTCCTGCTCGCTTCCAAAGGCCGCGTAGTTGTCACGGGCATGGGAAAATCAGGCTTGGTCGGCCGAAAGATTGCCGCGACGTTTTCGAGCACCGGTACGCCATCGGTGTTTCTGCATCCCGCCGAGGCCGTTCATGGCGATCTGGGAATGCTGATGCGGGACGATATTGTGCTGGCGGTGAGCTACAGCGGCGAGACCGAGGAGATCGCCGTGCTGCTGGAGACCATAAAGCGTCTGGGATTAAGAATGGTCACTCTGACCGGCAAGCCCGGCTCCACCATTGCGGCGGCCAGCGATGTGGTGCTGGACGTCAGCGTCAAGGAAGAAGCGTGCTCGCTCAATCTGGCCCCGACAGCCTCCACCATTGCCGCCATGGCCATGGGCGATGCGCTGGCGGTTGCGCTGCTGGATCGCCGGGGATTTGGTCCCGGGGATTTTGCCGCGCTGCATCCGGGCGGACGCCTGGGCAAGAAACTGCTGCGCGTGGAAAACTTGATGCATGCGGGTGAAGACATGCCGCGCATCGCTGCGACGTCCAAGATGCCCGAGGTGATTTACGAAATGAGCAAAAAGGGATTGGGGATGACTACGGTCCTGGATGCCAAGGGGCGGCTCGCGGGAATCCTGACCGACGGCGATTTGCGCCGTTTGATGCAGCAGCGCGGAGCGGCGACGCTGGAGTTGATTGCCGGTGATTGCATGACCAGCAACCCGCAGACGATCGCGCTCGGGGAGCTAGCCGGCGCGGCGCTTCGAATCATGGAAGAAAAGAAAATCACTTCACTGGTCGTGGTCGATGCCGGGCAGCGGCCTCAGGGAGTCTTGCACCTGCACGATCTCTGGACGCTGGAACTTTTTTGATCCGCCTATTCGGTGAAAAACTACCGCGGGCGTGATTTACGACCAGACAAGGAGTTTCGGTTGGCGCAAAAGACTGGTAAGGGTAATTCCAAAAAAATGACGGCTGGCGTCTTGAAGCGGGCGCGAAAGATTCGCATCCTGTTGATGGATGTGGACGGCGTGCTCACCGACGGACGCATCTGGCTGCTTTCGCGCGGAGACGGCACCGCCAGTGAGATCAAGGGTTTCAGCGCCTATGACGGTGCGGGCCTGAAGGTGGCGCGCGCCGCCGGACTGCGCACCGGACTCATCACCGGGCGAGAATCGGCAGCCGTGTCCCAGCGCGCCAGGGAGTGCGAGATCGAGTTTGTATATCAAGCACGCGCGACCAAGCTCACCGTGTATCAGGAAATCTTGCGAACCACAGGCGTGAGCGACGCTGAGATTGCGTACGTCGGCGACGACCTCCCCGATCTTGCGGTGTTACACCGCGTGGGTTTGGCCGTGGCCGTGGCCAACGCCGCCCCGGAGGTGAAGCGTGCAGCACACTTCGTTACGTCGCGTTCTGGCGGCGATGGCGCCGTGCGCGAAGTGGTTGAACTGATCGTCAAGGCCCAGGGCAAGTGGGTGGAAGCAGCCAGCGACGCCAAGGCGTAAAATCGGATAAGAGGAGATAAGAAATGAAAACCTATCTGGCGATATTGTTCGGTTTGTTGACGATCTTGGTTTCGAATGCGCAGGGTCAGCAGCAGGCAGGTCAGCAACTGCCCATGATGCATATTTCAGGGGTTCTGAAGCTGGTGGAGACGATTCCCTTGCCGAACGAAGGCTACATGGACCGCCTGGCGGTGGACGTTAAAGGCCAGCGCCTATTTATCTGCGGGGAGGCCGAAAAGAGTCTTCTAGTTGTGGACCTGCGCGCGGGAAAGCTGATCCACCAAACCACAGGACTCCCGGCGATGCCTAAAAAAGCGTTTTATCTGCCTGAGACCAATGAAATCTGGGTGACCCTGACAAATAGCAGTGTTTTAGCCTTCAGCGGAACTACCTACGAAGTAACCAAGACTGTCGAATTGTCTGCCTATGGTGACCCGAATCGGGGAGCGGATAATGCCGCTTACGATCCTGCCAAACATCTGATTTATGCCGGCGTCGAATCCTTCACCGCTGGAAATTTCGTGGAGGTAGGTGGCGGTGGCGCGCACGAAGCTGCCAATGCTTCCATCGACATCGTCGACACAAAGACCGCCAAATTGGTGGGAAGCATCAAGTTGCCGGGTGGCGATCCCTCAGGCATTGCTCTCGATCCATCGCAAAAGCGGATGTACGTCGCTATGGGAGACGTTTTGGGCGGGGAGAGCCACACGGAGGTTCTTGATCTGGAAAAACTCGCCGTGGTCGCCGAATGGCCAATCACTGGAGGCCCGGTACCCCACACCGCGGGTCTGGACGCAATCAACCATCGTCTGTTTGTTGGCAGCCGGATGAAACCACACGAGGGTGAAGTGGGAGGCGGACACCAGTACGAACCCGGGAAGCTGGTCGTCATGGATACGCAGACGGGGAAAGTGGTTCAAACGCTTGACAGCGTGGGCGGCGCTGACGACATCGAATTTGACGCGGCAACCGGACGCATCTACTTCGTAGGGACAACCGGCACGGTTGCCGTATTTAAGGAGCTGGACCCGGACCACTACCAGCTTCTCGGAAAAGTTCCGACCGGGGCACTATCAAAAAGTGGGCTCTGGGTGCCTGAACTGAAGCGATTCTATTCTGCTGTTCCGAAGCATTACGTTCTCACTCCACCCCGTGCGACAAAGAACATTCAGGCTGACCTATTGAAGGAATTGAACATCTGGCAAAGCGGTGCGCAAGGAAAAAATCTGCCAATTCTTTCGAATCTGATCATCGAGCAAGCCCATCTGATGGTCTTTGAATATATGGAGTAAGCGGTCCTCATACCTATTCGAAAGGATCCTAACCACACGAATGAGTTCCCTTGAAACGGGGACGGGAGGCGCGGGTCACCGTCACCTGGAAGTAGGGGGAGTTTGCCAGAATCCGGCCGAGAACCTTGCCGTTGTGTGGAAAGAATTTTCTTTCGACGAGGCCTGTCCTAAAGGGCAGGTTGCGATGTGAGCAAGCCTAATATTATTCGGGATAGCCTCGATTCGCGCTTTCCGCATATTGTGGGAGTACAGCGGTCCGTTAGGACCGAACCTACATTTCGAATCGAGTGAGGGAGAAACAATGTGGAATAAGGAAACGCAATCTGATGTGCCCAGCTCATATCCATTGCAGTCGTCGAAGGTTCCCGGCGTACCGTTGACTGCAACGGCTTCAGTTCACCCCACTAGTCCCACTGCGCGAAATTTGGCGTGCCTGGGAGCAACGATTGTCGTTAAGGGTGAAATTTCCGGCGAAGAAGACTTGCAGATCGACGGCAGGATTGAGGGCCCAGTCTCGCTTCCGGGTCACAAGTTAACCATTGGACGTTCTGCCCAGTTGAATTCCGAAGCGGTTGCGCGCGAAGTGATCGTTTACGGCAAGGCTACAGGCAATCTTCTTGTGAGCGATCGCGTTGAGATCAAGAAGGATGGCGAAGTGACTGGCGATATTATAGCGGCGCGAATCAGCATCGAGGATGGCGCGTATTTTAAGGGCCGCATCGAGATCGAAGGCAGCAAGTCGCCGGCTCAGAAGAAGACTGAGACGAAAGTTCCAGTCAGCGCAATGGCCGGCTAAGTCTTAGTTTCCGGTTTATGCGCCTGTCCCCATTCGCCCAATACCAGCACGCCAGCGGCTAAAGCCGCAATGATTTTGCAGGCCTAATGTCGAAGCTGTTGGTTCGACTGTGCTCACCACAAGTGCCGCCGCCTGCAAACAATCCCGCTAACAGGCTGAAAAGGTCTGACCTCTCCAACTGTGTTTCGCATTCTTCTTCCACATCATTCTTGGCGTTGGGACGTCACATTTCAGGGCGGCCGCGTGCTTTCCAGTTCGGGAATTGGCTATAATGCTGACGACCCAATGGATATTCACCAGGGGCTGGATAACATCCCCTGTGAATGACACTACGCGATGACGAACCCCTACGTATTGGCGACGCTGTTTTTATATCTGGCGAGTTTTGCGTTCTACATCTGGAATTTACGCGAACCATCGATGCCCGTGGGCTTCGGTGCGACCGGATGCCTGATCGCCGCGCTGGCTCTGCACTACCTGGCGTTGCTGGACCGGTCGCGCCTAATTCACGCCGTGCCGTATGATGACCTTTACGGCTCGCTTTCACTGTTTTCATGGCTGCTGGCGGCTACTTATCTTGGGCTGGAAGCAATTCACCGCCGTCGAGCCGTCGGACCCTTCGTGCTGCCCATTGTAATCGTGGTGTTTTTATTGGCGCACGGAAGTGAAGCGCAGCCTATCAAGGCGCCTCCGGCGCAGGGACCTCTATTTGCTTTCCACGTTACGCTCAACATCCTGGCATATTCCGCGTTTGCGCTTTCGTTTGTGTTGAGCGTGATATTTCTGTTGCAAGACCGCCGCCTTCGCGACCACAAACTGGGCGTTGTCGGATGGCGTTTCCCGGCGCTGGATGACCTGGAGCGGATGGCGCGCAGCAGCGTGTTGATTGGATGCGCGTCGCTGGCGGTAGGAATGACGGCGGGATTCATTTGGGTTCACCGGCTGCGCGGCCGGTACTGGGACGGCGATCCCAAAGTAATCATCACGGTCGTCATCCTCGGTTTATACATTGCGTACACATTTCTGGCGCGGACGGCCGCGTGGCGGGGAGCCCGCGCGTCTGTTCTTTGTACTCTCAATTTTTTGTTTGTCATTTTCAGTTACAGTATCGTAAATCGGTATCTCTCGCATTTTCACCGCTATTTCTGAGCGTGTGAAAACGCCGGGAGCCGGAAGAATCGGCCGACCGTTTCTTAAATGGAAATTGTTCTCATCGGATTGAACCACAAAACAGCCACGGTCGAGCTGCGCGAACGCGTCGCTTTCACCGTGGAACAGGCCTGTGAGGCCGCCGATCAGTTGCGATCGCGCGGCATCCTCGAGGAGACGCTGGTTCTATCCACTTGCAACCGCAGCGAACTTTATGGCGTCCCCGGAGAACTTGCCACAAACAGCTCAGGCGCGGTAGAGCTGTTCCTGGCGTCCTTCCACCAGTTGTCGCCCGCCGATTTGGATGGCGCGCTTTACCGCCATCGTGACAGTCATGCGGTGCGCCATCTGTTCCGCGTTGCGGGCGGCCTTGATTCCATGCTGCTGGGCGAAGCGGAAATTTTGGGACAAGTGCGCGAGGCTTACCGCATTGCTTTGGATCACGGCGCGACCGGGCCGGTCCTGAACCGCATGTTTCAGGGCGCTCTCGAAGTGGGCAAGCGCATTCGGGCCGAGACCGAGATCGGCACGCGGCCGGTTTCTGTCGCCTTTGCGGGCGTCAAGCTGGCCGAGCGTATTTTCGGAAAGCTGGACCATCACCGCGCATTAATTATTGGTGCGGGCGCAACCAGCGAACAGGCCGTGCGGCATCTTTGCGATCGCGGAATCAAGCAATTGCGCGTGCTGAATCGTACGGGCCAGCACGCCGAGGACCTGGCATCACGGTTTGGCGGGCAAGTGGTTCCGTGGGAGAGCCTGGCCTCGGCGATCGAGTGGCCGGACCTGATCGTGACTTCGGTGTCCAGCGCCGAGCCGATCCTGACGCGCGCCATGCTGGAACGAGCGATGGCGGCTCGCGGCAATCGCGCCTTGCTGTTGATTGACCTGGGTGTGCCGAGAAACGTCGCGGCCAATGCGTCCGGCATCTACAACACCTATCTGTACAACATCGATGACCTGACCGAGATCGTGGAGCAAAACAAGAAAGCGCGCGAGGCCGAGATTCCTCGGGCGGAAGCGATCATCGAAGAGCAAATCGAGAAATTTACGCATTGGCAAGCGGGGGTCGCGGCAGGCACGGTTCTGGCAGAGCTTCGCGCCAAGCTTACCGCCGAGCGCGAGGTGTTCCTGCGCGAACGCCTGACATCGATGTCGCACCTTTCCGAAGCAGATCGCGCACAGGTTGGGGCTTTGCTCGAAGAATTTGTGGATCGCGTGGTGTTGAATCCCGCCGAGCGCCTCCGCGGCATACCGGAATTGCGCCGCAAGCTTCAGAATCTGGAAGCGATTCGGGATGTATTTCGCCTCGACCGGGAGAAGCCTTGAAGGCGCTGCGAATCGGAACGCGAGGCAGCGCGCTCGCTCTATGGCAGGCCAGGAGTATCAGCGAAGCGTTGCGCCAGGCCACCGGCATCGAGTCCGAGCTGGTTATCGTGAAGACCTCCGGCGACAAATTTCAGCAAACAAGTTTCGCGCAGATCGGGGCCAAGGGAGTCTTCATCAAGGAATTGGAGGACGCCTTACTCGAGCTGCGCATTGATCTGGCCGTGCACAGCATGAAAGATGTGCCTACCGACATGCCCGGTGGCTTGACGATTGCGGCCATTTGCAAGCGGCAAGACGTACGCGACGCCCTGCTTTCCTCCACCGGAACAACGCTTGAAGATTTGCCACGCGGGGCGCGCGTCGGCACCAGCAGCTTGCGCCGGCAGTCGCAATTGCTGCATGTGCGAAATGACCTGAAAATGCTGGAACTGCGCGGCAACGTCGATACTCGAATCGAAAAGCTGAAGCGGGGCGATTACGATGCCATCGTGCTTGCCAAGGCGGGTCTGGATCGCCTGGGCTTGAGCGGAAACATTACTCAGGTGCTGCCCACTGAAATTTGTCTTCCCGCTGCGGGCCAGGGAGCGATTGGAATCGAGGCACGTGAGCAAGACAGTGAAACATTGCGAGTCCTTGCGGCGTTGAATGACGTGGAAACGCGCGGCGGAGTTACGGCCGAGCGCGCGGCGCTCGCGGGTCTCGAAGGCGGCTGTCAGGTCTCGATCGGCGCGTGGGGCCGCATGGAGAGCGGAAAATTGGCGCTCGACGTGGCGGTGCTATCCCCTGACGGCGCCCGGCGCATCAGCGGAAGAAACGTAGGGACGCCTGAAAATGCCCAGGCAATAGGAGTAGCAGTCGCATCCGAATTGCGTAAAAAGGGCGCCGCGGCGCTACTGGTGCGCGAGGGTCGTGAGACACGTGCATGAATGCAGGCAAGCCATTGAGCGGGAAGCGCATTGTGGTTACGCGGACCCTGGAGCAGGCGCGTGAATTGAAAGCGCGTCTGGAAGAACTCGGGGCAACCGTCCTATTGCTTCCTGCAGTCAGTTTTTCGGAGACTGCCGGCACGCCCGAGATGGATCGCGCCATCGCATCGCTCGCGAATTACGACTGGGTGCTGTTTACCAGCGCGAACGCCGTCCGATTTTTTGCGAGCCACTGCCGCAAGGCAAGTGTTGATTTGGGAGAAGGCAGGGGGCTGCGTTGCGCAGCAGTGGGTCCGGCGACGGCCACTGCAGCGGCGGCAGAGGGATTCACGGTTGCTTATGTCGCCAGGGAATTTCTGGGAACGGCGCTGGCCCAGGAGCTGGGTGCGGCGCTTGCCGGAAAGCGCGTCCTGTTGCCGCGCAGCGATCGCGCCGGACGGGCCTTGCCGGAGGCGCTCAAGTCGGTTGGTGCGGACGTTACGGAAATTGTGACGTATCATACCGGCGGAGTTGGAGTGGTCGACCCGGGCGTTTTAGAGGCGGTGCGCGAGGCGCGTGCCGATGTGATAACGTTCTTCAGTCCCTCCGCGGTCGAGAGCCTGGGCGAAGAACTCGGCGCGGAGGTTCTCTCGCGAGTTGGATCGCGGGCCGCGCTTGCCGCGGTGGGTCCGGTGACGGCGGCGGCTCTGCGGAATGCGGGCTTGCCCGTGGCAATCGAAGCGCAGATGGCTACGGCCGAATCGATGGCAACGGCGATTGTAAAATATTTTGAGGTGCGTACAGCGTCTCAAGCGGGGTCCTTATGAGTTTTCCTGTAACGAGGCCGCGCCGCCTCAGGCGCAGCGAAACGATCCGGTCCCTGGCGCGTGAAACGCGCTTATCGGCGCACGGGTTTATTTACCCGATGTTCGTTTGTCCGGGGCAAAAGGTGCGAAATCCAATTGCGTCGATGCCGGGCGTCGCGCAGCAATCGGTGGATCAATTTATCGAGGAGTGCCGCGAAGTCGAGCAGTTGGGGATTCCCGGCATTATCCTGTTCGGGATTCCAGAAAAGAAAGATCCTCGCGGCAGCGAAGCCTATGCCGCCAATGGCGTCGTGCAGCGCGCTATCGAAGCGGTTCGCAGGGCGAAGTTGAATTTGCTGGTCATGACCGACGTCTGCCTGTGCGAGTACACCGATCACGGACACTGCGGCATCGTGGCCGGCGAGGAGATCGTGAACGACCCGACCGTCGAGCAGCTCGTGCGCGCGGCGGTCTCGCACGCCGCGGCGGGCGCGGATATCGTCGCGCCGTCGGACATGATGGACGGCCGCGTGGGCGCCATACGCGCGGCCCTGGACGCGGGCGGCTTTTCCGCGACCCCCATCGTCTCCTACGCCGCCAAGTACGCTTCGGCCTTTTACGGACCGTTCCGCGAGGCGGCAGGCTCGGCGCCGGCCTTCGGCGATCGGCGCAGCTATCAGATGGATCCGGCCAACGGGCGCGAAGCATTGAAGGAAGTGGCGTTGGATCTGGAGGAGGGCGCCGACATTATCGCGCCTTCCGACATGATGGATGGACGTGTAGGCGCGATTCGCAAAGCTCTCGATGGCGCCGGGTTTGAAGACATCGCGATCATGAGTTACGCGGCGAAATATTGTTCGGGATTCTATGGCCCATTCCGCGAGGCGGCGGACTCGGTGCCGCAGTTCGGCGACCGGCGCGGCTACCAAATGGATCCCTCCAACGCGCGGGAAGCGCTTCGCGAAGTTGAACTGGACCTGGCCGAGGGTGCCGATATGGTAATGGTGAAACCGGCGCTGGCTTATCTGGACATCATTCAACGCGTGCGCGAGGCGTTCACCGTACCGGTCGGCGCATACAATGTAAGCGGTGAATTTGCGATGGTGAAAGCAGCCGCCGCAAACGGGTGGATCGAAGAGAAGCGCATCGCGCTCGAGATTTTGACCGGCATTCAACGGGCCGGCGCTAGCATCATACTCACCTACCACGCAAAAGATGCGGCACGTTGGCTGAAAAACTCTTGAAGTTGCTGTAGCCCGCCTCTTCAGAGGCGGGGTTTTCTCTATTTATGAGTCATTCGCAAATTTAAAACACAGGCTAAACCACAAACGTGATGAGCACGCCCGCTAAAATCAATAAGCAACGCCCCCTTTCGCAGGATATTTTCCGCCGCGCGACTGAAGTTCTGGTCGGCGGCGTCAACAGCCCGGTGCGGGCATTCCGCGCTGTCGGCGGCGATCCCATCATCGTCGATCACGCGGCCGGCGCGCGCCTGTGGGACGCTGATGGAAATGAATACCTCGATTACGTAGGTTCCTGGGGCGCGCTGATTCTCGGTCATGCGCATCCCAAGGTCATTCAAGCTATTTCCGACCAGGCGCGGCGCGGCACCAGCTACGGCATGCCCACCGAACTGGAAGTGGAACTCGCATCGCGCATCAAGGCCGCTCTTCCCTCATGCGAAAAGATAAGGTTTGTCAG
>JBGOVX010000040.1:0-22663 GCA_041478355.1 Terriglobia bacterium | reverse complement strand
CGCCTCGCTTAGATCCGCCCCTTCGAGCTTGGTTTCGGTAAAATCACAATTTCGCAGGTCCGCTTTGCGGAGGTCGGAGCGGCTCAGGTCCGCAAAGCTGAGCTTGGCGCCTCGAAAATCGGCGCCTTTCAGGCGGCAGCCCACCAGAATCGCGCCGGTCAAGTCGCACTTTTGAAAATTTATGCGACACAAATCGGCGCCGGATAGGTCTGCGCGGACTCCACCGGGAGCGCCCTTATGGAATTTGGCGTGATCCGCCAGAATGTCGCTTAGCTTCTTGCCATTGTGTCGAATGTTGGTCGCCTTTCTCGATCCGTTTGCGCCACCCGAGGATAAATCGAGTAGCCCATCGTTTCGCCGAATTGTATGGTGAGAGGCTTTATTCTACCGAATTCCAGCAGATGAACAAAGCGATTGAATCATGGGGCTGGCGGGGCGACTTATCTTCCAAGAAACTCTAGTCCGTTGATGCGGGAGTTTTAGTAGCGCCGGCTCCACACACATGCGGGAGTACTCCGACCTTGGCAATACCTTCGCCGCGCGCACCTGTGATAACTTGGACGTGCTGAAAAAGTGGATATCGTTTCCGGAATCAATCATGGCCAGGCAAATCAACGCTCGCCGGTTTCCCTATCTTCCTTTTTTCCAGGTCGTTTGTGTGTTCCTCTGTGGCTCCCTGTTGCTTCTCCCGATAAAAGCCTCGACGCAGGAAGTGGCCGTAAATCTGGCCGAAGGCCGCGTTATCGTTTGCGCCGCAATGGATGGAATCATCGTGGCGACGGTTGAAGCGCGAAGCGAGCCGGGGTCGCGACAGCCGGTCGTGGTGCCGCTCTCGTCACTTCGCGCGGGAGTGCTGCTTGGCGCGGTCGAGTGGGTGCAGCCCGCCTCGACCGACAAACCTGTCCGCCTCGATAATGAACTCTCGCACTTGGCCGGAATCCCGCAAAGCACTGCGGGCCGGGCCGATAATAGCGAAGGCGCGAGCGACATCGAAGCCATCGGCGTCGCCTTACTTGAGCGCATTCGCCAATTGGCCGGCCAGTTCTATAGCAAAATCAATATCAGTGAGGACGAGCCCTTGATTCGCCTGGTGCTCGCCGGCTACGTTCCAAAGTACGGCCCCGAGGTCTGGAGCGTCGATTACCACATACGCCAGGATGCGCTCGGAAACGACATTTGGCGGACACGTGTCCTTCGCCCGAGCTACACCCAGCTCTATCCGCCCGAGAAGGGCCAGCCGCACACCCTCGTCGAGGTCCGCTATCCACCCGCGAATCGCGCCACGGCGGCTCCCGAACTGCTCGACCTGCTGCGGCAAAATGATCCGCGTCTGGCGCCAATGCGCGCGGCAAATCAGATCCTGGCAAAGTCGGTGGCGTTTGTCGTGGACGGGCAAAGCCAGAAATCGCTGGCCGTTCCCGACGCCGATTTCCTGCGCGCGGCGCTCCCTGCTGTAACGCCGCCGGGAACGAAATTAACGATGGGCCTGATTGATTTCGATAAGGGATTTCGAATCCTCATTGAGCCTGCCGAGCCTCCTCCACCGCCGCCGGCGGATGAGAAGCGCGAGCCGGACGCGCCGACCCTGCGGCGAAAATCCGGGGGTTGATGAGAATGAATGGTTTTAGAGTCTGTGTGGCAGTCCCGGGAAAGAGGCTGTAGCGCCCGCCTTCAGGCGGGCATTGTACTTGAAACTAAAGTGCTGGCCTAAAGGCCAGCGCTACAATAGTGTTTCAAATCCGAGCGAAGAATGTTTTCCCGTGTAAATCAATGCAATTTGGATTAGCTGGTTTTCTCCGCATACTGCTGCTTCACACGCGCGCTTTTTTCCGCCACCGACGTGGCCAATTCTTCCTTGTACGCAATCAGCCTCCGCGCGATTTCCGGGTCCGACGTGGCCAGAATCTCCGCCGCAAAAATCGCCGCGTTAATGGCGCCGGGCTTGTCGATGGCCATGGCTGCCACGGGCACACCCGCGGGCATCTGCACGCTCGAGAGCAACGCGTCGATGCCGGAGAGCACCGTGGTCGCCATCGGCACGGCGATCACCGGCAGGGTCGTCATGGCCGCCACCACGCCGGCCAGATGCGCGGCGCCGCCGGCCGCGACAATCACCACCTTGAGCCCGCGCGAAACCGCCGTGGAAGCGTATTCATGCGTCCGTGCCGGCGAGCGGTGCGCCGAAGTCACTTCGATTTCATATGGTACGCGGAATTTCTCGAGCATCTTGGCCGACTCGCTCATCACGGGCAAATCGGTGTCCGAGCCCATGATGATTCCCACTAACGGCTTGCTGTTCTGCTTCGATCCGGTTTGCTCGCTCACTCGATCACTCCTCTCGAACACCTGTCCGCTTGATGATTCGCCTTAGCTCACCACAAAGGACGGGCGCTACAAAATCGTTGCGGCGCCGCCATTATCCAGGATCCACGCGCTGCTGCGATTTTGTTTCTTCCGCGTGGAACTGGTCAAGGATTTCGATCTGGTCGCCGCGGCGGATTTGCCCGGACCGAACCACGCGGCACAGCGTGCCCCGGCGCCCGCGTATCGCTTCCTGAAGTCCTTGCCGAATCTCATCCATGTGATCGCACACCGTGCATGGTTTGGTGATTTCCAGCAGCGCTTCGCCAACGCGGATTCGCTGGCCGAGCAGCAATCCATCGAGTGCGACGCCGCGCGTGGTGATGTTCTCCTTCACTCGCCCCGGCGCAATGCCAAACTGTTCGAGTGTCTCGATATCCATCAGCAGAACTTGTCTGCTACTGCCCCGCCGTCCGTGGATACAATCCTTGAATCCTTTATTTTCGACGGCGAACACTTCGCCGGATTCCTGGACCGGCTGGCCATGCGCCAGCGCCTGAAACAAATGCAGGACGTCAGCCATGGGGCGTATCTCCCGCAGTTCGCGATTTATGGATTTCCCCGGCGCCAATGTCGGTGCGATAGTGCGCGCCCGCAAAATGAATTTTCTCCACCGCGTCGTAGGCCTTGCCAATTGCCAGGTCCAGAGTCGCGGCGGTGGCGGTGACGCCTAGCACTCGTCCGCCGCTGGTTACGATGGAATCGCCGTCGCGCCGCGTTCCCGCGTGGAAAACGACAACATCCGGCATGGTCTTCGCTTCCGCCAGTCCTTCGATCTTTTTTCCGGTTTCGTACGACCCCGGATACCCGCCCGAAGTCATCACCACGCAAACGCTGGCGCCGAATTTCCACGAGGGTTTAATGGCGTCTAATTTTCTGGAAGCTACGGCGTCCAACGCGGCGGCCAGATCGAAATCCATCTGCAGCATGATCGGCTGTGTTTCCGGATCGCCCATGCGGCAATTATATTCGAGCACGATCGGACCGTCGGCGGTAAGCATCAGTCCGAAATAGAGGAAGCCCATGTAAGGCAACCCTTCCTGTGAAAGCCCGGCAATGGTGGGGCGCACAATTGTTTCAATGATGACCGATTCCATGTCCGCCGGGATCATTCCTTCAACCGTATAAGCCCCCATCCCACCGGTATTTGGGCCGCAGTCGGCATTGAACACCCGCTTGTGATCCCGCGTGGGCGCCATTGGCAGGAATGATTTGCCGTCGGTCAGAACGATGAAGGAAAGCTCCACGCCCTGGAGCCCGCTCTCCAGCAGCACCCGCGACCCCCCCGGACCGAGGTCGCGGTTTTCCATCAGCCGGCGAATGAATGCCTCGGCCTCGTCGCGAGTTTCTGCGACCAGAACACCCTTCCCCGCGCACAAACCATCGGCCTTCACCACTACGGGCCAATCCACGGCATCCAGCGCACCAATCGCTTCGGCGGTTGAATCGAATGCGCCATAGAGTTTCGCGGTGGGAATGCGATGCCGCTCCATGAACTGCTTTGAATAAATCTTGCTTCCCTCGAGTCGTGCGTCCCGCTGCGAAGGTCCTACCAGGCGCAGCTTCCGGGCTTCAAATTTATCGCGGATTCCAGCAACCAGCGGCCCCTCTGGGCCGACTACGGTGAGGTCAGGCTTCAGGCGCTCCGCCAGCGCCACCAGCGCATCCACATCATCGACGTTCACAGGCACGCATTCCGCGTGGCCCGCAATGCCACCATTGCCCGGAGCGCACCAGATTTTCTCGACGGTTGGCGACTGCCGCAGCCGCCATACCATCGCGTGTTCGCGCCCGCCACTTCCAATCATGAGAATTTTCACAGCAGGTTCACGATAAGCGGAGACGCGACGACTGTCAACTCGGGAGCGTATCCTGGGGGCGCATCATTCAGGGCGCTTGCTATCTGCCCCGTTAGAAAAAAAAGAGGGCCCCGGGAAGGGCCCTCTTGGATGCGTCTTTCTTGCACCATCTTTGAGAATTAGCCTAATTGGCCTTCGCGGAGGTCGCCGAGGCTGCGATGGCCTTGGGAGCGCTCAGGTAACCGGAGATCTTCTTGCCGCTCATCTGGTTCACCACCAGCTCAAGCGGCTGACGCGCTCCGCCGGCGTAGAAGTAAATGGGTTCGTTGATGGACTTGTTGTTCTTTTCCAAACGCATGTCGTCCACGTAGAGAGCCACGTTAAATTGATGCTTCTTGGAGTTGACGCTTCGCAGCTCAATTTGAGTTGAACCTACATGCTGTTTCTGCCCCTTGGAAGTCAAGGTGAACTCATAGTATTCACGTTCGCCCGAGCGTTTGAGTTGCTCGAGTTCCTCGTGGTTGCGGGCGATTAATTCTCCGTGCTCACCGCGTAGCTGTTGCAGGTTGCCCTTGGTGGCATCCAAGTCGGACTTGACGCCGTTGACATCGGTGCCAAGCGCCTTTACATCATCCGTGCTGGCTTTCGTCGCCAGCTCGCCATTGACCGTGGTCTGCATGTCTGTAAGCTTCTGCGTATAGTCAGCGCGTGTTTGCTTCACTTGATTACGCGCCGTGCTGACCTGTTCTTCGGTCAGCTTTAGCTTCTTTCCTACCAGGTTCATCTCCCCCTGCATTTGAGCGTTGGTCTGCTCGGCCTGCGCCAAGCGCTCGGTGAGGGTGTTTTGGCTCTGTTGGAATGTCTTCGCTTGAATGGCTGATGTCTGCTCGGCGCTCCGCGCGTGGTTCGTGGCATTCCACGCCATACCAACGCCGCCTAGAGACAGTACAACTATTCCTATCGCAACCAACCCCATCCATCGGGGTATTCCTGTCGTTGCTTGAAAATTCTGTTGTTCTTCGATCATTTTAGTGGCCTCCTGTGCAATCGTCCTTGCACAACTGAAACATGCACGCACCGAGCCAAAGCACGTGCAGCCGCGTCGATTGCCGCATGACAAACAAAATAAGGAACTTACAACAACGTCCCGGCGAGCGATAGATTTTTTGCAAGCCTCTTGATGATGTAAGTTTTACCAGTCGGAGACCCTTAGTACCGTTAACGTATTGATTACATTATATTTGTAAATTTACACACAGAGTGTGGGCAAAACCCACGGTTTTAGCTAGCACGCGGTCGAGCGCAGGGAGGGGGCAGAGCAGCGACAGGCAAATTATGCTACGCGGGAGTGGCGGACCGCCGCCGGCTCCATCTCGCGGTCAAAATAAACCTCGAGAGTAAGCGCTGCGGCGTCAAACACTGTACGACAGTCATTGCATTGGCTCAGATGGAGTTGTACCTCGCTGGCTACCTCAGGTACAAGACGCCCTTCGAGATATTCACAAATCAGGCGAATTGTTGCTTTGCATGTCATGATGCATAAAGGATCAGCACGCGGATCTCCAAAAGGCATTTTGAGATTGCCAATTTGTATCTTACAGATGTAGCATGGTTTAGCCAAAACCGAAGGCTAATCGGTCTCACTCTAAATGTGAAAGGATATGGGAATTTTTTCGCAATGGGAAGCATTCTTACCCAGTTGCCGTCCTCTAGCCGTGAATTAGTGGCTCACGGTCATGTTGCGAAGAACGGCTATCCGCTCCGAAAGCGGCGGGTGAGTGCTGAACAGCCCGGTAAAAACCTGTCCCGAGCTGAGCGGGGCCACGATAAACAGCGAAGCTGTCGCTGGAGGAACGTCCATGGGAATTCGCTTGTTGTACGCACCCAACTTTTCCAGCGCGCTGATCAGCCCGTAGGGGTGTCCGACCATGCTTGCCCCGGAGGCGTCGGCGGCAAATTCGCGCTGGCGGGAAATTCCCAGTTGAATCAGCATCGCGGCAATCGGTGCGACGATCAGCATAATCAAAGCGGCAAGCCCTCCGCCCCCACGGTTGTCGTCACGCGAGCTACCGTAGCCTCCAAAAATCATCGCCCAGCGGCCCATCGAGGCGATCCAGGTAATGGCTCCGGCGAGAGTAGCGGCAATCGAGGTGATAAGAATGTCGTAATTGCGAACATGCGAAAGCTCGTGCGCGATCACGCCTTCCAGTTCGTCATCGGTCATCAATTCCATCAACCCGGCGGTGACTGCAACCGAAGCGTGCGAAGGATTGCGGCCCGTTGCGAATGCATTCGGAGCCGGCTGCGGGATCACATAGAGTTTCGGCATGGGCAGCCCGGCTTTGCCGCACAACCGCTCCATCACCTCATAAAAGCGAGGAAGCTGTTCTCGCGAAACCGGCTGCGCGCCGCTGGACATCAAGGCGACCTTGTCGGAGAAAAAATAAGCGCCGCCATTCATGACCACGGCCATCATGAGCCCAAAAGTCATCCCTCGCTGCCCAGCAATTGCTTGTCCGCCCAGGACCAGCAAGACCGTCAGCGCCGTCAGTAAGAAAACTGTCTTTATGGCTCTCATCATTGCACCTATTTTTGTACTCGATTCAGTCTAGGAGCTTGTGTCGGGTGCGTCAACCGGACTTCGCCCAGTTTAAACTGTCTCACTTGCGACGGGCGGACTTTGCCGTAGAAGCACTGCCGACCGTCTCTGCATTTGATGCGGGCGCCTGAGCAACGGGTGCCTCTGCTGCCTTTCCTTCCACCCGTTCAAATCGCATCGAATCGGATTCCCGATCGATGTCAACACGGACCAGATCTCCCGGTAGAACGCTGCCGTCGAGAATGCGCATCGCCAGCGGATCCTGAACCAGGCGTTGCACTGTGCGGCGCAGCGGCCGCGCGCCGTAGGCCGGATCGTAACCTTCTCGAACCACCAGTTCGCGGGCCGCGGGCGTCAACTCGATGCGAACGTTGCGTTCGGCAAGCAGGCGCTGCACCTTGGCAATCTCCAGGTCCACGATCTTATCGAGCTGCTCGTGACCCAATGGATTGAACAAAACGATATCGTCGATTCGGTTGATAAACTCGGGCCGAAACGCTTGCCGCAACGCTTCCAGCGCTTCCTTGCGCGCGCTCTCGGGATCGTTCCCCGCTAATTCAAACAGTGCGGTGGACCCAACGTTCGAGGTCATGATCAGCACGGCATTGCGGAAATCGACGGTGCGGCCTTTGCCGTCGGTCAGGCGGCCGTCCTCGAGAATTTGCAACAAGATATTGAATACGTCCGGATGCGCCTTTTCGATTTCATCGAATAGGACCACCGAATACGGACGGCGGCGCACTTGCTCGGTGAGTTGCCCGCCTTCTTCGTAGCCCACGTATCCTGGAGGCGCGCCCATCATGCGCGAGACAGAATGCTTCTCCATGTATTCGGACATGTCGAGCCGGATCATCGAGCGCTCGTCGTCGAACAGGAATTCCGCAAGGGCGCGCGCCAGCTCCGTCTTCCCGACTCCGGTGGGTCCCAAAAAAATAAACGAACCGATGGGCCGATTGGGATCCGAGAGGCCCGCGCGGTTGCGGCGAATGGAATTGGCTATGCGTTCGAGCGCGGTATCCTGGCCGATCACGCGCTGGCGCAGCCGCGACTCCATGGTCACCAGTTTCTGTGCTTCGCCCTCCAGCAAGCGGCCCACGGGAATTCCGGTCCATTTGCTCACCAGCTTGGCGATATCTTCTTCGCCTACTTCTTCCTTGAGGATGCCGCCGCCCTTTTGTAATTCCTCGAGAGACTTCTGCGCGGCCGCCAGTTCGCGCTCCTTGGTTCCCAGCTTTCCATACCGAATTTCGGCAACGCGCGCGAGGTCGCCGGCGCGCTCCAGGCGCTGTTCTTCCACCTTGAGTTGTTCGATTTGCTCTTTCAGGGAGCGAATCTTCGCGATCGCGGCTTTTTCCACCTGCCACTTGGCCTTGCGCGCGCCTGATTCCTCTCGCAGCCCAGCCAGTTCCACTTCGAGCTGCTTCAGGCGCTGTTTCGAATGCGCATCGGACTCGCGCAGCATTGCCTGGCGCTCTATTTCCATGTGCAGAATGCGCCGCTCGATCTCATCAATTTCATTGGGAAGTGAATCCATCTGCATGCGCAGGCTGGCCGCCGATTCGTCAATCAGGTCAATCGCTTTATCGGGGAGAAACCGGTCGGTGATGTAGCGGTGCGAAAGCGTGGCCGCGGCCAGGATTGCGGCATCCTGGATGCGCACTCCGTGGTGCAACTCGTACCGCTCTTTCAGGCCGCGCAGAATGGCGATCGTATCTGTAACCGAAGGCTCGGCAATCAGGACCGGCTGAAAGCGCCGCTCGAGCGCGGGATCCTTCTCGATATATTTGCGGTATTCATTGAGCGTTGTCGCGCCAATCGCGCGCAGCTCGCCGCGGGCCAAGGCGGGCTTGAGCATGTTCGAGGCGTCCATCGCGCCTTCGGCCGCGCCGGCGCCGACCAGCGTATGCAGCTCGTCGATAAACAGAATGACTTTTCCGGCAGACTCGGTAATTTCCTTGAGAACCGCTTTTAAGCGGTCTTCGAATTCGCCGCGATATTTCGCTCCAGCAATCAGCGCCGCCAGATCCAAAGCGACGACGCGCTTGGATCGCAACACCTCGGGCACATCGCCGGAAACGATTCGCTGCGCCAGGCCTTCCACCACGGCCGTCTTGCCAACGCCCGGCTCGCCGATCAGAACAGGATTGTTCTTGGTTCGTCTGGCAAGAATCTGCATCACGCGGCGGATTTCATCGTCGCGTCCGATTACCGGATCGAGTTTTCCGCGCCGCGCCAGGTCGATCAGATCACGGCCGTACTGCTCGAGCGCGCGGAATGTGGATTCCGGGTTCTGCGAAGTCACCCGGTGGCTGCCGCGCACCGAGGTAAGCGCCTGCAGGATCGCTTCGCGCGATGCGCCGTGTTTCGCTAAAAGCTCGGCCGCGCTATCGTTGCGGATCGTCGAGATCGCCAGCAGCATGTGCTCGGCGGAAACGTATTCGTCCTTGAATTGCTCGGCTTCGACGAATGCGCCCTCCAAAACCTTATTCGAGGCCTGGCTCAACTGTTGTTGCGCCACTCCAGTAACTTTAGGCAGACGTCCGAGACGCTCCTCAATTTCGCCGGCTAGAGTCTGAGGCTGCACACCCAGGCGCGTCAGCAGAGGAGGCACCACACCGTCCTGTTGCGCGACCAGCGCTCCCAGAAGGTGCAGCGGCTCGACCTGCTGATTGTCATGGCGGGCGGCAATTTCCTGCGCCGATTGGACCGCTTCCTGTGCTTTCACAGTGAGTTTGTCGAAACTGAACATTTTTTTAAATCATCCCTTCTCAAACACCAAAGGGCCGGCTCGTCACCGGCCCCTCGGCCGTTAGCGAAGCTGAATGTTATGCCTGGTGCTTGTTTCCGTTAGGCGCGGCATTCACGTTAATCTTCACCTGGCGCGGCTTGGACTCCTCGCGTTTGGGCAAAGTCACGGTCAGCACGCCGCTCTTATACTCGGCCCGAATGGCCTCTGCACTCACCGTATTCGGCAACGAAAAACTGCGGTTGAACGAACCGTAGGTGCGCTCTACCCGCAGGTAATTTTCCTCGGAAACCGACTTCTCAAATTTACGCTCGCCACGGATGGTGAGCAAGTTGTTCTCGACGCGCACGTCGATCTCTTTTTCATTCACGTCGGGCAGGTCAGCTTTCACAACCAATTCATTGGGCGTCTCGTAGATGTCCACTGCCGGCGCCCAAGTCGTCAATGCGGATTCATCACCCTGGGCGCGGAATACGGACTCATTAAAGAGCCGGTTGACTTGATCATGAAGTGTGGAAAGCCCTCGAAAAGGTTCTAATCGAGCAATTGTAGTCATTGTGGTCTAGCCTCCATAAGGTCGTTTTACTTATTACGTACAAAGCATATAATCTGCGTGTAATCATGTCAAGTATTTTTTGGATTTTCCCGGCTCCTCCCAAAAACAACATTATCACGCTAATTATAAATGACTTAGCTGTGCGCAGTGAGGATGTATTTGCACTTTCCCCATCGCTTGATCTATAGTTCTGCTACTTAACCGTGCGCCTTTCCGACTTCACCTACGACCTGCCACTCGAGCACATCGCGCAGCGCCCCCTCGCCGAGCGGGATGCCTCTCGCATGCTCATCCTGGACCGCGCCAAGCAGACTTGGGAAGATGGATTGTTCGGCTCTCTCCCGGAACGTCTTCGGGGAGATGAACTGATCGTGGTGAATAATGCTCGTGTGATTCCGGCGCGATTGTTCGGGCGTCGCCTAGGAGTTCGCGCCGAGAAGCCCGGCAAGAATCGTCGCGTGAGGCGCGAGTTCCTATCATCGCAAATCGAAGTGCTGCTGACGAAGCGGGTGTCACCGGACGAGTGGGAGGCCCTGGTTCGGCCCGGCAGGAAGATGCAACTTGGAGAACGAGTCGAATTTGGCGAGGGAGAGCTTTGCGCGGAGGTGGTTGGGCGTGGGGAATACGGCCTGCGCCGCATCCGATTAACCGTCAAAGAAAATCTGGACATAACTATCGAAGGGGCCATCGAAAAGCTGGGTCATATTCCATTACCCCCTTACATCTCGCGCGAGGACGATCCGGTTGATCGGGAGCGTTACCAGACGATCTTTGCCGACCATCCTGGAGCTGTGGCCGCGCCCACGGCCGGCCTGCATTTTTCCCCGGCAATACTCGACCGGATTAAGCAACGGGGCGTCGAAATCGCCTCCATCACTCTGGAGGTCGGCCTGGGCACCTTCCAGCCCATTCATGTCGAGGAGATCGATCAGCATCAGATACATTCAGAGCGGTATGAAATTCCCGAAAAAACGGCAACCGCCATCTGCAGCGCGCGGCGTGAATCGCGGCCCATCCTGGCGATTGGAACCACCGTCGTGCGCGCACTCGAGGACGCCGCAGCCAAAGCTGCCGAGCGCCACTCGGGCCTCAAGGGAACAAGCGCGGGCCCTCTGCTCGAGGCCGGCAGGGCCGAGGCCGGCATTTTCATCAAGTCTGGACACCACTTTCTTGCAGTCGATCAGCTCCTCACGAATTTTCATTTGCCCCAATCCACCTTGCTCATCCTGGTCAGCGCCTTCGCGGGACGCGAATTGATTCTAGATTCCTACCGGCACGCGGTGGAAACCGGGTACCGATTTTACAGCTACGGAGACTGCATGTGGATTCGCTAGTTTTTCATCCCAGATGCCCCGGAGGATCGGGGCATGCGCATCCGACGATTTCGACTATAATCATTTCCGTTCTGCCAGCGTACTTCACCGATGCGATATCTAGTGCTGAGCGACATTCATGCTAATTTTACGGCGCTCGAGGCTTCTCTCGCGGCTGCGCAGGGACGGTGGGAGCGCGTGATCTGCCTGGGCGACGTGGTCGATTACGGTCCCGACCCCAATGAAGTGACCGACCTGGTGAAGACGCTGGCTCCGGTTATTATTCGTGGCAACCACGACAAAGCAGTGGCGGGATTGATTGGCTTAGAGAGTTTTAATCCGATAGCCCAGCTTGCCGCGCAATGGACGCGAGAGCAACTTCGGCCTGACAACATGACCTACATCAGGCAATTGCCCGCTGGGCCAGCCTCCTCCGATGGTCTGACGATGGTTCACGGCGCGTACCACGATGAGGACGAATATGTTTTTGCTCCCGCGCAAGCCATGGATGGCCTGATCGAATCGCCCAGCGCGTTAACTTTGTTTGGCCACACGCATCACCAGGGCGGCTTTTCCTACCGCGCGGGCCATATCAACGTCATTCAGCTCAGACCCGAGCCTGGTCCGAAGTTTGCCGCCCTGCGGCTTGAGCCAGGAACGCGCTACCTGCTCAATCCTGGTTCCGTGGGCCAGCCCCGGGATGGAGATCCGCGCGCGGCGTTTGCCATAGCCGACATGGACCATCAGGTAATTGAATTCTGGCGCGCGCCGTATGATATTGCCGCTGTTCAAAAGCGCATGGGGACTGCCGGTCTACCCTATCCGCTGATTGAGCGGCTTGGCGCAGGGCGTTAGAGTCTTACGAGAGGACAACGAATTTGATCCCTTCAGAAGAACGCAGCCGGCTTCCAGTAGCCTTCCTGGCAGGTCTTGTGATCGTGGCGCTATTGATCGGCGGCGCCGTGCTGCTGAGCCGATACTCGATGCCCGCCGGTCCGCAACCGGTGAAGCCGCTGCCGATGGGATCGTCCGAGATAAGCTACGCGCCGCAAATTCATTTTCTCGAACCCAAGATGAGCCGCGCCGCCAATTTCTTGAACCAGGAAGTAACCTTCGTGTTCGGAACGCTGGAGAATGGCGGCAACCGGAAAATCAAGCAGATCGAAATCACGCTCGAATTTCATGATCCCTTTGGCCAGGTCGTCCAGCGTGATGCCGAGCGCCTATTCATGCCGAATGAAGACCCGTTGCCCCCGGGGCAGCAGCGTGATTTTCAGGTCGGGTACGAGCATATCTCCGCGCTGTGGAACAATGCGTACCCTTCCATCCGCGTTACGGGACTCGTTTTCGATTAGACGGGCACCAGCCGCGCCTTGCCCCGAGTGCACAAACTCATCTCTCTGATTACCGCTCGGCAATCGTCTATACTTCTGTCATGAAACTGGCCAGCGAACTTCGACGCGCCCTGGCTGGAGTGTGCGCAGCGGGTCCGCCCGAGATCCGTGAGAATGGGGAGTGGCTCGCGGCGTTGCAAGGAGTGCAATACGAGGTGCGCGTTCAGGGCGATGCCGCGCTGCTGCATCTGTGGAGCGCGCAGCAAAGTGTGGTCCGCCGGGTGGTGCGCGTCGCCGAGGAATCGCCTGCGCACGTGGTGGTGGAAGTCGCGCGGCTGGGCCACTCGCGGCACGCGCAACTCGAATTCGTTGCGGGCGGAGCAAAACGCGAGGCGCGCCGCATCGATCGCGAACAATTCCGCGGCCGCCTGCGACAGATTTTGACCGACCGGTTTCCGGACGAAACCCTGGACTCGCTGGTCACTTCCGCGGATTTGCACCATTCGATTTCGGGCTCCTACACGCGAGGACTAATCAATAACGGTTCTGAGGCCTATGCCGTGTTAGGCGCCGCGCCGGACGAAGACGGCCCAACCATCGACAGAATACTGACCTTCGGGCTGATCTGGCTCGATCATGTAAGGGGGCGTGCGCGCCGCCATACTGTTCGCGGATTACGTCTGTTTTTGCCGAGCGGCCACTCGGCCATCACGGCGCATCGCCTGACCGCGCTGGCCTGCCCTCAGGAAATCGAGCTATACGAATATGATCCCCTGCACCGGCGTGTACGGCGCGTACCTATATCTGACGCCGGGAATCTGACCACCTGGATCGTGCCGCGCCGGGAAATTGACCAGGCACTTGATGCGGCGAGGCCTCAAGCGGAGCGCATTCGCAGTCTGGCGCCGGAAGACATTCACATGGGGATTGCGCCTGCCACAGCGGAAGTGACTCTGCGCTTTCGCGGACTAGAGTTCGTGCGATGGAGGGCTGACGCCATTTGGTTCGGCCTGGGCGACCGCCAGGAAGTGCTGACCCCTGCCCGCTGGCCCGCGCTCGAACAGCTTGTCCGCCAGCTGAAAACACACCGCAACTCCCTGGCTTCCGATACCAAGCACCGCCTGTACCGCGCGCAACCTGAGCGCTGGCTGGAGACGCTGGTGGCCGCCGACCCGTCGCGTATGGATGCGCGCATCGATGCCCGGTACATGTACACGCAGGTTCCCGCTTTTTCCGCCGGGGATCGCGGAATCATCGATCTGTTGGCAGCGACGCGAGATGGCCGCCTGGCAATCATGGAACTAAAGGCTTCCGAGGATATACACGTGGTGATGCAAGCAGTGGATTACTGGCTGCGAGTTCGCTGGCATCACGATCAGAACGACTTCGAGAGATACGGATATTTCCCGGGCGTGGCGTTGCAACCCAGGCCTCCGCTGTTGTTCCTGATTGCCCCGGGGTTTCGATTTCATCCCTCCAACGACATCGTGCTCCGGTATTTGTCCCGGGAAATCGAGGTGGTGCGTATCGGGCTAGGCGAGAACTGGCGCAGAGGTTTGCGGGTGGTCTTCAGACAGTAGGAAAAGAAAGCGTTTAGCCCGCAAGACCGGGAAGCATAGGCATAAAAAAAGAGAAGCAGCACTGGCATAACCAACGCTGCTTCCCGGGGTGTGTCTTTGAGTGGTTTTGTTTAATTAGACGCCCGAAACATCAAAAGGTTGCATACCTAAGATTAATATTAAATAAATTCAGATCCGCTTATTTCTGAATGAATTAGATGAAATGGGAACCCGCAGCTTAGTAAAACAGGTATTTACGCCACTTCTCGTCCTTGTTGCCGATCAGGCGCATCAGCTGCCGCGAGGTATGTAGCGTAAAGGGGCGCGGCCGCCGGGCCAGCGCAAACCCCGCTTCCTCAGGAGTCCGGTCACCCTTGCTGTTGTTACACTTGTAGCAGCAGGCCACCAGATTTTCCCACGACGACCGTCCGCCGCGTGAGCGGGGCACCACGTGATCCAAAGTCAGTTCCGATGCGGGAAGCGTGCGGCTGCAGAATTGGCATGTATTGCGGTCACGAAGCAGAATATTCTTCCGGGAAAGCGCGCGAGTCTGCTGCGGGATATGGCGGTATGCCAGCAGGCGGATCACGGACGGCACCGGAAGGGATCGCGAAGCCGAATGCACTTGCGTATGGTGGATTTCTTCCGCTTGCGCGACGCCCTTGATCATCAGGACCATAGCGCGGCGAACCGCCGTGACATTGATAGGCTCGAAAGTCGCGTTTAGGACTAGTACCGGGTCCTGCATGATGGCCGGCCTTCGCACTGCCGGCCGCAAAGCACCCGGAGGGCAATTTTCACCCAGCGCTTCCGGCAAAGTCTTCGGCCGGGGAGATCTTCCGCTTTGGCCAATCGATTTCATTCCCCAAGGTCTTGCTGCCAAGCTGTCGCGTCCGCCGTCACAGAAGATGCCAGCGTCCGCGCAACCGTCAAACCCACCACCTGGACGGCGCCGGCCCCTCGCAGAGCCCGGGAGCAAGCATCCAGAGTTGCCCCAGTGGTGAATACATCATCTACCAGTATAACGCGTAATTTGTCAACTTTGGCGCCATCATTTGTGGCATAGGCGCCACGGACTGTTTCCCAGCGCTCCCGCCGGGTTAACCGGAGTTTATCGGGCCGGGGTCGTGTCCGCACCAGCAGGTAGGAGCGGAACGGGATGCCCAGAATGCGTGCCAGGGGCCGGGCAATAAGCTCTGCCTGGTTATAGCCACGCTCGCGCAACCGGCTGGGATGCAGCGGCACTGGTACCACGACGTCAGCCAGGAAGACTCCCGGCTCACGCTGGACCACCCGGACAAGATGGCTGGCAAACCACCCGCCCAACGGGGTGATCTCGCTGTATTTGAGCATGAGGATGGCGTGCGCCATGGACGACGTATAGGCGCCAAAGCTGCGCGCCAGGTCAAAGTCATACACCCCTCGGCGGCACAGGTGGCACAGAGGCGGGGAAATGCCCTCGGCCACGGCCTGCGAGACGATGGGCCGTCCGCAACGCCCGCAAAGGGGTGCGGGAAGCGGCTGCTCGAGGGCGGTAACACAGGCATGGCAAAACGGGACTCGAATGCCGGTATCGAGAATCCGGGCGCAAATCCGGCACGGCGCTGGAAACACCATCGAGGCGAGAGCCTCGCGCGCTCCGCGCAACTGCGACCGCAACGCCACGGCGAGCCGGGTCAAGGTGACCCAGCCTACTCCGTTGACACCATTTGTGACAACGCTAATTTAGCTGATTATTCAAGGCGGCTCTCACGGGCGCTCTCCTGGGCGCGTGGACGCGTGGGCGTCCAATCAAGCAACCACGATGACACGATGCGTGCCGGAAAATCGCGCCTTCATGCGAAGGAAAAGAAACGGGCGTCCCGATCATATCGGGACGCCCGTTCTTGCGTAGGCGGACTTCTTTCTAAAGCAAACCCTGTTCGTATTTTTCCTGGCAGGCGACGCAGTGACGCGCCCAGGGCACCGCATCAAGACGCTTCTGCGCCAGTTCATCTTCGCACTGGATGCATGTTCCGTATTTGTTGGTCCTGATTCGCACCAGGGCTTCATTGATCAACTGCAGAATCGCACGGTCGGTATTGGTCTGGCCGAACAGGAATTCCTTGGTATAGGAGTTGGCAGCCTTATCCGCAAGATCCACGGTGGGATCGTCATCCGCGGTCCTGCCTTCCTCCTCGGTTCGAGCAATGGTTTTCAGCAATTCCTCGCGCCGGGCCATTAATTTCTTCTTATAATAGTCAAGCCGCTTCTTGTCCATATTCTTGACCCCATCAGACACTCTATTGCCGATATTACAAACGCGTGATTGTAGGCTTGGTCAGTACAACTGTCAAGGAAGAGCGGATTCTAATATCCCGGCCCTTCCGCGCATTGGTTTTGATGAGGAAAGAGCGCGTATTTTGCTATACTCGCAACGCGCTGAATCCAAAACCAAATCCGTCGCGTAAAAGTGGGGCATTTTTCCCCATGGAGTGGATTATGAGAATTAGATTCGCAGTCATTCTCGTCTGTGGGATTTTTCTTTCGATGTGCGTCGCGCCGCTATACGCGCAGGACCTTGGCCCCCAATTCACGAAGGTCGCGGAAGGGATTTACGTCCAGACGACGGGCGGCGGCAATTCCAATTGCGGCATCGTTTTGACTCAGGATGGAGTGGTGCTGATCGATAGCGGTCACAATCCGACCGATTCCCGTGCGGTGCTAAGCGCGGTCAAAAAACTGACTTCACTTCCGATCCGCTTTCTCATCAATACCGAGCCTCACCCCGATCACGTAACCGGCGACTTTGTCTTTTCTCCTCCAGCGGTGGTCATTGCCGGAGAGGGTGCCTCCGTCTCGACCAGAAAGAACGATCCTAATTGGAACAAGAACCTCATGGATAAATTTCCGGAGACGCGCGAGGCATTCTCGGGCTATCGGATGGTGACTCCTGAGATCGAGTTTCACGAGAAAATGACTTTGGTTGTGGGAGAAAGGACATTTGTCCTTTTGAGAATCAACAACGTGCACAGCGAAGCGGATACGGCCGTCTGGCTGCCCAAAGAGCGCGTGCTTTTTTCCGCGGCGGCAGCGGTGCCCAGCCGCTTCAACAATCTCCGCTCCTTTGTGAGCATTCCGGACATACTGAGCGCCACCAAGATGATGAAAGCCCTGAATCCCGAAATTGTGGTTCCCGGACATGGCTCCCCCGGAACCACCAAAATCTTTGACGACTCCGACCAGTACTATAAATTGCTCCTGGAACGAGTCGGTAAAATGATGCGCGACGGAAAATCCCTCGATCAGATCAAGCAGGAACTTCGTATGCCCGAGTACGATAACTGGATCGCGAAAGAACGGCTGGATACCAACATCGAGGCGGCCTACAGGGCAGTGCAAGCGGGCTACGGCAAGTAGTTCCGGTTTCCAGCCCATTGCAGCGTTATGTTAAATTGAAACCAGGTTTCTGTTCGCGCAAGGTCTTGTGCAAAGATAGATTTGAAATTGCTATCCCAGGCGGCTGACTGAATCGGGAGTAGGTAATGGCGATGTCCCTTAATAGCGATGCCCGCGGCGTCTACGTGATTGCTCCAACTCCTTTTCATGAAGATGGCCGCATCGACGAGCGTTCCTGCGATCGCATGGTTGATTTTTTTCTCAAAAGTGGCGTCACCGGCATCACCGTGCTCGGCCAGATGGGAGAGGCGCCAAAGCTCGACCAACAGGAAGCTGTTTCAGTTGCCTCACGCATTATCCGCCGGTCGAGTGTGCCTGTTGTGGTGGGCGTTTCGGCGCCAGGCTTCGCGGCCATGCGCTCGCTTTCACGGACGGTCATGGATGCTGGAGCCGCAGGCGTGATGATTGCGCCACCGGTTTCTCTCAAAACGGACGACCAGATCGTCACTTACTACCGGCAGGCTGCCGAGGCGATTGGTGCGGACGTGCCATTTGTCATCCAGGACTACCCGCTCACGTTCAGCGTGGTGATGACGCCCGGCGTGATCCGCCGCATCGTCACTGAGAACGCCTCCTGCGTCATGCTCAAGCACGAGGACTGGCCGGGCCTCGAGAAAATCTCGACCTTGCGGGGCTTCGAGCGCGACGCGTCCATGCGCCACATATCGATTCTCTGCGGCAACGGCGGCCTGTTTCTGGATTTCGAGGTCGAGCGAGGAGCCGACGGAGCCATGACCGGATATTGTTTTCCCGAGATGCTGGTCGATGTAGTCCGCCTGACCGCGGAAGGCCAGCGCGACGCCGCGCACGATCTTTTCAACGCGCATCTTCCACTGGTCCGCTACGAGCAGCAGCCTGGGGTAGGGCTCGCGGTACGCAAGTACGTGCTGATGCGCCGCGGCATCCTGGGATCGGACGCGCAGCGCAAGCCCGGCGCGGCCCTTTCGGCCCGCGCTCGCGACGAGGTGGATTATCTGCTTTCCCGTCTTGCTCGCGTAGATAAGCGCGCTCGACTGGAAACGGCTGTCGCACCCAGCGGGGCGGGCGCAGCGGTAAATTCCTGAGCGCGTTTCCGAATGCGAACCAAGCCGGCTCGGGACCAGCAACTTTCTAATGCGCAATTAGATTGGCGTGGTGACTGCTCTCGCGTGGTGTGCTTCATAAAACAATTGAAAGGGTCCAAGAATGAACTTCGGGTTGCAAGGTAAGACAGCGCTGGTGCTGGGCGGTGGAGGTGGTTTGGGGCGAGCGATCGCCAAGTCGCTGGCGGCAGAGGGAGCCAAGGTAGGCGTCGCGGACATTGATCCCGCCGCGGCGAATCGCTCTGTTCAGGAACTGGAGTCCGCGGGCGCGACTGCGCTCGGGCTGCCCTGGGACCTGGGCGATTTGTCGGTGATCGAGAAAAATATCAGCGCGATGGAGAGCCGCTTGGGTCCCGTCGATGTGCTGGTCAATATCACGGGCGGCCCTCCTCCGACACCCGCTGCCGGCCAGGACCCGGCTGTGTGGAGCAAGCATTTCCAGAGCATGGTGTTGTCGGTCATCGCCATCACTGATCGCGTGTTGCCGGGGATGAAGTCGCGCGGCTGGGGACGCATCATTACCAGCGCCTCCTCAGGCGTCGTCGTGCCGATCCCCAATCTCGGGATATCCAACTCGCTTCGCCTAGCATTGGTCGGCTGGTCCAAAACGCTCGCCCGCGAAGTGGCGCGCGATGGGATCACCGCGAACATTGTGGTGCCGGGACGCGTGGCCACCGATCGAATCCGCTTCCTGGATGAGGCCAAGGCCAAGCGGGAAGGGCGGCCGGTAGAGGCTGTCTCGGCTGAGAGCACCAGTTCCATCCCCGTCGGCCGTTACGGCAATCCGGAGGAATACGCGGACGTGGTTGCTTTCCTGGCCAGCACGCGGGCCTCGTACATCACCGGCTCAGTCATTCGCATCGATGGCGGCCTGATCGCCAGCGTCTGAGCCGGAAAACGGAACACTGGGCTGAGATGGAAGGCGGCTGGCATATGGTCATATCTACTGGCGATAAAGTGGCGGCCACAAATGCAAGCCCGGATGTCGGACAGCGCGCCACACGTCGAATTGCGTGGCGCCTCCTGCCATTTCTATTTCTGCTGTACGTCATTGCCTTCATCGATCGAATGAACCTGGGCGCCGCCGCGCTCCAGCTGCCGCGGGAACTCGGCTTCAGTTACAACACGATTGGCCTGGGCGCGGGCGTTTTCTTCTTTGGCTACTTCCTGCTGGAAATCCCGGGGGCTTTGATCGCGGAGCGCTGGAGCGCGCGGCGCTGGATTGCCCGCATCATGATTACCTGGGGAATAATCACGGTGTTGCTGGCCCTGGTGCACACGGCCCGGCAATTCTTTCTGGCCCGCTTTCTGTTAGGGGCCGCGGAAGCGGGGTTTTTGCCCGGCGTTCTCGTGTACGTAACGCATTGGTTTCGATACGAGGACCGGGCCAAGGCCGTCGCCGTATTTTACGCCGCCAATCCTCTCTCTTATGTTATCGGTTCACCCTACGCAGGGCTACTGCTTGGGGTGACCTGGTTCGGTCTGAAAGGGTGGCGCTGGCTGTTCATATTCGACGGGCTTCCGGCCATCGTCGTCGGAGTGATCACGATCTTTTATCTCACGGACTGGCCGTCGCAGGCTAAGTGGCTTCCCGCGGATGAGCGCGAGTGGATCACCGAGAGGTTGCAGCGTGAGAAAGAAACCAAGCAGCGGGTTCGTTCTTATAGTGTTTGGGAAGCGCTCCGCCACCGCGATGTCGTCCTGCTGGCGTTGTCCTATTTCTTTGCGCTCACCGGAGGCTACGGAATCAGTTTCTGGCTGCCGGTCATACTCAAGCGAGTTTCCGGGCAGAGCGATCTCAGGGTAACGCTGCTGGCGGCCTTGCCCTATCTGGCAGGTTTTGTGGCGCAGCAATTTAACGGGTGGCACTCCGACCGCACCAGAGAGCGCCGGTGGCATGCCGCCATGCCCGTCTTTCTCTGCGGGGCCTCCCTGCTGCTGGCGGTCGAATTCGGCTCGAAGACGGCGATCTCGGTGGCGCTATTCACACTGGTGGGCGGCTGTTTTTTCGCATATCACCCGGCCTTCTGGACGGTCCCGTCCACTTTTCTGAGCGGCTCGGCTGCCGCTGCCTCGATCGGCTTGATCAATTCGGTGGGAAATCTCGGGGGCTTCGTCGGACCGTTCATCATGGGATATCTGGTCACACGGACGCACACGTTCGCTGCCGGCCTGTTGTATTTGGTGGGGAGCCTGATTCTGTCGGGCATCATGATGCTGGCGGTTGGCACCGGGCATCGCCCTGGGGCTAACTCGGGCGCTGCTTTAGGTCAGCGGATACCATCAGCAGGGAGCAAATGAAATCCCTGGCGTCTTTCCTGGTGGAGCACATCATGACCGATGACATTGCTTCTGGAAATTGATATTGTTCAGATCTGCTTGGGAATCATCCGAAGGACATCTGTTTGTGATGCAGAAGGGATGAGATAAATATGGCTAAGCATAATGCAACTCGCCGCGAATTTTTGGTCCGCGCAGCGGTTGGCGCGGGAGCCGTTGCCGGCGCGGGGATTGTGCCCGACGCATACGGCCAGAATCACGACCAAAGCAAGCAACAGGACACCTCAGCCCACACCCAGCAGCATCCAGCCGGGGGTGAGCATGGAGCATTCTTCAACCACGACGATTCCGCCACGGTTGCGGCGTTTACCGAGCGGCTCATGCCCGGAGCGCCGGACAAACCAGGCGCGCGCGACACAGGTGTGCTCAATTACATTGATCTGGCCCTTTCCGGCGCATACTCCGATTTGCAGGATTTTTACCGGCGCGGGCTGGCGCAGCTCGATGCCTACTGCCGCAAAACTTATAAGCAGCCATTCGTGCGCCTGGAAGCCGCGCGACAAGACGAAGTCATCGCGGCGCTTGAACAAGGCAAGGCTGCCGGGTTCACCTGGCCCAGCGCTCAGGAATTCTTCAACACCGTCCGGACACACACCATCGAAGGCATGTTTGCCGACCCGATCTACGGCGGCAATAAGGACTTCGCCGGCTGGCGTCTGGTGGGTTTTCCCGGGGCGCAAGCAATTTTCACGCCGACCGATATGCAGAGCAAACAAGCGTTTGTTCGCGCGCCCATGATCGGCCTGCAAGCGGTGGCCAAAGACTCGATGCGGAGAGGATGAGCCGTGGCAAACGAAAAAACCGATGTTGTTATTATAGGTGTGGGCGCGGCAGGCGGAATACTCGCGGCCGAGCTTGGCAAAGCGAGCATGAAAGTCATCGGTTTGGAGCGCGGCCCGCGTCTTACCACCGCTGACTTCAGCCCGCACGACGAATTGCGCTACTTCCAGCGTCAGGACCTTCGGCCAAACGTGAAACGTTTACCCGTGACCTGGCGGCCGAACGTGAATACGCGCGCGATCCCTCTCCCGATATTGAATTACGGCAATCAGGCAGGCGGAGGCACCGTGCACTATGGCGCTCTCTCCTGGCGCTTTCACGAGGACGATTTCCGCGCGCGGTCGCAGACCATTGAGCGTTACGGGGCATCGGCGATCCCGCAAGACTCCTCGCTGGCCGACTGGCCGCTGACCTACGGCGATCTCGAGCCGTTCTATGATCGCGCCGAATATGAGCTGGGCGTATCGGGCAAGGCAGGCAATGTGCAGGGGCGCAAGATTGACGGTGGCAACGTGTTCGAAGCCCCGCGCCGTCGTGAGTACCCTCTGCCTGCATTGCTCGCGGACCAATCGGGCGTCCTGTTCGAAGCGGGGGCGCGCAAGCTGGGCCATCACCCGTTTTCCTCGCCGCGCGCAATCCTTTCGCAACCCTATCAGGAGCGGTCGGGTTGCACATACTGCGGCTTTTGCCAGTCATTTGGCTGCCACGTTGGCGCGAAGTCGAGCATCCTGGTGACGAAGCTGCCCGAGGCCGATG
>JBGOVX010000082.1:0-15136 GCA_041478355.1 Terriglobia bacterium | reverse complement strand
GTGTATCCGGTGGATGGCGCGCAGGCGGAACTGGATTCCCGCGCGGCAGACCAACCCAGCCCTCTAGTCACGGAAATTCAGGTGGTGCCAAAATGAGTGGTGAACAAGCAGTCGAAGAAAAAGTGACAGTCGAGTCTAAGCCGAAGCCGGATCTAGGCAAGGTCATCCTGCGCGAGGCGTTGTCCTGGCTGTGGGTCATTCTTGCGTTTCTATTCATTACGGGAACGATTGTCCAGGCTCGTGTGATCCCCTCCGGCTCGATGGAGAAGACCCTGCTAGTGGGCGACCACTTGCTGATGAGCCGGTTTGGCTACGATGCCGAAGTGCCCATGACGCAATTGCACATGCGTCTGTGGCGCGAGCCGCATCGCCAGCAGATCATCGTCTTCCGCGCGCCGCTTCCCGATAATCCGGACTACATCAAACGCTTGATCGGATTGCCTGGCGACCTACTTGAAATTCGGCAAGGCGTGGTGTACATCAGTGGCCAGAAACTTGACGAGCCGTACCGCGCGGCGCCCCCTAACCTGCTCGACAACTACGGTCCGGTGACGGTTCCGGCAGGGGAATATTTCATGATGGGCGACAATCGGGACGATTCCTATGACAGCCGTTACTGGGGTTTTGTGCCGCACGAAAATATTATTGGCACGCCCATCCTGGTGTACATGTCCATTAACGCGCCGGGCGAAGCCTGGGACCCGGGTCACATTCGTGACCGAATGACCACCTACGCAAGCGTCCTGCTGCATCCGAGCATCGTGCGCTGGCGCCGCATCTTCAAAGTGTTCTAAACCGACCGGAGAACGCCGCGCGACTCCCCCCTCGCCACGGCAGAAAGAGTTCGTCGCACATGGATTACGCGCAAGCCGGTGTAAATATTTCTCTTGCGGATCAGGCCAAGCAAAGTATCCGCCGCCTGGCATCGCGCACCTTCACCAAAGGCGTGATCGGAGGGATCGGCTCGTTCGGAGGCTTGTTCGCGCTCGATAAGAAATGGCGCGAGCCCGTGCTGGTCTCCAGCGCCGATGGCGTGGGCACCAAGTTGAAAATCGCCGTGGCTGCGGGAATTCACTCGTCGGTTGGCGGCGATCTGGTGAATCACTGCGTCAACGATATTCTTACGCTGGGCGCCGAGCCTCTGTTTTTTCTCGACTATCTGGCCATGGGGAAGATGGACCCCAACATTGTCGAACAGTTGGTCGAGGGGATGTCGCGCGCCTGCCATTCCGCGGGGTGCGCGCTGATCGGCGGCGAAACGGCCGAGATGCCCGGCTTCTACGCACCCGGAGAGTACGATCTGGCCGGCTTCATCGTGGGCGTCACCGAACGCGCCAGCCTGAAAAAAACCAATGCGGTGAAGCCGGGAGATTTGGTTCTGGCGCTGCCCTCCACCGGACTGCACACCAACGGCTACTCCCTGGCCCGCAAGCTCATCTTCGAGCAAGAGGGGCTCCACCCGGACACCTACGTCGCCGAAGTCAGCAACAAGATTGGCGCGGAGCTGTTGCGCCCGCATCGGTGCTACTGGCCAATGCTGAAGACCACGGTCGCGCGCGGCTGGCTATCCGCGATGGCGCATATCACCGGCGGAGGCATCACGGAAAATCTGCCGCGAGTGCTGCCGCGCGGCCTGCAGGCGGAAATCGAGCTGGGCTCCTGGCCCGTGCCGCCGATCTTTTCCTATCTCGCCGGGCTGGGCAAGCTAGAGCGCGACGAATTGCTGCGCACGTTCAACATGGGTGTGGGAATGATTTTGGTTTTGCCGCTGGAAAATCACAAGGCTGTCGAAACCGAATTGAAGCGCCGCCGCGAGAAATTTTATCGCATTGGCCAAATCCGCCGCGCCGATCCGCGCAAGCCTCAAGTCATATTTACCGGCAAGCTGCCGTTCTAGCCGTCGCTCACGCAGCTTTGCCAGACACCATGCTATCGACCTCGTTCCTTCTTGCTCGCTTTGCGACGCCGGCTCCAGTACCACCACTGGCATTGCTCCGCCGGGAGGCGCGGATTGCGTGCCTGCGCGACGCCAGCGCGGAAGGTGTCCAATACGCAGATGTCTTGCCGCTCGCCGGTGACGCGGCAAAGTTTCTCATAAAGGTTTAGGGGGTTTTGCCGGGCCAGATCCGCCACGGAATTCACACCTAGCAACTCGAAATCGCGAACCATCGCAGGACCGATCGAAATAAGGCCGGCAAGCTTCCGGTGGTTATGGGGTATTTGCTTCATAATCCTCCTCTCCCGGCAAAATAGTTTCACAATGCCAATCTCGTTGCAATATCAATACGTTGAATTATTATTCCTTCGATAGCATTCTGCTGCGAGTCCGATTTCACCCCATTAACCAAAACAGGTTGTTTCGCTTCTTGACCCGAGGCCTCGTCCGCGCTACGCGCGCCTGTCTGCCTATTAGTGAATTTGGGATGGCGCACAGACAAAACTTAATGTTACTGAGCTGATTACGGCAGCAGGCCAAACACGGCCACGCTGCTGGTTGTCGCGGCGAAGACCTTCCCGTCGGCGATCATTGGGGTGATGAATTTGTTGCCGCTGCCAAAGGTGTCGCGGCCACTTGGTGCCTGGTTGCTGTTGTAAAGTTCGTGAGTGAGATCATTTGCTGGATAGGCGTGCAGGACAGCCGTGCCCGTGTTCTCGATGGTCCAGACAATTCCATTGGAGTTGCCGTTCGCGGAAACGCTGGGCAGCACGCCAGGATAAGTAAATGACGCGGCCGTATGCACGGGCGTGCTGGAAAGCTTGCCATTGCTGAAGCTGAAGGATTTTAGTGCGCCGCTGGTGTCACAATAGAATACCGCACCGTTGAAATAGGCTGGCACACCCCACACTCCATTCGGCACCGCGCCAGAGAGTTCCTGGTACACGTTATTTGACGTGGTGTTGAACTTGCCCAGGTTGTTACGGTCCACGACGTAGATGTTCCCGTCCTTGCCCGCGCCGATCGCCAGATGGAGCGTGTTCCCGGAGCCATAGCTCAGATCCGGCAGAACCATGGCGGCGCCGGAACCAAGGTCCGCATCGTTGCCCGACTCGCTCACCGTATTCGACATGTTGAAATAGTCGGCGACTTGGAGGACGCCTCCGGTGGTGGAAACCTTCACGAACGCGTTGCCGTAATCTTGTTTGCTGGGAAACCCGTTGACATCCATTGTTGTTTCGAACGTCCCATTGGCCATCAAGACATAGATGTTTCCTTGCGCATCGGCAGCGGGGCCGCCTCCGCTTTGCCAGATCGAGCCCTCACTTCCGTTTGGAGTGAGGTTCAACACGCTGGTTTGCGACAGGTTGGTCTGGTTGTAGCCGATGATCCACGCTGTATACGGATTAAAATCGCAATGCGACGCCCAGCTTGTATAGATTGCGCCATTCAGAAGAAGCAGCCCGGCTCTCTCCTTATATTGCTTGGGATCGAAAACCACTTGCCCTCCGGAACTATTGGCGCCTGTTCCAGGATAGGTGGCCTGGACCGTCACGGGGCCTCCCAGTAGCTCCGCGCCCGTGGTTACGTCCAGGGCGTGGAGACGCTGAAAATACGTCGACCCATTCTTGGACATGGCCACCACATACATCGTTCCGTGCGGGCCGGCGCTGCGATCGATGACTGGAGTTGAGGTCACGCCAATCTCCGGCGATACTTGCCCGCAACCTCGATTGTCGCTGGTGGTTTCATTGGCGCCGAGCAAAGACACCTTCCAGAACTGCGTTCCGGTATTTGAATCGAAGGCGTAGACCGAGTCGTGTTCTGTCGCGACGTACACGACGTTGTACACGCCACCTGCCACCGGTAGTTGAGAAAGATAGAGGGGTTCCGCATCCACCTTGCCGTCCACGAGCAATTTGCGCAGCAGACCAAATGTTTGCGAATTGACGTTTGCCTGCGTCAATGTTGTTTCTGTGAGGTTCTGACCGGTGCGGGCGTTGTCATTGTGGAAGGTCGTGACGTCGGTTCCCGAAGTGAGGACCGCGGTGACCGTGAGCGTCGCGGAATTGCTCGTAATGCTGCCAATAGAGTTGGTGATGACCACCTGGAACGTCGCGCCACTATCGGAGAGAGAGGTCGCCGGCGTCGTGTAGGTTGGCAAGGTCGCGCCAGGGATGTTGACGTTGTCTTTCTGCCACAAGTAGGCAAACGGCGCGGTTCCCGTTACTGCCACTGAGAATGTCGCTGTTTGTCCGACGGTGACAGTCCGGTTCCCCGGCTGCATTGTGACTAAAGGGAGGGTCTGGCTCGATTGCGGTTGAGACGTTGCACCGGCGCACCCCCAGATTGCGGGCAGAAGCGCAAGAATTGCGATCCTGCGTAGTGTCCGTTGTGCAGTTTCATTGAACATAGAGTGGGCCTGACTTGATTCCAGAAATCCCGAACCTTATGCCCTGCTAAATTCTCTAAAGCGAAATGCAAACACTCTGCGCCACTATCGGTTGATAATATATTAGTTTAGAACCGATGGGTTTTTGAAACACGTGTTCGTACGGACAGTTTTGGTCCACTGAACCCTGGGGGCATATTTCAACTGGCTTGCGGCAAGGGCACTGGACTGTAGCGTGTTGCAAGTAGCCGCGATGGGGCGACACCTCGGACGCACCACATGAAGCTCGCCCACTAAGCTAACAAGACTCGGATTGGATGCATCGCGCAGTTATGCTAACGTCTTTTGGTTATGCCACATCCTATTGGCGTGCTGCTGTCCGGGCGAGGATCGAATTTCGAGGCGCTGGCCGATAGTATTGCGGCTGGGCGCATTCCCGGCGCGGAAATTGCCGTCGTAATCAGCAACGGCGAAGACGCGCCGGGACTGAAACTTGCCGCGGCGCGAGGAATTCCCGCGAAAGCAATTCCGTCGAAGGGTCTGCAGCGCGAAGCCTACGACAGAATTGTTGTGGCCGAGTTGCAGCGGGCCAGGGTTGAGTTGGTGTGTCTGGCGGGCTTCATGCGCCTGCTGTCGCCGTATTTTGTGGCTTCCTTTCCGCAGCGCATTCTGAATGTTCATCCGTCGCTGCTGCCGTCGTTTCCGGGGCTGGAGGCGCAGCGGCAAGCGCTCGAATACGGCGTGAAGTTCAGCGGCTGCACCGTGCATCTGGTGGACGAAAATCTGGATGCCGGACCGATCCTGGCGCAAGCCGTCGTGCCCGTACTTGATAGCGACACGGACGAAACACTTTCCGCGCGCATCCTGGCAGAAGAGCACCGCATTTACACCGAAGCGGTGCGCCTGATTCTTTCCGGACGGTACCGCATCGATGGCCGCCGGGTGGTTGCGCTCCCATCATGAATACGAAGAAACAATTCAAGCCCGTGGACGAACAAATCGCCTACCTGCGCAAGGGCGCGGCGGAAATTATTCGCGAAGAGGATCTGCGAGGAAAACTCGCAGCCTCGGCCAAGACCGGCAAACCTCTGCGCGTAAAGCTCGGCGTGGACCCCACCGCGCCCGACCTGCATCTGGGCCACACGGTCGTTTTGCGCAAGCTCAAACATTTTCAGGATCTTGGCCACACCGCGATTTTTCTGATCGGCGATTTAACGGCCATGGTCGGCGATCCCACCGGCCAGTCGGAGACGCGCCCGCCCTTGACGCGAGAGCAAGTGGACGCCAACGCCAAGACCTATCTCGAACAGGTGTACAAAATTCTCCATCGGGAAAATACCGAGGTCCGGTACAACAGCGAATGGCTCGGAAAACTTACCGCGCACGAGATGATCCGGCTGTGCGCGCACTACCGCCTGGCGCGTATGCTCGAGCGCGAAGATTTCCGCTCGCGTCTGGCGGGCAATTTGCCGATCGCCATCCACGAACTGCTTTACCCGCTGCTGCAGGCTTACGATTCGGTCGCGCTCCAGGCGGACGTCGAGCTGGGCGCTACCGAACAAAAATTCAACTTGCTGGTGGGCCGCGACATTCAGCGCGAGTACGGCCAGCCTTCCCAGGTGGCGGTGACCATGCCGATTCTGGTGGGTCTCGACGGCCAGCGCAAGATGTCCAAGTCGCTCGGCAACTACGTCGGCATCACCGAGGCGCCTTCGGAAATGTTCGGCAAGCTGATGTCGGTCTCGGACGAAATGATGTGGCCATACTTCGACCTGCTCACCGACCACACGCCGGAGGAAATCGCCGCGCTGCTCGCCAAGGTCAAGTCCGGCGCGGCGCATCCGATGGACGTCAAAATGTCCCTGGCGCAGGAAATTATTTCCGGATTTCACGGCGCGGACGCGGCCGCGAAAGCCGCTGCGGAATTTCAGCGGATTTTTAGAGACCGCCAAGCTCCTAGGCAGATACGGGAGAATAGGTTTAAGCGAGTGCAAGGGGCCCTAGTTTCGTCATATCTCCCTCATGGTAGGCCACCAGGCTATTCCCTAGGCACCTCTCCAAAGTGGTCTCAAGTGTTGGCATACCTAGAAGAAACTGAGTCCATTTCCGAGGCTGATCGAATAATTAAGCAGGGCGGCTTGGAGATCAACGGTCAAGTTATCACCAATCCCACAACGAAGCTCAATTCGGACCAAGCCGCGACCTATGATTTGCGTATTGGCAAGAAGAAATTCTTGCGCATCGTTGTTGAATAGGTTCGCTCTCAATTTTTCACCCCCCACTCCCCGCGTCGTCATTCCGAGGGCCAGACTTTGGCCCGAGGAATCTCTCTGTCTCCTTAGCCAAATGAAGAAAACTCCAGAGGGATTCCTCGCTTCGCTCGGAATGACACCGGGTTTGGTTGGCTCGCATTTTGGGAAGGATTGAAGAATTTAGAAAGGGTTGAGCAAGCCCCCTGGGAATGAGCTTGCTACTCTTCCCTTGGCGGATACACGCGGCTGAAAATCACCGCCGCAATACCCACCACCGCAAACGCCATGACGCTGCCTTCCGGGCCTACCGTCCCGCCAGTGAGCCAGACCGGGCCGTGAAACGAGGAATTCAGCAAGTGGCCAGACACCACGATGCCGCTATTGGGCATTGAAAATAAAAACGTCTCCCCCCAATCAAAGGATGCGTGCAGTCCCACTGCAAACCACAGATTTCCGGTGCGCCGCAATGTGAGACAGAAAAACATGCCGATCACAAACACACTCAACGCGCCCATCCGGTCTTCGCCGCTGTTGACCAGGTGCAGAACGCCGAACGCCGCGGACAACACGGCGGCTGCGGGCCAGAACCCGATTCCCGAACCCAGCGTAAATTGCGCATAGCCGCGAAATAGGAACTCTTCAAAGAAACCTACGCAAAGAAATACCAGCGCCCACAGCGCCGCATAACCCCATAGTGCCTGGCCCCGTAGCGCCAGTTCGCCAATGGAAAATCCTCCCAGCAACCGAATCAGCAGGATTATCCCTGCGATCATCGCCAGTCCCCATGCTGAGCCTTGCCAGAAACGCCTCCCAAAAGCGGCGACTCCCGGCAGGCCGAAGGTTCCGAATGGCCGGCCCTCAAGCGCTCCCAGGATCGCCGCGGCCGCAAACGCCGCCAGCATCATGACTGCTTCCTGGACCAGCAAGCCGGACGCGGTGATGTGTGTGGAAGTGACATGCGGGAAATGCACGAAAGCCGCGGTCAGCGCTCCCACCGTTGTGAACAAGCCAAAAAGGACAAGATAAATCACCAGGCGCCACCCGGCCCGCATCTCGCGCTCGTTCCACAAGATGGTCCTGACACCATCCTTGTTGCCACCCGGCGGCGCCAGCAAAGATCGCCTGGAGAACAAGTTTTCGGGATTTTGTTCGAACGTCATGTGTTCACTCAGGCTCGCCGTGCTCGGCATAGCGCTTGAGGCGCGCCAGGTAATCTCGATTGCGCCGGGCCACGGCATGGCGTGTCACAAGCCAGTCCATCGCCTTGCCGAGCAGGCCCGGCATGGTGTAATCGCTGCGCATGCGCACTATGGTTTTTGGCGCGCCCGTTCTTGTTGCGCCCGACGACAGCGTGTCGAGTTCCCAGCGTTCCAGACCCTTCACGCCGTAGCGGTCCTCAAACCGCCATTCGAACAGCCGCGCCTGCTGAACCGACGTCACCATAGCGGTGTGCGAGACTTCGCGATTTCCCAGATGGCCGGTGACACGCACTTTCTGCGACACCGCGAAATCCGAAGCGCCGCCCTGCACTTCCAGGCACGCCTCCATGTCCGAGCCATACCAATACGCCATCCGTTGCGGAACAAAAAACGCAAACACCAACTCCGCAGGAGCTGCAATGTGCACCGATGTTTCGATCTGCGCCATGATGCGGGCGCTACTTTACCATGCCCAAGGTGCAGAATTTGTCGGATGGGATGAGAAGGTAGTGCGTCAATTTGAAAAAAGTGCCCGGCACAAAACCACGATGTGGTGAGGGAAGTCGTTCATGTAACTGCCGCCCTGTTTTTGGACGGGCAGCCCCCTGTTTCGGCCGGAACCAAATCAACGCACTACCGGTTTGTCGATGCTCGTGACTTACTTCTTGACGTATTTTTTCAGATCCATCGAGCCCACTTCCGCTCCGAATATGTTGCCTTGGCGGTCTACCGCAACACCCTCCGCCGCGCTGGAAGTGCTTTTCGGTTCAGGGTCCGGAATGAACGCCGTTACCTTGCCGTCTTTGGCGTTCCCGATCCGCATGCCCCGCCTGCAGCCTGGGTTATATCCGTAACCCGGTTCCTGGCCGGGCTGGTGTGGGTTGTCTGTTGACTCGGAGTCGGCCACGTAAAGAATGTCATTCTTGTCGATGAAAAGCCCGCTGGGTCGCCCGAATTGTTTCCACTCTGCGATGAATTTTCCGTTCTGGTCGAAGATCTGGATGCGATTGTTGGTACGATCGCCGACGAATAGCCGTCCTCTGGAATCGAAAGCCAGGGCGTGGGGCCCCTCGAACTCGCCCGGGGCCGCCCCGAGCTTTCCCCACGCCTTGATGAATTTCCCGTCTTTCGAAAACTTCAAGATGCGAGCGTTCACAGGCGTATTCAAGGGAGCATGATGTCCGTCGGCGACAAAAATGTCGCCATTCGGAGCGATCGCCACAGCCGAAGGCCGATTAAAAGTGTCCGGACCATCTCCGGGGACGCCGGCCTTGCCCAGCGTCATCAAGACTTTCCCATCGGGACTGAACTTAAAGACCTGGTGGCCCTTTCCGTATCTGCGTGACTCATCATCGGTGACTCCCGTTTGAATCCCGTCGGTCACCCACACGTTTCCGTCCTTGTCGACAAACAGCCCGTGAGGAAACGCGAACAGCCCCGCGCCAAAACTCTTCAGAAGTTTGCCCGACAGGTCAAACTCGAGAATTGGCGCAAGGTTGGAGTCGGCGCAACTATTTCCACCACATCGTTCATATGTCCAGATGTTGCCTTCGGGACTGATCGCCACGCCCGAGGTCGACCCCCATTTTCTTCCGTCTGGCAACTTTGCCCAGTCCTGTATGGTTTTATAAGGATTGGGAAGATCATTGCGGGGTGGAGAACTGGCCTGGGCGCGCGCCCTCACTCCAGAAGCCGCAATCATCGCGAAAGCGGCTACCGCCATCGTGAATCTCACTCGACTTGCATGTCGCATCATTGACCCTCCTTGGAAATTCGCGTTTAGGAACGCCTTTGTTGCAGGCGCCAAGAATCTATATGGCAACTCGCCATCCGGCACGCCAGCGGTTGAAGCCGCGTCGATTATGCTGGCCTTATATCACGGCTGAAGCCGTGACCTACAAACAATCTCGTGTTACCACACGAACTCCCAAGCCTCCCGCGGCGTCATGAGCATCTCGCGTGGCCGCTCCTACCAAGCACGAACTCAGGAACGGCATAAATCACAAAGGGGGAACCTCACGGTCCCCCTTGTGACTTTTTTGTTTTCGCGTGGCAGCGCTTCATCAACGTTACCAGCGCCATACACCGCATGCGCGGTGTAAGTTAAAGGGTACTGCTTTACTTTTTGTTTTAAGCCCGGTGGAGTCATCCTCCTTTCCGTGGCTTTGCAAGTTTGCGTTTATTTTTTTACAGCTATTTTCTTGCCGAGTATGTGACCGCGGTCACCGGCGGAGGTGATTTCGGCCACGCATGGAGCAATTTACGCCCGGCGCTATTTTTCTCGCATACATCCATCTTTGAATTCGTTATGTAAAATCAGGATCGAGCGTGCGGGCAGCAGAAAGTATGGAGTTCCTCGTTTGCCAGTGGCGCGCGGGGAGGGGGATGCGAGACGGGTTATGCCGACGCGTTCGAGCCGTGACCCTGGTGGTAGCAAGGTCACTGGCCCGCTGTCCCGTTGGGCCGGGACGTCGGGGAATAGGGTGGGAGTGGGATCTAGCCTGCGGCCGCGAAGAACCCCCAGGGAATGGGAGTTCTGAGAGGCCGTAGGAATAGTTTGCAGTCGCCATCACCCATCTCGCGAAGCACGCCGGGAGTATTTCGCCTTTTATTCGCTATGTCAAGAACTATTTCGTTATTTATTCGCCTTTTCCTAATCTCCCCTACCCTGCCAGAGGTACAGGTATCGTTTCAGACCTTCGCGCATAGGGCGTCGGCCAGAAGAAAACAGCGGGAGGGTATACTTGAAAATCGGTGGGGTAACGGCATTGGAAAAGATCGGAATCCTGGTTATTGACGATGATGAAGCAAGCCAGTCGGCATTGCGGCAGGTGCTGGACTCAGAAGACTGGCGGGTGCGGATCGTGCCGCATATAGGTCAGGCGCTCGGCGAGTTATCGAGTGGGGAATGGTCCCTGGTCATCGTGAACATGGCCATGATGGGCCTCGAAAGTCCGGTCTACCTCACACTCAAAGAGCTGGCGCTGGCGCCTGGGATAGACGAGGGCAAAGTTCGCGCGCGTGTTTTATTTTTGGTGCCGGAGCTTGCGGGTCCGGCGGTGTGCCCGATTTTGGAGAAAGACCGGCTGCCCTACGTGGTAAAGCCCTTCCAATTTCATGATTTCCTGGAAAAGATAAGCGACTTATTGATGGAGACAGGCATCCTCGAGACGCCGATTCGCCGCGTGCGCCGTGATTCCAGCGAGAGCGAACGCAAACGCAAGGAGAGCCGTGATGACCGCGAGTCAGGCCAGCGTAAAACCGTCCGCGACACGGGGATGTTCGCCAATCGCGATAGCTACGTGATGACCGAAGAAGAAATCACCGAGTACGAAAAATCGGAAAAAGAAGAACAAGAGAAGAAACATAAAAAGCCGCCGCCCAATTATTGAAATCATACGGGTCCGGCCAATCCCCTCGACCGAAATTCAGGTTACCTGACGCCTTCTTTCCTGGGCAGCCTTACCCAGACTTGCGCGCAATCAAGAGTGCCGTTACAGTGCTAAAAGCGCCTGTGTGCGCCGGTGCCCGTGGCCATGTGTCTCGCCAATCGAAAATGACTCACGACAATTGCAATCCGTCTGCATCAACCCCTGCCGGGGACCGCTCCCATGACCGTTCGGAACAGCTTTCCCCACCGGCTCTGCAGCCCATTTCGCCGGCGCCCGAAAGTTTGCCCGGTCTTTCGCTTGCGCCGCAACTGCACGCTTCGGTTCCCGAAGATTTGCGCGCGCCGTGGGGATGGCCGGATGTGGGTCTTTTCCTGATTTTCATCATTATTGGCGGTCTGGTGACTACCTGGGGCCTGGTCTTTGTTGCAGTGAGGCTGTTTGGCTGGAATTTCAGCGATTTCACGGGAACTTCGATGAGCACCTCGAAGTCGGTCCTTCTTCTATTGAGCCAAGGCCTCTTGGATGGCGGCGCCATCGCGTATCTATTTGTGATGCTGCGCACGCGGACTCCTGCGCCTTTCTGGCGCACGATTGGCTGGCGCAATCTTCGTTTGGACGGGCACACATTTTATGCTTCCGCCATTCGTTGTATGGGCGGCGGAGCGGTGTTGGCTATGGGGGTTTCGTTCGTGGGCGGTTTTCTGAATTCGAAAGAGAGCTTGCCCATCGAGCAAATCCTGCAAGCGCGTGTCAGCGTGGTGTTGTTCGCCGTGCTGGGCGTTTTGGTTGCGCCGCTGGTGGAGGAAACAATCTTCCGCGGTTTTCTCTATCCGGTGATTGCGCGCCGCTGGGGCATCGCCGCAGGCATCTTGATTACTGGAACGCTGTTCGGACTGCTGCACGCGGCACAGCTGTGGGGCGGATGGGGCCAGATTGCATTATTGATTCTGGTTGGCGTACTGCTGACCTGGGTGCGCGCGCGGACCGGCACGGTGACGGCCAGCTATTTTGTGCACCTCGGCTACAATGGCCTTCAACTATTGGGGTTTTTGGTCTATACCGTGAGTAAGCTGCGGCACTAACCGGCAGCCCCCAAGCGGAAGCGGAGCGAACTTCCAAGAATGAGGAACGTCGCGCAACCCATCGAATGGACCGGAAAAGGCGTAATGATGCTCGATCAACGACGCCTGCCCGATGAAGTGGTCCGCCACATCTATACCGACTATCGCGACGTCGCCGCGGCTATCAAAGACATGGTGATTCGCGGTGCTCCGGCCATCGGCGTGGCGGCGGCCATGGGTGTCGCGTTGGGAGTCGAGCGTTCCAAGGCTCGCACGATCGAAGAACTTCGAATCGAGTTTCCGTTGATCTGCCAGACCATCGCCCGAACGCGGCCTACAGCCGTCGATCTGTTCTGGGCCGTCGAGCGTATGGTTCGCCGCTTCGACCAGCTTGCGGCTGCTGGCACGCCGCCCGACATGCTGCGAAGCGCCATGGTGGACGAAGCGCGCGCGATCCATGCTGAAAAAAGGGCCACCGACGAAGCGATTGGGCGTTTTGGCGCGGAATTGATGCCCGCCACAGGAAAAGTGATGACCCAGTGCAATGCCGGGGCGCTGGCCACGGCGGGTATCGGCACCGCGCTGGGTGTGATTCGCATGGCCGTCGAGCTGGGTCACACGCTGCACGTAATCGTGCCGGAGACGCGGCCGTACCTGCAGGGCGCGCGGCTCACCGCGTGGGAGTTGCATGAGGGCGGCGTGCCGCTCACGCTCATTACCGACAACATGGTGGGGCACTTCATGAAAACCGGCGGCATCGGCGCGGTCGTAGTAGGCGCTGACCGCATCGCGGCCAACGGCGACACGGCGAACAAGATCGGAACCTATCAAATCGCTGTGCTGGCGCGCGAGCATGGCGTGCCGTTTTACGTGGCCGCGCCGGTTTCCACCTTCGATCTCACTCTTTCCTCGGGCGAGCAGATTCCCATCGAAGAGCGCGCGGCGAGCGAAGTGACGCACATGCGCGGTGTGCGCATCGCCCCCGATGTTCCGGTTGCAAATCCTGCGTTCGACGTTACACCCGCGCGCCTTGTTTCCGCGATCATCTGCGAACGAGGCGTCGCAAGAGCACCGTACGGCGAATCCCTGCGCCGCCTGGCAGATGCCGGTGTCGCGGTCAGCGGCAATCGGTAATGCCGCGGCAAGCGGCAATCAGTAAAGGAGCATTCCCCGCAAGAATCATCGGTGAACCCGAATTCATGGCACGGCGTCTGGCAGCTTTTTGATTGGCGATTTGCTGCCGGAAGCGATATATTCTCCAGTGATCACGCTTCATTGCTGGTAAACAAGGCACGCCAATAAGAAAAAAGATTCGAGGAGGTCATGATGAAACGCTTTGTGCTCGCCCTGGCAATTTTTATTGCCGCGCCGCTGGTACTGTTCGGTCAGCAAGCAGCTCCGGAAATTCCGTTCGATTCAGTTCCTAATTTGCTGAAGCTTCCGCCGGACCTGTATCTCGGCGAAGTCTCCGGCGTGGCCGTCAATTCCAAAGGACACATCTTTGTTTTTCACCGCGGCAGTACAACTGGCCCAGCCTATGCGGCAGCCGCGGCGCAACTCCTGGAGTTCGCTCCCGACGGCAAATTTATCCGCGAGATTGGCCACAATTTGTATGCCTGGTCGTTCGCGCACACGGTGAGGGTCGACAAGGAGGACAATATCTGGGTCGCGGACAAAGGCTCGGACATGGTCATCAAGTTCAATCCTCAGGGCCAGGTCATCATGGTTTTTGGGCGCAAGATGGAAGCCTCTGACGAAGGAACCGAGCCGCTCAAACATCCCAAGCCGCCGCTACCCCCGATCGACGGCATGTTCCGCCAGGTGACCGACATGGCCTGGGATGCGGCCGGCAACACGTTCATCAGCGACGGTTACATCAATTCGCGCGTCGCAAAAGCCGACAAGAACGGCAAATGGCTCAAGTCGTTTGGCGAACCCGGCGACCAGCCCGGCCAGCTGCAAACCCCGCACAGCATCGCAACCGACGCCCAGGGGAATGTCTACGTCGCCAACCGAGGCAACGCCCGCATCGAGGTGTTTGACAACGACGGAAAATACCTCCGCCAGATCAAGATTAATGAGCCGTTTGATTATGCGAATGCTGCCCCGGCAATCATGAACAAACCCGGTCCGAACGCGACGGGACTAATGTCTTCCGGCGCGCCATGGGCGGTATGCATCACTCCCGGCCCAAATCAGGTGCTCTATGCCTCGGATGCTTTCCCTGGCCGAGTCTACAAGCTCAGCCTGGACGGCAAGGTTCTGGGCATGCTCGGCGAGTCCGGCAAACAACTCAAGCAATTCGGATGGATCCACGAAATTGCGTGCCCATCGGAAAACGAAATCTATGTGGGCGAATTGCTGAACTGGCGCGTGCAAAAGCTCCTGCTGCATCCGAAGAAGTAGTCGTTTGCGGAACGGTCAACGCGCCGTCATTCCGAGCCAAGCGAGGAATCCCTCTTTCTTCTAAATCGAAAAGGGATTCCTCGGCACGCAGCGCACCTCGGAATGACGGGAGAAGAGAGTAGACGATGTCCAATAAGAAAAAAACAGCCACCAAATGGTGGCCTTCGGATATCCAGACTAATCCTTGACATTTAAGGAACCGGTGCTATAGTTCATAGGCTATTCGGTAGCCTGCCTGCAGGACAGGAGGCCTTGCTCTTTGACAAACTGGGTAAGATGAGATGTGCCAGAACCCGTTCGATTGACTTCAGCGCGCAAGTGCTGAAGGATTGAGTGAATCGAGCGATAAAAAGTTCGCTTGGAAAACCGGGGTCCGACATCCAGAAATGGGGTCGGGCTTTTTGTTTTCCAGGCAGCCAGTTTCACATGAGAGTTTGATCCTGGCTCAGAGCGAACGCTGGCGGCGTGCTTAACACATGCAAGTCGAGTGCGCAGCTT
>JBGOVX010000053.1:0-18438 GCA_041478355.1 Terriglobia bacterium | reverse complement strand
CGGCCAGCGCTTCACCTCCGGGCAGTACCAGATGGATGCGGATCGCATCAAGGAGTTCGCTCAGGAATTCGACCCGCAGGCGTTTCATCTTGACGAAGAGGCTGGCCGGCGGAGCGTGTTTGACGGGCTGGCCGCGAGCGGTTGGCACACAGCGGCCGCAACGATGCGTCTGTTGGTAACCGGGGGGCTGCCGTTCGCGGGTGGCGGACTTGTCGGCTTGGGCGCCGAAATTTCCTGGACCAGGCCCACGCGTCCGGGTGATACGCTGCGGGTAGAGAGCGAAATCCTCGACATATTGCCCTCGCGCTCCAAACCGAACCAGGCCGTTGTGAAGGTGCGCAGCATTACGCTCAACCAAAACGGGGAGCGAGTGCAAGTGTTGACATCCAAAATGCTCGTTTTCAAGCGTCCGGCTATCCAGCCATAACGATTTGCGAATTTTCGCGTGATCCGATGGTTAAATTTGGTAGTCGATTTCTATGATTGCTTGAAGCTCGTCGGAAGCGTTTGAGTCTGTCGATTGGGTTCCCTCCAAGTGTCGAACTCTTTCCTTTAAGTCCTTCACCTGAGTTGCCACCGCGGCCAGGGCTTCGGAGAGCGGATCATTGATCTGCTTTGGATCGGTAATCACGACGCGTTTGCCCTGCCTCAGGATAATATGACCCGGGACTCCGACGACCGTGGAATCATCCGGAACATCCCGAAGCACGACCGAGCCGGCCCCAACTCGGCAGTTGTCTCCCACTCGAATGTTGCCCAGGACCTTCGCGCCAGCTCCAATCACCACTCCATTGCCGATCGTGGGATGCCTCTTGTGCTTTTCCTTGCCGGTTCCGCCGAGCGTTGCGCCCTGATAGAGAGTCACGTCATCGCCAACAATCGCAGTTTCTCCGATGACCACACCCATGCCGTGATCGATGAACAAGCGGCTCCCGATTTGCGCCCCCGGATGAATCTCAATTCCTGTCAGCAGCCTGGCTACTTGAGAGAGCCATCGGGCCAGAAGTTTAAATTGGTGATTCCAAAGCCAGTGCGTAAACCGGAATGCGCAGATGGCGTGGAGTCCCGGGTAGCACAATAGGACTTCAAGCGTGGATTGAGCCGCCGGGTCGCGTTCCAGAATTGACGCGATCTCCTGTTGCATCGAACGCAATAAATCTTCCATCACCTATCCCTGAACTGCGGTCATTTGGCGCGCTTCATTGGTCAAGTTTTCAAAAAGAATACTGCTCAAGTAGCGTTCGCCAAAGTCCGGCAACACAACGACGATGAGTTTCCCGGAATTTTCGTCGCGGTTCGCAACCCGCAGAGCAGCGATTACGGCGGCACCGGAAGAAATCCCCACCAACAGGCCCTCTTCGATGGCCAAGCGGCGCGCCATTTCGATGGACTCCTGGCTCGATACCTGAATAACCTCATCGATGTAATCGACCCGCAGAATCTTGGGCACGAATCCAGCACCAATCCCTTGAATCTTGTGAGGAGACGGCTGGCCACCGGAGAGCACCGGACTTTCAGTGGGTTCAACGGCGACAGTTTTGAAGGAAGGCTTTCTTGGCTTGATATAGGAAGCGACGCCGGTCAGTGTGCCGCCCGTGCCGATGCCCGAAATCAGAATGTCAACTTTGCCGTCGGTGTCGTTCCAGATTTCAGGACCCGTCGTTTCAAAGTGAATCTTGGGATTCGCAGGATTATCAAATTGTTGAAGAATGAAGCCGTTCGGTGTAGCCGCCAGGAGTTGCTCGGCTTTCTGTATTGCGCCGTTCATGCCTTTCGGCCCCGGTGTCAACACGATATCGGCCCCGAATGCCTTGAGGAGCACGCGGCGTTCCAAGCTCATGGTCTCAGGCATGGTTAAGATGAGCTTGTACCCCTTCACCGCAGCCACAAACGCGAGAGCAATGCCGGTGTTACCGCTGGTCGGCTCGATCAGCACGGTTTTTCCTGGATGGATTTTCCCGGCTCGCTCGGCTTCCGCAATCATGCTGACCCCAATACGATCTTTCACACTGGCATTGGGGTTGAAGCCTTCCAGCTTGGCCAGCACGGTTGCTTTGCTGCCTGCGGAAACCTTGTTCAACTGCACCAGCGGGGTATTCCCTATCAGTTCCGTAATATCCTTTGCGACTTTCATCCTCATCTCCTTATTGTAGCGAGCGCTGTTTCCGCAAGTTTATTCACAATCATTCGATCGAGCCCGTAAAACAAAACGACCTGCGATCCCGAAATCGCAGGCCGTGGAGGAATTTGCTTGAACTAATTTCTAATGACAGCCCAATTCCTCGTGTAGCCTACAAACCCCGCCTGCAACGTCAACAACAGGCATGCGCGCAGTGACATGGCAGCGAGTTGCGGCTATCGAAAACCATTGGTTCGGTGCAGCATAACACTTTGATCCCCTCCAGGAAAACTGGAAAAACCAATCTCTCAAGCAGTGCGGGCAACCGGCAAGCTGTGCAGGCATTCAGGCATCGATTTTAAGCAACTTGGTCAGAGTGCCGCCAAAAATCGCTGTGCGGTCCTGATCGCTCAATCCCGGCACGGAAAGAATCCCATCGATGGGATTGCGATTCCACAATGTAGGATAATCGGTCCCCACGACAAATCGCCGGTTGAGCCTTCGCGGCGGATGCGATCCTTGATCAAATCCCACACCTCGGGAACTGCAACGTGACAATGAACGTCCACGGTTAGCACGCGATGGCCTCCAACCATCACCTCGCGGCGTTTGCGAGCTAGGCCGGTCTGCGCGGCGGATGGTTCCCAGGGCGACGAGGATCCCCAAAATGATCCGAAAGCGGACACGACACAATTACAGCCCACGAAAAAGATTCCCGCTGTCGCGCTCGACAGACTTCTCAAAAATGCCCTGCGTGTCGGCATGATTCCTTTTATCCTCTCAATTTGTTCAGGTGCATCGGCTGCGGCGCTTAGCCAGAGAGAACTTCTGTACCGCCTGCACACTTTGGTGTCAAGAAAATAAGGCGCGGCGCGTCAAATCGAGGCGCATTTCCTCGACGCGCGTGCCCTTGCTCACACATTGAGGTGACCTGAGTCACAGACGGCAATCCCTCCTGATAGGTAACATTAGTCAAAATTGGAGGTGCTCATGACCGGCAATTTTGAAGCAGGAAAGACGCTCTGCTTGCTCAACGAAAACGCGCAATGCAACGCAATCTGGGTCTCGCAGCCGGATGGACTGCGGCTTGCCCATTTCCAGACGATTCAGAGGGAATTGGCCTGCCAGGAACACGCATCCGCTGACGCCGCTTATGAAGGCTGTGCGCGACACTGCCTGCCGGGCCGCAACCGTTTCCAGTAGCGCACCTAATGGCAACCAAGTACAAGTCTCGCCAATAAAATGTCCGATACCGGGATAAGCAAGTCGGAGGGAGCCATGTGGAGACAATCGACAGCCCTGGCAACAGCTCTGGCATCGTTTGTGCTCCTTGCGGTAGCAAGTCCCGGGCAAGATACCAAAACAGAACAAGGAAAAGCTCCGGTGGATCAAGAGGTTTCGCCTGAGGTCGTCAATCGGAAGAATCCGGTGACGTCGAGCGCAACTTCTATCGCCGAAGGCAAGAAACTGTTTGCCATCGACTGCGTCTTTTGCCATGGACAAGAAGGCGACGGCAAAGGCGAGGTAGCCGTCAGTATGAAACTTAAACCTCCTGATTTTCATGACGACACTGCGATGAAGAAATTCACTGACGGGGAACTATTCGACATTATCACCAACGGGAAAGGCGGAATGCCTCCCGAAGGCAAGCGGGCGGCCCCGGACCAGATCTGGAATTTAATAAACTACGTTCGTTCCTTGGCCCACCAAAAGTCAACGCCAGCCGCAAAATGAAATCGGCCGGCGCGACATTTCAAGGAAAACTCAAAGATCAGATGTCATGGTATGAAGAACGCAATTCTCCGCCTTGCTAAAGAAGGACAGAAGAATCTAAGTAGCAAATGAAGCATTATCCTATCGTGGACGAAAATCTTCGGTATGAGTAACGAATTCCGGATAGGCTCCAGCGCCCAACTCGTACAGATCCATGCCCTGTCGTTCGCCTTCCACCGGCACGCGAAACGCGCAGAAACGATTCAAGACCCAATTCATGCCATAGGTCAGCGGCAAGACAAAACCCAGCAGAGTGGCCACGCCCGCCAATTGCGCTAACCATTGCCCGGAGGCGCTGCCACCTGCCGCCATGGGTAATGAATCACGGACCAGATTCAAGACAGGTCCTTGGAAGCGAGCGAAAATTCCGAGCGCCAAAATACCCCAAATACCTCCGATGGCGTGAACCGATATCGCCCCTGCTGGATCGTCAACTTCCAGGCGCATCTCGAACCATTCGACCGCGAATGTGACCACGGCTCCGGCAATCGAACCGATCACAACCGCTTCGGCAGGCCCCACAAAAGCGCAGGAAGCGCTGCTCGCCACCAGTCCCCCGATCCAGCCATTTGCGGTGAGGGAAGCGTCAGGTTTGCCGAAGCGGATTCCGGTAATGACCGCTGCCGTGAGCGCTCCTGCGGCCGCAGCCAGCATCGTATTGATGGCAATCAACACAGCATGCGCCGGTTCGCTGCCGGTGAACAAAATTGCGCCTGCGGAATTCAGTCCGAACCATCCCAGCAAGGCCAGCAAGCATCCGAACAATACAAAAACCCCATTATGGCCGGGAATAGCAGGCGCCATGCCGTCTGCTGAATACTTTCCGCGTCGCGGCCCCAAAATCCAGGTAACGGAAAGAGCGGTAAGCCCGCCCAATGCATGGATGGTGCTAGTTCCTCCCGCATCGATGAATCCGTGACCCAGTCCGTAATTGGCGCCGAGCTGCGCGAGCCACCCGCCGCCCCAGACCCAATGCGCAAAAAGCGGATACGTCCAGCCCGCCAGGAGCGCAGTGGAGGCACAGCTTGCGCGAAGCCGCCAGCGGTCGGCGCCGCTTCCCAATGGAATCAACGCGGCCAAACCCACCGAAAACATTTGCAACAATGCAGCGAGCGATGCGGCAGAGCCATCGACCGTCAGGCCGCGGAAGAAAAAGGGTTCTGCGGCAATCCAATTCCATGGGACGCCGGAAAAAATGATGCTGTGGCCCGGCCTTCCAATAAAGCCCTGCCACGCAAATCCACAGAGAAAATACACCAGGCCCGCGGTCGACAGGGCCGCAAGCGATGCCATCATGATGTGAGCAGCGCTGTGCGACCTGCCCAATCCGGCATTAATCAGGGAGAGGCCGGCCGCTGCAAGAGGAACCAGAAAAATGAAGAAAAGGCAGGCAACGGTCGCTGTTTCGGTAAGGCCGGGAACCGGCATAGGCATTATCCTTTTTCCTCTCGCGGAATCAAATGGGAGCGAACGACCAGCGCCAGGCCCAGGGCCTCCACTCCGATGCCAGCCAGGACGAAGCTGGCACGCAAAGCCGGCGCGGCAAGCAGCGCGATCGCGGATAGCACAAGAAACCAACCGGCCAACAACAACACAAATCCCACAAACCTCATAGAGAATGCCCCCGGCCCGCACAGGCAAGATTCCTCCAGGCGGTAGCGATGATGGCTAAAATACCATACCCGCAGACCGGACAATCGTAACGTTTCCTCTGGAAGAGCGCGCGAGACATCGAAGCAAGAGCAAGCGTACTGCCAAGCGGGCCAGGATGGGAACATTTTTGCATTTGATCTTTATATCCCATGCAGAAGAATAATCTTTGGATGCAATCACTGCCATACGTATTACTAATTCCCGGTATCAAAACGTTGCATTTTACTAATTCCGAACCGCGCCCTAGTATCGCAGGCCTCGGCAGTGATCGGCACCCTGTACCGGATGTGCACGAAGAAGCGAAGAATTATTAAAAGGAGAATACATGGCGGAGAATACCGGCGAAGTGAAAATGACACCAACCTTGGGATTAACCGGGTTGACGATGAACGCCATGGCGCTCATCGCCCCCGGCGCGTTCCTATGGCTGACGTTCTACATTCAAGCAACTACCGGAGCGACGGGACCGGCGATGTGGCTGGGAATCTTAGTCGCCCTGCTGCTTTGTTTGGCCACGGCTGTTTGTTACGCCGAATTGGCAAAGCTGTATCCGGGGACCGGCAGCTCTTACTATTTTGCGGAGCAATCGTTCCTCAACCATGAAAAGGCCTGGAAGTATGCGCGGCTATCGAAGTTCATCGTCGGCTGGGGTTCGCATCTTTATTATTGGATTTACCCTGGCGTGATGGTCGGCGTGACGGGAATATTTGTCGGCTATGTAGTCGGCACGCTCTGGCCAAACGCGATGAGTGCATCGAACCCCGGCCCGATTTTCATGGGTATGGTAGCGGTGCTGTTTTCCTTTGGAGTTGCCTACATTGCCCATAGGGGCGTGAGCGGCTCGACCGGCGTCAACATCGCGATCAACATCATTCAAATTTCCGCGCTGCTGGTATTCTCGGTAATGGCGCTGGGCTACCGTTTGAACCATCCGCCGGGAAGCGTGGCTTTCCAGTTTGATTCGACTTCCGGCGAAGCGTACAGCTACGAATTTGCTACCACCAGCCAACAGGTGAACGGACAAGCGACCGATGTAATTACTCGTGACGCCAACCAGGTGCCGCAACCCAAACTCGATGCGGCCGGGAAACCGGTGCCCTTTCGCATTGACTATCCGGCCGCCGATTCCAGTGGAAATTTCCTTAGCCATCCCAATGCCAAATCTGTCGTCGCGCCGCATAAATGGGGCTGGGTCTTCGTTCAGGCCACGGTCGCCATCCTGATTCTGGTCGGGTTTGAGTCGGTGACGGCAATGGGGGGTGAGGCCAAGAATGCCAAGCGGGATGTGCCGATTGCGGTCCTCACGTCGCTGCTGATTCAGGGGGCGTTCTGTTATCTGATCGAGTATTTTTGTGCCGGTTACTTCTTAAATAGCGGTTACTCCATGCAAAGTGCCGCAGGCTCGGCGGCTCCCATCGGCGACATGATGATCATGGTGGGCGACGCTGTGTTCGGCCAGGGGCATGGCAGAGCCTTCATGTTGGTTGAGGCGGTCACCGTCTTCTTGGCGCTCATCGGCACAACTCTCTCCTGCATGAACACGGGAGCTCGAGTCACCTATGCCATGGGCAAGGACAACGAAGTGCCGGAACACTTCGGCATGCTCCATGAAAAGAACCTGAGCCCTCACCGCGCAATCTGGGCGCTGGCGATTATTTCAGCGGTCATCGGGTGCATCGGCGTGACCATGGCGTTCGGCGATGCGGGAGCACCGAGCGATGCCGCCATCCAGGCCTTGCCGCATAGCATCTGGTCCAGCGTTGGATACACAACCCATGACAAAATGGCGGCGCTGCCAAATACGCTTCTCACCGTGACCTTGGCATCCAACTTTGGCACTTTCCTTCTCTATGCCCTGAGTTGCATCATCTGCCTGGTCGCCTATCACAATCACCCTAACTTCAAAGTGGTGCGGCATCTGTTCATACCTGTTTTCGGGTTGGTGGCGAATTTAGGCTGCATGGCGTTCTACTTAATCGGGCCGTTCATGGGTTACGGCACGGCCAAAGAGCCACTGCTGGCCTTGGGAATCGCACTGGTCTGGGCCATCTATGGAGGCATCTATTTCCTCCGCGCCAGCAAGATTGCGGGGCGGTCAACGCTGATCACCAGCCGCAGCTAGTTGGAAGCACGGCATAGTTGGGTTTCACAGAAAATTCGGACAGGCCAACCTCGGCGGGCCTGTCCGAATTTCTGTGTTGGGATAGAATGGACCGTGCGTTCTGGGAATATTAATATAACGGGAACACGCTCCGGCGAGGAATTGCGCCGTGAGACTCCGGGGGGCAGCCGGCTCAACCTATGCTTGAACTAGAGTTTGTGGAACGAACCGATACCGGACGGGTCCGCGAGCACAACGAAGATTATCTCGGCTATGTGGCGCCTGCGACTCCGGCGCAAGCGCGTTCGCACGGTTGGCTTTTCGCGCTGGCGGACGGAGTCGGTGGGAACGAAAAGGGCGAAGTCGCATCGCGTGCCGCGGTCGAAAGCATGATGGCCGGATTCAAGAAGGCCCCGGGCGGGGAGGCCCACTCCGCATTGTTGCCGCGATTGGTACAGCAGGCCAATACGCAGGTTTTCGAGACGGCGGTAACGGGCGGCAGGACTTCCGCAGGCATGGCGACGACACTGGTGGCTTGCATGTTGCGGTTTGACCGGGTAGTGGTGGCGCACGTGGGCGATTCGCGATGCTATTTGATTCGCAGTAACCAAGCGTCCCAGCTTACGCGCGATCACACCTTATCGAGCGAGCAAGTGAGGCTGGGGCTGGTTACCGCGGAAGAAGCCGGCGAATCCGAGACGCGGCATATCCTGAGCAGGGCGCTGGGGATCGAGTTGATCGTGAATGTGGAGGTCAACGACCACCAGTTGTTTCCCGGCGACGTTTTGGTCCTGTGCTCGGATGGCTTGCATGGCTCGGTGGAGGCGGCGGAGATTGCCGCGCTGTGCAGCCATGGCTTGGACCTGCTGGCGGCGGCTGAGAAACTGGTGGCGCTTGCCAATGATCGGGACGGAAGCGATAATATCAGCGTTCAATTAATCCGTGTTCGCGACGTCGAACGCATGGGAATGTACCGCGGGCGGCCATATAAGTTGTACTAGCGCAGGTTCGTGCTGCTGTTCCTTTGTTGCAGGCCTTCTTCCTCAATGAGCGCACTCCATCCCGGCGACCAACTCGATCACTACCGCGTCGAAGGCGTGGCTGCCAGAAGCGGCATGGCCTCTATTTTTCGCGGCACCGACTTGCGCACCGGCCAGGCGGTCGCCATCAAGGTGCCGCATCCGGAAATGGAAGGCGATCCGATTTTTTTTGACCGGTTTAACAGGGAAGAAGAAATAGGCAAGAAGCTGGATCATCCGGGCGTGGTAAAGGTGTTCGACAATGAAGACCGCAGCCGGCGCTATATGGTCCTGGAGTGGGTGGACGGGAAACTGCTGCGGCAGATCCTGAACGCGGAGAAAAAGTTTTCCCCGGAACGCGCGATCAAGATTACTCTCGGCCTCTGCAAGGCCCTGGATTACATTCACAGTCAGGGGGTAGTCCACCGCGACCTCAAACCCGAGAACATCATGGTTGACGCGCAAGATAACATCAAGCTCATCGATTTCGGCATCGCCGCCAACGCCGGATCGCGCCGCTTGACCTTCGCCAAGCTTACCGAGGCCATGGGCACGCCGGACTATATTTCTCCAGAACAAGTGAAGGGAAAACGGGGAGACGCGCGCAGCGACATTTATTCCCTGGGGGTCATGTTCTACGAAATGCTCACCGGGAAGGTGCCGTTCACAGGGCCCAATCCGTTTGTCATCATGAACGAACGTTTGCTGAACCATCCCATCCCGCCTCGAGAAGCCAATCCGGAACTCTCTCCCCAGTTGCAGGAAATAATTTACCGGGCGCTGGAGCGCGACCCGAAAAAGCGCTATGCGAGCGCCCACGAATTCGCCATAGACCTGGAATACCCGGAAAAAGTTGGTGTGGCCGACCGTCTCGAGTTGCGGGATTGGAAGCGGAAACGCTCACCGGTGCTGCGGAGAATCCTTTTTTACATCATGCTGTTCCTGATCCCCGTAGTGATATTCACGCTGTTGCTGTACGTAGCGCGTCAGAAGTAGTGGTTCTCCTCGCAATCTGGTTTCAACTGCTGCAGTAATTGCCTTGCCCGCCTGAACAGTTTGCGGAAAAACTCAAAACGTTGTCATTCCGAGGCACTCTGCGTGCCGAGGAATCCCTCGTTTCTTGGGCATTAGACAAAGAGGGATTCCTCACTGCGTTCGGAATGACGACCATGGGGATCTTTTCCGCAAACCGTGAAGGCGGGCGCTACACCAGAATGCTACCCGTGCAGACCCGGTTTCCAGCGCACGTCCTTCTTTCCTTTATCATTCAGAAATCGCGCCAGTACAAAGAGAAGATCGGAGAGGCGGTTCACATACCGTAAGACGGCTGGATTGACGGGCGCCTCGGAAGCGAGCTGCACCACGTCGCGTTCGGCGCGTCGCGTGACGGTTCTGGCATGGTGGAGATGAGCGGAGGCCTCGCTGCCGCCCGGCAGCACAAAGCTATCCAGCGGCGCCAGCTCGGCATTGAATCGATCAATTGTATTTTCAAGCCACAAGACTTGCTCGTCAGTGACACGCAATGATTTCATCTTTGCATCTTGCTTCTCGGGCCGGCACAGGTCGGCTCCTACGTCGAACAAATCATTTTGAATATGCCGCACCACTTCGCGGACCTGGGGGTCGGCGATGTGCAGATTGGCGATGCCCAGGACCGAATTGGCTTCATCAATTTCCCCGTAGGCGGCCACCCGGATATGGAATTTTTGCAAGCGCGCGCCATCGCCAAGCGACGTTCGGCCATCATCGCCGGTGCGTGTATAAATCTTGTCAAGTTTCATCGTAGGTCCACACCATCCCTTGGAATGGTAACCCGTGAATCGTAGCCCTGAATGTAACCGGCGGGAAGAGCAGAATTCTTCTGGTAGCGGGTCAGCTTGGCGTTGTAATAACGAAAGGCTGCCCGCCCCAAAACAGGGCGGCCGCTACAAAAGCAACCACCGCGAATACATTGTGCTTTTGTAGCGGCCGCTGCGTCCCACGTTTTTTGGGACGGGGCGGGCATTTTTTCTCTCAAACTGAACCACTGCCATTCTTCTAAGTTCTTGCGGAGGAGCGGAACTCCCATAACTGCCCATGAGAAACACCTCGAGCTTGACGAAAACTTTCTTTCGCCATACCTTGATCCATATATGAGCGCGATTACTCTAAAAGTGAATGGCCGCACGCATACCCTGGAACTGGACCCCACCACTCCGCTGCTGTACGTGCTGAGTGACGACCTCGAATTACGCGGGCCCAAGTTCGGTTGCGGCCTCGGCCAGTGCGGCGCGTGCACCGTTTTGGTGAAGGGCCAGGCCATTCGCTCTTGCATCACTCCGGTGCAGTCGGTGCAAGGAGCTGAGATCACCACCCTCGAAGGGCTGGGAACCATCGATAAGCCGCACCCGATTCAGAAGGCCTTTATCGCCGAACAAGCGGCGCAATGCGGATATTGCCTCAACGGAGTGATTCTGACTGCCAAAGCATTTTTGGACAAGAATCCCAAGGCCACCGAGGAAGAGATTCAGCAGGGAATGTCCGGCGTTTTATGCCGGTGTTTTACGCATGTTCGTATGCTCCGGGCGATCCATCAAGCTAAACAGGAAATGTCTCGATGAGGAACAGAAGGAAAGCCGGGGACGAACCCTCACTGACTCCCGACGCGGTGGCAGCCCTGCGACGCGCGGGACTTTCGCGCAGGCATTTTTTGAAAGGGACGGGCGCGTTAGTCGTTACCTTCAGCATGGGGATGCTTGAAACCGCCTACGGCCAAGGTGCCCTGGAAGGCGGGGGCGCAGGCTCGCCGCCCGCAAATGAACTTGATTCCTGGATCGCCATCGCGGCCGATGGCAGTGTTACGGCCTACAGCGGTAAAGCGGAGATTGGCCAGGGAATGTCGGTAGTACAAATGCAGCTGGTCGCCGAAGAACTTTCCGTGCCCTTCGATCGCGTGAACCTCATCTATTGTGATACCTCGCTTACACCGGATCAGGGCGTCACCTCGGGAAGCCAGTCCCACCCGGCAAATTTTAATCACAGCAATCTGGCCCAGGCGGGAGCCACGGCTCGCCAAGCGCTTTTGCAGATGGCATCGAAACGTCTGGAAGCGCCCGTCGAGGAACTCACCGCCATCGATGGTGTGATCCGGGTAAAAAGCAATCCGTCCAAAAATGTGCCCTACGGACAGTTGGTGGAAGGGAAGAAGTTCGCCATCAAATTGGACGGAAACGCCAAGCGCAAGCCGCCGAGTGAGTGGACCGTTCTGGGCAAACCCATTCCGCGCCCCGATATGCCGGCGATGGTCACTGGACAATTCAAGTTTGTTCAAAACGAGCGCGTGCCCGGCATGGTGCACGGCATGGTGATCAGGCCGCCGGCGGTGGGCGCTACGCTTGTAAACGTGGATGAAAGTTCGGTAGCAGGCATGCCGGGCCTTGTGAAAGTGGTCGTCAAGAAAAACTTCGTCGGCGTTGTCGCACAGAAGCCGTGGCAAGCGGTGCAAGCGGCGAGGCAGCTAAAAGTCACCTGGACTCCCGGCGCTGGATTGCCAAGCCAGGCGAATTTCTACGATCACCTGCGGAATCTGAAGCCTGTTCGCGACACCTTACTGGTCAACTCCAATGATGTGGACCTGAAACTCGCCGAAGCCACTACCCTGGTGAAGTCCACTTATCTTCATCCCTACCAGATGCACGGATCGGTGGGCAGCTCTTGCGCGGTCGCCGATGTGCAAGGGGAGAAGGCCACACTGTGGTCGCCCACGCAGGGGGTTTGGCATCAGCGAAGCACGCTGGCGATGCTTCTGGGTCTCAAGCCTGAAAATATACGCGTGATTTTCAGTCGCGGCTCGGGCTGCTACGGAATCAACGGCGCCGACACGGTTACCTATGATGCGGCTTTGCTTTCGCAGGCGGTGGGGAAACCGGTCCGCGTGCAACTTACGCGAAAAGACGAAATGGCCTGGGAAAATTATGGATTTGCGTTCGTCATGGACGAGCGCGCCAGCCTGGATGCGCAAGGAAATATCGTCGCGTGGGATCACGAAGCCTGGTCTCCGGTACTGGGCAATCGCCCGGTTTACAGCTATCCCGGCAATGTCATCACCGGATTGCTGGTGGGTTTTCAGCCCGAAGAGTTTAAGCCCAGATCGCCGGCGCCGCAGCCGACGACACTCAACAATGGCAGCAACGGAGTGCCCTCCTATTGTGCCGGCCAAGTTGGCGGTGTCGCTCGAGGCGCTGGAACGATCAAGTCGGAGCGCGCCTTGCTCCATAACGTGGTATCGCCGTTCTGGACAGGCCCGTTGCGTTCGCCCCAGCGGCTGCAGAATACTTTTGCACATGAGAGTTTCATGGATGAGTTGGCAGCGCGGGCGAAAGCCGACCCGGTTGCCTTTCGGCTGAAACACTTAAGTGATCCACGTCTAAGGGATGTTGTGGAAGCTGCCGCGAAGGCGGCCAATTGGGATTCGCGCCCCTCGCCCAAGCCGGGAACCAGAAAAACGGGTGTGGCTACCGGCCGTGGCATTTCTTGTGTGGCCTATGAAGGCGATAACGGTTACGCCGCCATGGTTGTGGAAGTCGAGGTCAATCAAGATACCGGCAAGGTGAGCGTGAAGAGGATTTTCGCCAGCAACGATTCAGGCCCGATTTCGAACCCCGACGGACTCAGAAACCAAGTGGAAGGTGGCGCTCTCCAAGGCATGAGCCGCGCGCTCATGGAAGAGGTCACCTGGGACGACCAAAAGGTGACTTCGATTGATTGGCGAACCTACCGCAGTTTGCCTCTAGGCTTTGACATCCCCAAGATCGAAACCGTGCTCATCAAGAAGCTCGAGGGGCCCGCATCAGGGTCAGGAGAAACTTCGATCACCATTGTGGGGGCTGCTATTGGAAACGCGATCTTCGATGCCACGGGAGCGCGCCTCAGACAGATTCCGTTCACCCCTGAACGCGTAAAGGCAGCGCTAACCTGAAACCGAGTCACGCCGGCCGGCGTGCGATGGACATTGTGACAACGGCGGCTAGTGCTTCTCAGAGCTGACAGTTATTTTCCCGTTCGTTTTTACCGTAACCAATCCGACCTTATTTACACCGCTTTCGGTAATGACCAGGTTGCCGTCCTTGGTGTGCATCATGTTTCGCACGACTCCTCCGCCAGACGGAATCAGCCAAGTTTGAAATTTCTCGGTCTTAGGATCAAAACGCACGATGGTGTTCGGCTTCACACCCGCTTCGCTATACCAGATGATGTCTCCTACAATGGTGATGCCGTAGGGTTTGGATTGTGGCCCGCCAGGAGAAGGCCATTCCTTGACCTCGCCGGTGGTGGGGTCAAACCGTCCCAGATAGCCGCGCCCATAGTCGGAGTAATAGAGAATGTCTTCCGGCGCGATGGCCACGCGCCGTGGGCGCGCCTGTTCATTTGGCAATAAATATTCGTGAATCGCCATGGTCTCGGGATCGATGCTGGCAATTTTGTTGCTGCCGAACTCCACGAAGTAGGGAATTCCCTTGGAAGTTACGACCATCCCATAGGGATTGGCCTTGGGTGTGGGCACCGAAACAATCTTCACCTCGCCTGTCCCTGGCACCAGCCGGCCCACTATGTTGGCCCCTTGCGCGGTAAACCAGAGCGTTCCGTTCTGGTCGAAGATGGGCGTGTGAGGATCCCGAACCTTGGGGTCGAGTTTGTATTCTGTAAAGTCCCCGGTTTTGGGATCCAGCTTGCCGATATAGGCTTTGAAATTTGCCGTGAACCAGACGTTGCCCTGTTTGTCCATCACCAGACCGTGCGGACCTGATTTAGCGGTCTTCGGATGATATTCCTTGATTTGACCGGTATTAGGATCCAAATGCCCCAGGATATTTCCCATGTGTCCGGTGTACCAGATGGTGCCGTCTGGAGCAGCCAAAGGATCGTGGGGCCGCGAGCCGGGGGTGGGCACGGTCCACTCCTTGAAGGAGACCTCAACGCTTCCAGGAACGACCACCGCGGCCGATACGGGCTTTTCAGGAAAGTTCTTGATCAAATAGTTTGTCACCACCTCGACCTTGTCATCTGGCACTGGCGCGCCAACATTGAGCATCATGTCCATGTTGGTCTTCCAATCCTCAGGCGAGTGTCCGGAATTCGTAACCATGGTGAGGCTGTGGCACATCGCGCAGGCGGACTCAACCTCCGCCTTGCCATCGCCTTCAGGCAATTGCGGCGCGCTTTGACCGCCCGCTTGGCCGGAGCTACGGGCAGGAAAGGCGGAAACGAGAAATGTTGCGATCATCCATGGCAAAACCGATTTTTTTCTCATTGTTCCTCCCACAAGAAAACAAAAAGCCCGCAACAGGTTAGAGGCAAAACGCGTTCGTGAGGTTTCAATAGACGACCCATACGCTTGCCACAGCCGGCGCCCGTTTCCTGCCTCCCTTCTTAGCACGACACTCCCTGTTCGGGCAAATGTTTGGTAGCGGGTCCTTGCCCTGCTCGTCGGCAATTCTGGTCACAACAGATATCTGTTGCACGGCAACGCAGCGAGCCAAACCAAATCGGAGCAAACAGTTTCAGAAGAAGAGAACCGGAATCCAATCGCTTGAGAGCAAATGCAAGGGGCGGGTTGGGTTAGTCCGCCTTAGGTTTTCAAGGTTTCCCGCCCCATGGATTAACGCGCAAGCTATACCACAGATGCGATAACTAATCCGATAAAGTTTAGATAATTTTACCCTCTTTAAGGTCTCATAAAGATAGGTTATCGCGCGCAAGTAGTGAGGATGGCCAAAAAACCTCAATAGCAGCGGCACAACGAGTTCACCCACCCAAACTTAGTGCACCATCTACCACGCTCCAGGCTCTCGCTTGACCCAGTGAAGTGTTATCATCGGCGCTCAGGCCATCACGATTGGCCGGCTGGCATGTTCGAACTTCCTTTCCACTGGGGCGGACCGTGAAAGTGCCGGCCCGCGCGATCGATTTGGCATTTTCGAAGGCCTGCCGCAACTTCGCGAATCACTTGAGGAGACAAGTTGGTAATGGATTGCGAGCAACTCGCGCCGCTATATGAAGAGTACGCGCTCGGCGTCCTGCAGGGCCAAGAGCGCGTTGAACTGGAAGCGCACCTGGCGCGCGCCTGTCCTCATTGCACTCCGGGAGTAGCCAAAGCGAGAGGACTGGTTGCTCAAGTTGCGACGCTCGCGCGCGATGCGGGCTGGTCCGAAAAACATCCTGTAAATCGCGCGACGTTCCCTGTGTGGGCCTGGATTGCGGCGGCCGCGCTGGCGCTGGTGACTGGCTACTCGATCCGGCAAATGGACGTTCAAACCACGCAGATGGCGGTGCTGCGCCGGCAAATGAGGCTTGCGACGCTGCAGAATCAAGCGCTTCAAAATCAGTTGGAGCAAGGCCGCATGACCGCCTCGGTCATGTTGTCCCCGGAATCAAAGCTTCTGAAGCTGGTGCCAGAGGATAAATCCATGCCCATGTTGCGTGCCTACTTGCATCCGCACATGGGCGTGGCCATTACCGCCGGACAAATGCCGTCGGTCCCTGCGGCGCGCACTTTGCAGCTTTGGTTTATTTTGAAAAAGGGCCAGTCCATGAGCGTGGCCATTTTCCGCCCCGATTCGGAAGGCTTGGTGGCGCTGGTGGCTCCGGTCAATATACCAATGATGGAAATCGCCGCACTCGCCGTTACCGACGAACCCGCAGGAGGAAGTCCCCAACCCACCACCTCGCCCGCCTGGATCACGCAAATGAATTAATTGTGTTGTTTTGCGCCGCAGCGATCACTGCTTCCTGCGTTTCGAGCGCGACTCGATCCGAGCCTTGCGGCGCGCTCCCGCTTCGCGATAACGGCGCCGCTCCTGGTTCGTCTTTAAGATCAGGGGAGGGACAGGCGCGGGATGGCCGGACTCATCGAGAGCTACAAACGTCAGGAACGCGGTGGTGGTGTGTTTGCGGTCTCCGGTAATGAAATTCTCAGAAAAAACCTCGACACCCACTTCGACCGAGGTCGTGAACGCGCGATTCACCTGAGCCTCGAGAACGATAAGTTCGCCCACGCGAACCGGGTTGAGGAAATCCAAGTGATCTACCGAGGCTGTTACCGCTTGCCTGTGGCAGTGGCGGTGCGTGGCAATGGCCCCGGCAATATCAATCAAGTGCATGACGCGTCCTCCCAGAATATTACCGAGTGTATTGGCGTCTTGCGGAAGGACCACTTCGATCATTTCGGTGCGTGAAGCGCTGACCGTCCGGCCCGGCAAGGGTTTTCCTGGCTCGTCTATCGATAACCCGGCAATTTTATTCATCAGAGGCTCCCGGTCCCGGCGGCAATTTGGTGTTCGGTCCCAGGCCGAATATACTATGCCCTCAGCCATGACCCAACCAGAGAAGAAAACGCGCCGACAAATGCTCGAAGAATTCGTCGCTGCAAAGCCCGGCGACGCCTTTGCCCGCTACGCATTGGCGATGGATTGCGCCAATTCAGGCGACTCAGCCAATGCCGACCTGCATTTCAAGACGCTGCTCGGGTCGCATCCCGACTATATCGCCGCTTACTTCCAATACGGCCAGTTCCTGGCCCGGACAGGGCGCACGCAGGAGGCGCGTTCGACGCTCACTGCGGGCATCGCCACCGCGCAGCGCACCGGCGACGATCACGCGCGCGCCGAGATGGAATCCGCACTGGCCGAATTGGGCTGACCTGGCCTCTGGTACCAATTTGAGCCTTTCTCCCCCCATCGAACCGCCCCGTTACTAAGCGGCATCAAGCCTTCGCGCCGCGCTTGCCCACTTGTTTCCCCAATGCTAGTTTCGTCTGAGTAGCTCTCCTTGTGGAGACTCGCAAAATATGGATCTAAGCATCGACGACCTGCTACGCCGCGCGGTGGAAACCAAAGCGTCGGACCTTCACCTGAAGGTGGGCAATCACCCATACCTTCGCGTCGACGGCGTGCTCAATCCCCTTACCGATGTTCCCCGCGTCTCGCCTGAAGATATGCTTTCCATGGCGTTCAGCATGATGACCAACCGGCAAAAGCAGAAATTCAAGGAGACCGCCGAACTCGACATGGCCTATGGTGTCGCGGGCTTGGGCCGCTTCCGTGTAAACGTGTTTCAGCAACGCGGCAACGTGGGCATGGTGTTGCGCGTTATTCCGACCAAGATTCGCACGATCGAGGAGCTGGACCTGCCCAAGGTCCTGGAGACTATCTGCGCGGAGCAGCGCGGCCTGGTATTAGTCACCGGCACGACCGGTTCGGGTAAATCCACCACACTGGCCGCGATGATTGACCGCATCAACACCACGCGGTCCGACCACATTATTACCATTGAGGACCCCATCGAGTTCCTGCACCGTGACAAAAAGAGTTTTATCAACCAGCGCGAAGTCGAGGTGGATACCGCGAATTTCTCGACGGCACTGCGCGCCGGGCTTCGCCAGGATCCCGACGTTATCCTGGTCGGTGAAATGCGCGATCTGGAAACCATTGCCACGGCCCTGCTGGCCGCGGAAACCGGCCACATGGTCTATTCCACTTTGCATACACTGGACGCGACGGAGACGATTCAACGTATCATTGCCGTTTTTCCTCCGCCCGAGCAGAAACAGATCCGCTTGCAAATGGCCGGCACGCTAAAAGCTGTCGTCAGCCAGCGACTGGTGCGCCGCGCCGACGAGAAGGGACGCGTCCCTGCCGTCGAGGTCATGATTGGCACCGCCTACATCCGCGATTGCATCATCAATCCGGAAAAGACGCGGCTGATCCGCGACGCGATCTCCGCCGGCACCAGTCAAT
>JBGOVX010000189.1:0-6710 GCA_041478355.1 Terriglobia bacterium | reverse complement strand
CATCATCTGACCGGGCTGGCAATAACCGCACTGCGGCACATTGATTTGCATCCAGGCTTCCTGAACCGGGTGCAATCCATTCGCGCCGAGGCCTTCGATCGTGGTGATTTCCGCGCCGGCAACCGAAGACATGGGCGTGATACAGGCGCGCACGGCCCGGCCATCTTTGTGAACCGTACAAGCGCCGCACAGCGACATTCCGCAACCAAACTTGGTCCCCGTCAGCCTCAGCTCATCTCGCAGGAACCAGAGCAACGGCATCGCGGGGTCGCCATCGAACGAACGCTCACTTCCATTCACTCTCAACTTGAGCATCACCTTATCTCCCTAGATCCACCGTCTCACCCGTGTCTTGTAATCCTTGTATTCCGCACCGAATTTGCGCTCGAGATACCGCTCTTCCTTTTCAATGACTAGCCGGCGCGTCACGAACGCAGCCGGCACGGCCATGACGATCGGCCAAAGTGCGTTCGCCGCGAGTCCCACGCCGACACAGATGATCTCCCAAGCGAGATACATAGGGTTTCGCGTAACGCGAAACGGCCCCTTAATGACCAGCGCAGTCGTCGGGCGAGTCGGATTCGGCGTCGTCCCAGCCCGATACATTATCGTTGCCGTCCAGGTGATCAGTCCCACCGCGGTACCGAGCAGCACGCACCCGGCGAGCAGCGCGATCCACCGGCCATTCCCGGCGATCCGCACCGGCACCACCCACTCAACGAGGAACCCAAGTGCGATGGCAATTACATGGATCACCGGAGGGAAGATTCGCACCCCCGAGCTACTCTGTTGCGTCGTCTTGAGCGAATCGGTTTGATTCATTTCCGGAATTTCCATTTCAAAAGAACTATAATTGCCAAACCAATCTTCATGTCAGCCGGCCTATCGTGTCAAGCTCGGATCAAAATCCGAATTTGAAATCGGAAATCCGGGCTAAGATGATAGGGCACAACCGGAGATTGCAACTGTCGATGCCGCTCGAAACTCCATTGCTAGATTTGCACCGTTCCGCTGGCGCGGAAATTGGTGAGTATTTTGGCACGCTATTGCCGGCGCGCTTCGGCGATTTTACGGTCGAGTACCTGGCCGCGCGAGACTCGGCAGCCCTGGCGGACACAAACTTTCGGGCGTGCTTCTCCTTTTCCGGGCCCGACGCGCAGCGCTACCTGAACGCGATTCTGACGTCGAACGTCCGCGACCTGATGCCGGGGCAAGGGGTCGTGGGGCTGCTGTTGACGGCGCAAGGACATATTCTGGCGGAGATTGAAACATTGACGCTGCCCGACCGTATTCTGGCAATTTCCCATGCCCTGGTGCGCGAACGCACGTTTTCCACTTTCGACAAATTTATTATTATGGACGACGTCACGCTCGGTGATCTGACACCTTCGACCGGAACTCTCGATCTGGTGGGACCTCTTGCTGCCACTGTAATTTCGGAGGCGGCGGGAGTCGACATCACGGCTTTTCCAGAATTGGCCCATGTGGACGCGAAATTCGGTTCGATTCCCTGCCGCATTGTCCGTCACACCTGTGTGAACCACCCCGCCGCAATGCTGGTTATCACTCACGAAAATCTTGCCCCGATGTGGCACGAGCTTGCTGCGCGCATCCAAGCCCACGGTGGCGCCCCCGCCGGAATGGAGGCGCTCAACTCCATTCGCCTGGAGTCCGGCGTTCCCTGGTTTGGACAGGACTACGACGATAAGAATATTCCGCATGAAGCGGGCCTCGAGCATTCCCACATTAGCTATGAAAAAGGCTGTTACACCGGCCAGGAAATTGTCGAACGGGTGCGCTCGCGAGGTCACGTCAACAGGCGGCTCGCGGAAATGAAATTTCTGGCTTCTACACCGCCAGCTCGTGGAACGAAGCTGTTTACCATTGAAAATGCGGCTGCCAGCGAAGTTGGCAACGTCACCAGCACGGGATTTTCTCCGTTGCTCGAACGGCCCATTGGCATCGGATACCTGCGGCGAGAGCATTCTGCAATTGGAACCCGCCTCGACGCGTCCGGCACGCCCGCCGTAGTGATTTCACCTCCATTGTGGGAGAAAAAAGTCCCGGCCTAATAGCCGGGGCGAAATTGCTGGGAGGCGTGAGGCCCCGATGCAAATTCAAATTGTCTTCGACGCAAGTATCTATGGGACACTCAGGCCATGAAGCGCTGGGTCCCGCAAATGCTACTGTGCGGTTGGATGATCCTCGCGGGAATCCGCGCCTGCCTTGCCCAGGACGAACGTGGACCGCAAAGGGGCGGCCGCGAGTTGGAAGCTTGGACCAGCGGCGGACATGGTCTGAATGGCATCACATCGGAAACAGGCGCGTGGGAAACAGGCCTCCGCTATGGCTGGGTGCTCTCGGGTTCGCACGGCCCGCGGGCACTGCGCGGCAGATTCGAATATGCCGTGGATGCGATTCCAATCTTCTGGGTATTTCAACCTGCAATGACCGTCTATGGCTTGGGATTGGACCCACTGGCCCTGAAATGGAATTTTGAAACGCGCCGCCGGGTCGTGCCGTACGCTGAACTAGGCGGCGGAGCGCTGTTCACCGGCAACCAGGTCCCCGCAGGCGCGTCACACTTCAATTTCACAACTGGCGGCGCATTGGGGATGCACGTTCTGAGAACGAAATTTAATTGGAGCGCAGAAATTCGCTTCACGCACATCTCCAATGGAAGCCTGTCTCCGGCCAATCCGGGGATCAATACGCTCCAGCTAAGAATGGGAATAGGAAGGTTTACGCCCGCGCATAAAAATTAAGTCAGCACTTCGGATAGGAACCATCGCTTGCAGCACAAAATCCTAAGAGGATTAGGTGATATTCAACGCGCGCTTGAAGCTGCCGCGTTCGTTTGTGATTTTTTCCTGGAGCTGCAGAATCGCATACAGCAAGGCTTCGGGGCGCGGCGGACATCCCGGCACGTAAATATCCACGGGAATGACCTGGTTGACGCCCTGGACGATCGCATAATTATTAAACACTCCGCCAGAAGTGGCGCAAGCGCCCATCGAAATCACCCACTTGGGCTCGGGCATCTGCGCGTGAAGCTGCTTGATCACCGGGGCCATTTTTTGCGAGACGCGCCCGGCAATGATCATCAGGTCCGCCTGGCGCGGCGAAGGGCGGAACACTTCAGAGCCAAATCGCGCGACATCGAAGCGCGCGGCAGCCATCGACATCATCTCGATGGCGCAACATGCCAGACCAAACCCCAGCGGCCAGATCGAACTCTTGCGCGCCCAGTTCACAGCCTTGTCAAGCTGCGTGAAGATGATTCCTTCATCCTGCAACAGCTTGCCGAAATCATCAGGGTTTTCCAGTGTTACATTCTTGCCAACCGATACGCTCATGGACCCCTTCCCCACTTTTTTCATTTTCTCACAATCGCCGGCTCTTCGCCACCAGCGACCTAATTTGACGGAACGGCATAAGTCGCGTAATCTACTGTACGCAAAAGGTTAAGAAGAGTTGGGCGGTTAGCTCAGCGGTTAGAGCGTCCGGTTTACACCCGGAAGGTCGCGTGTTCAAATCACGCACTGCCCACCATTCAGGAATCATCTACTTTGTTATGCGGGGCCGTAGTTCAGTCGGTTAGAACGCCTGCCTGTCACGCAGGAGGTCGCGAGTTCGAGTCTCGTCGGCCCCGCCAATGTTTTTAGTGACTTGGAAGCAAGCACGTTCTCCCTTCGGTTGCGTAATTCAGGCCTTAAATTCAATTAACAGATTGCGAATGGGAATGGTACCTACGTCCTTGGAGGTATGAATGACCGCTGGCCGGAAGGTCACAACATCAGGCTCTAAATCCCTGATTTCCGATTTCCCATTTGTCCACTGCTGCACTTGCGTTTTATTGAGGAAAATTGCCAAACGTTGATTGTGACTGTGAAGCGAACTGACCTCGCCAGGCTCCATTTTCTCCTCAAAAACGGTGAAATCTTTTCCATCGTACAATTTTTTGTTGTCCGGCGCCGGAGGCGCCTGAGCGCTTGGGGCCGACACTTTTGGGTGCGTTGGTTTAATAATCACTTCGAGGTACTCTCCACTTTTGGGAGGAGAGTAGCGTTCGCCTGCCTTGAATACTTTAATGTCACCTCGCTCCATCTCTTGACCATTCACTTCCACCGAGCCAAGTGCAACCACAATGCGGTCTCCACAGGAAGGCGCAGCGGACGCGCACGGCGCATTGTTCCTGAATACTTGAACAAAATCATTTTCCAGCAGGGGGCTTGGCTGAATGACCCGAAGAAAAAACAGCACTACAAGTGTTAGGTACATTTTTTGCGCCTCTAAGCGTGATTCGAGGTAACCTCCCTCAGTGTACAACATTGTGGCGGGATTGCGGGTATCCCAAACCCTACTACAATGGCCGGACAACCAGGCCTCACCAGCGACCCACTTTACTGGAAACCGAATGTGGCCTAAACTGTCTTCACTGCAACAGTGGTGAGCGTAGCTCAGCCGGTAGAGCATCGGTCTGTGGCACCGAGGGTCGCGGGTTCAAACCCCGTCGCTCACCCCAACTTCTTCTGATAGGCGGTCCACAACCGCTTTGTCCCAAGGCTTTGTTTGCTTCTCTACTACGGCGCGGAAAATGGAGCGGCGCGGCGCCGGGTCGCGTGTTCGAAGGCGTACGCCAGCTCGATAAGCCGTGGCTCGCTGCAAGCTGTTCCCGTGAAACTGACGCCCAGCGGCGCTGGCTTTGCGTTGAACCCATCCGGGAAAGGCACAGCCGGGGCGTTTGGGACGACGCCGAACGCGACGATCACGGTCGGATATCCGGGCTTAGCCGCAATCGCTGCCCCGGTTGCGCCGGGAAAAAGGAGCGCATCCAAATTGTGCGATTTCAGGGCCGCATCAATGCCTTGCGCGCCTGCCAGAGCTAGGTCCTTTGCGCGATCGGCCTCGTAACGCGCGCGATCCGCATCCACGTCCATCTCATCGGAGATGTCGAGTTGTGACTGGCCGTACTTGATGGCGCCCGCCGCGGCGTGAGCAAGATTGAAGCGGCGAAGTTCCGTCAACGACTTTACTGGCGCGGCAGGTCCCAGGGATGCGAGCCACTTGTTAAAATCGCGCTTCATGCCGTACTTGAGCACGACTGAACAATCCTGATCCTTGCCTTTTGCATTCTCCAGGCCCGAACAGGTGTTCCACTTCAGCAGGTTATTCTGTGCGTCGCCGTTAATCACGCTTGGAATGTCTGCCGAATCCACGACCACTGCGCCGTTCTGCTTAAGAATCGCGATCGCTTCGGCCATGATCTGTTTTTGGTCGTCGCTGAGGCCGCCACGCGGCTCCTTCTCTCCCGGCGGGGTGATGGCATCGTAGTAGAAGGCGCGAGGGATGCCGATGCGCGCGCCCTTCAGACCATCGGACTTCAAGTATCGGGTGTAATCGCGGCCCGGTGGAGGAACGCACCTCTGGGTGGCGGGATCATTCAGATCGGGAGTGGCGCTCTCCAGTGCTCCGAGCAGGATGGCCGCGTCTGTGACCGTTTTGGCCATCGGGCCGGCTGTATCCTGGTCGGCTGTAATGGGAATAATGCCGTAGCGGCTGATACGGCCGACCGTTGGTTTAATGGCCGCAAGCATATTCTGATTCGAAGGGTTAAGGATCGAGCCTGAGGTCTCGGTGCCTACGTTCGCGGCCCAAAGGTTGGCTGCGGTGCCAACCCCGGAACTGGATCCGCCGGTACCGAGAGCGGGCCGGCCGTCAAAGGTGTCTTCGCGCGGATCGCGCCGTGGATCATACGGATTCATGCTGTGTCCCCGGAGCGCGTTATAGCCGCTCTGCATCGGAGTGGGTCCGCCGGCGACCCAGTTGGCAAGCTCGGTCATGGTGGTCTTGGCGATGATCACAGCGCCGGCGTCGCGCAAGTTCTTGGTCAGCGTGGCAGCAAATAGCGGCACAAGCCCGTCGAAGGCCAGCGCGCCGCCCGTAGTGGCCATGTCGGTTGTCTGCATATTGTCTTTGAGCGCTATGGGAATTCCGTGCAGCGGGCCGCGCACCTTGCCCTGGGCGCGTTCGCGGTCGCGCGCCTCGGCTTCCTGCAGAGCATTCGGATTCACGATAATGATGGCGTTCAATTTGCTGTTGTAAAGAGCAATGCGAATCAGGTATTGAAGGACCAGGTCGCGCGAGGTCACACGTCCTTGTTTCATGGCGGCCTGCATTTCAGGGATGGTTGCCTCGACGACGCTAAATGATTTTCGAGCACGGCGAGAATCGGAGATCGGGCTTCGGGTTTGTCCTGGCAGACTGGCAGTCATGGACAGCAGGACAAGGAAGAGGAGTGCTTGTTTCATGGGAAGGGATTTTATCGCACTTGCGCGTGCGCTGCGCGATCTTCGGAGGTAAATCGCCGCGAGCGTGCTGTTCGCCACGCCGCACCATTTCTCGCTATCATCCGGGACTTCCTTTTTGACCTCACGGATGGGCGCAGTTCTACGCGCGAGGCACTTCCGAATGAATCGATTTGCTCTTCGCCGCGAATAGGTTCTAATAAACGCTCTTTTCAGCAACTGGAAAATTGCTCGAATCCGGACCAAGAGCCAGTTACCGAGAATCCGGGTGGTCTCAACAGGTCAGTGCAACACTTGCTTGCAGTCTATCTGCCGGAGTTTGAAATCCCAAAGTTTTTCTTGGACGCTGATTTAAGCGCAGCGCTACCTCATCGAGCTCGGCTTGTGAATGTACTGACAAGT
>JBGOVX010000089.1:0-14371 GCA_041478355.1 Terriglobia bacterium | reverse complement strand
GATTACGGTCGGGATGCCACTTCAGCGCCGCCTTGCGGTAGGCGGACTTGATCTCATCCGCGGATGCGCTGCGTTCGATGCCGAGCACTTCATAGCAATCGCGCTTCTGATTCGTCGGCACGTTGCCTAATTGTCCTCGTTTTCGGAGCTTTGGGAATTTGCGGCCTCGTCGGCATTCACGACGACGCGCACAATCGCCGGACGCAACACGCGTCCGTGAAATAAATATCCGTCCTGAAATACGTCGACGATGTATCCGTCGGGAGAATCATTTGATTCGACGCGCTCGATGGCTTGATGCACGTGCGGATCAAACATTTTGCCCGCCGCGTCGATGCGCTGGACGCCGTGGCGCGTCAGCACATCGGAAAGCTGCTTGCGGATTAGAGTGATGCCCTTGTGGTATTCCTCATATACCGCGCCAGTGTGGCTCTGAAGCGCGCGATCAAACGCATCGAGCACGGGAATCAAATCCATGAGCATGCGCTCGACTCCGCGGCGCCCTTCCTCGCTCCGATCACGTTCGGTTCTCTTCCGGTAATTCTCGAAGTCGGCCTGCCGGCGCACCAGCGTCTGCAGCAGATCATCTTTCTCCGCACGGATCTTGGCAACTTCCGCGACCAGCGCCGCGTCTCCGCCCAGCGCCCCTCCTCTTCCCGGCGGCGGGTCAATCGATGTGGAATCATCCCCGGAAAATGACATGAAATCGTCCTGGCGTTCCTCACGCCCCCCATCCAGGGGAAATATTCTCTCTTCCTCGCGTTTAGGCTCCGCCACTTTCGCTAACTCCGATCCAATGTTTCGCTGAATGCGCGGGCGACATAGGCCACCGCGGTAATGGCGCGCTCGTAATGCATTCGCATGGGGCCAAGCACGCCCACTGTTCCCTGCGATTGATCCTGAAACGAATACGGCGCGCTGATCAATGCCAGATGTTCCCCCGCGGGATCGATGCCCTTGACGCCGATTTGCACGTGCACAGGGTCCGGCGTGTCAATGCACTCGGCCAGTAGCGCAATGATCCTATGCTTTTCCTCGATCGCGACCAGCACCTCGCGCAACTGCGCTTGATCGGCGAACTCCGGCGTCCCCGCCATCTGCGCGGCGCCCTCGATGTAGACTCTCTGCGTCGACCCTTGCTCCAACACCCTCGGGTCGCACAGCGCCAACGCGTCGCGCGCCAGGAGGTCATAGCGTTCCTGCTCGTTCGCCAGGCGGGAAAGAAGATCGGCACGAATCGCTTCGAGCGTGCGCCCCACATAATGGCGATTTAAATAATCCGCTGTGCGATCCAGGTCGGGTTGGTTGAGGGCTCGCTCGGGTCGAACGATTTTGTCCCGCGTGGCGCCGCCTGTGGACACCAGAACCACTACGACGCGGCCGTCGGGAAGTAAAACGAAGCGCACGTGTTCGAGCACGGTCTTGGCGATTGGCGGCGAGACGACGATTCCCAAGCCGCGCGATACCTCCGCCAATACATGTCCAGCGCGTTCGGAAATTTCCTCTGTTGTTGTGGCGTTCGCAAATTCGCTGCGGATCCACTCCTGGTCTTCCGGGCTCAAGGTTGCTTGCGCTGCCACCTGCTGCGCGAAAAACCGGTAAGCGGTCGCGGTGGGAACACGTCCCGCGGACGTATGTGGCTGATATAAATAGCCTTCGCCCTCCAGATCCGCCATCACGTTGCGAATGGTGGCCGAGCTTAGAGGTTCGACGTGTCGCCGCGAAATCGAGCGCGAGGAAACAGGCTCGCCGGTTTCGATATACGCGCGGACAATCGCGGACAAGATTTGCCGGTTTCGTTCGTTATGTGGAGCCGAGTGTGCCATGGCTTATCCGCTAATTCTTCCTGCTCCAATTTTATGCGCGTGCGCCGCTCCCGTCAAACGACACGAGCGATGAGGGGTTGCCTTTTGTAGCATTGACTTTTCACCTTGAAGGGCAGTCTGTGGGCGTGTGGGAAGGCGTAAAACCAAGGCCGCACAGGCTGAGGCCTAGGCTGCCCGGCCGACACCTGTGCTTGTCTTGGATTTGTAGCAGAAATTAATCCAGCTCCGCGGCATCGATCTGCGCGCGTTGCAGGCGGTCCGAATAATCGATATACAGTGTTTTCCACTGCGAATAGAAATCGATCGCCGCCGTTCCCGCCTCGCGGTGTCCATTGCCTGTGGACTTGGTGCCTCCAAACGGCAACTGGATTTCCGCTCCGATGGTCGGCGCATTTACATAGACGATGCCCGTTTCCAGATCGCGCATGGCCCGGTACGCTTGATTCACATTGGCGGTGTAGATGGACGCGGAGAGGCCATAACTGACCTGGTTTGCTATCTCCAGAGCTTCCTCAAACGATGAAAAGGGAATCACGGCAACCACGGGACCAAAGATTTCCTCCTGCGCGATTCGCATTTTTGGCTGCACGTCCGCGAAAATTGTCGGCTCGTGGAACCAGCCATTTGCCAGGCTCCCGGACTCGGCGCGGCGTCCTCCAGTCATGAGTTTCGCGCCCTCATCCTTGCCGATCTCGACGTACTTCATGACCGTTTGAAGTTGTGTTTGGTTGATCAACGGGCCAATGTCGGTTTCCGAGTCAAGCCCATTGCCAATTTTCAGGGTTTTTACGCGCTTCACAAAGCGCTCGAGAAATTCTTTGTACACTTTCTGATGCACCGCGACGCGGCTCGCGGCCGTGCAACGCTGCCCGCTGGTACCGAATCCGCCCCAAACGGCACCTTCCACGGCGAGTTCCAGGTTCGCGTCGTCCATGACGATGATGATGTTTTTTCCACCCATTTCCAAATGACAAGGCTTGAACGAAGACGCGCAGGCCTGGTTCACCAGACGCCCCGTTTCGGTGGAGCCGGTAAAGCTAACTGCCGCGATGCCCGGATGCTTGGACAGCGGCGCGCCGGCGTCAGGACCCAGCCCATTGACGACGTTCACTACGCCGGCTGGCAATCCTGACTCCACCAGAATGTGGATCAAGTTGTAGGTTGAAAGGGGAGTATCTTCGGCCGGTTTGATGACCACGGTATTTCCACAAACCAGAGCCGGCATTATTTTCCATGAGGGAATGGCCATCGGAAAATTCCAAGGTGTAATCAGGCCCACTGCGCCGAGGGGCTCCCGGACGGACATCGCAAATTTATTGGGAAGCTCTGACGGAACCGTATTGCCGAACAGCCTGCGGCCTTCTCCCGCCATGTAGTACGTCATGTCGATCGCTTCCTGCACGTCGCCGCGGGTTTCCGAGAGCGGTTTTCCCATTTCTCGAGTCATGTCCCGGGCCAGGTCTTCCTTGCGCTTCACCAGGGATTCCGCCGCGCGATAGAGTATCTCCGCGCGGCGCGGCGCGGGCACCAGCCGCCATTTCGTGAACGCCGCCCTGGCGGCATCCACGGCGTCATCCACGTCTTCCTGCGTCGAAGAGGGAAAAATGCCGATCAATTCGGAATGGTCCGCGGGATTGCGGTCTTCGAGTGTGCGCCCGTGGCGAGCTTCGACCCACTCTCCATTGATAAAGTTTTTATGAATTCTAGAAACGGCGCTGGTCGCCATGGTTCCTCCTGCAGGTCTGCGAGGCCGTGTAAAAGGGCAGTCCGCTGCACGAATCAGAGATCCGCGAACCAAATTTCAGCGTGGCAATTCAATGTAGCAGAGGCCCGGAAATCGGTCAAACATCGTGTTCAAAGCAGCTAATGAGCGGAGCCGGCGGGCGCACCCACCGAAGAAGCGGTTGGGAGCGGGGCTCCTTTACCGGCGGTGTCGGAACCCAATCCGAGCTTGTTCAGCGTCTGCGCATCGATCTTTCCAGTAGGATTGAGACCTTGACCCTCTTGATATTTTTTCATTGCCGAGACAGTAGCATCATCCCACTTTCCTGTGGGTGGCGCATCGGAGGCGCCTTCTCGCTGCAAGGCAGATTGAATTTCGCGAATGCGATCGGGAGTGGGGGCCTTTTGTCCCTTGGGTTTTGACTTCCTTGCGGATCTCGATGAGGAAGTTTTTTTCTTCTTCGCGGGCGACTGCGCGGATGACTGCGCCGCCGGCCTTCCCGCACCGGACACAACAGGGGTCGCGCCCAATAAGAGCGCGACCCCGAAATAGCAGAGCCAGTTTTTCTTATTCATAAGCGTAACGATCGGCTGCCGTTACTTCTCCGGCGCGGGAATGACACCGGCCAGATAAACCGTATCGATTTGGTCCGCACCGGTACGCCGCCGAACCTTAAACAGGACGTCCTGCCCCTGCTTAAGCCCTGCGACGGCGCGACGATACTCGGAAACAGACCCTACCGCCGTGTGGTTGACCTCGGCAATGACGTCGCCACGCACAAAGCCGATGTCTTCGGCAAAGCTTGCGGGATCGACTTCGGTAACCAGCACGCCCTTGATATTTTCATATCCAGCGCGACGCGCCCGCTCGGTTCCCAGATCTTCCACGCGCAATCCGAATTCAGTTGGCGTAGGTCCGGAATCGTTGCTGCTCCCGTTTCCGGCGCGATCCGGGAAGATTTTCGTGCGATCGGCTACCGTGAGCGTGGCGTCGTGCTCCTTTTTTTCGCGCATGTAGGTCACGCGGACGCTGTTGCCGATCGGAGTCGATGCAATTGGACTTACCAGGTCATTGCCGCTGTGTACGGGCCTGCCGTTCACACTTGTAATCACGTCGCCAGACTGCAATCCGGCCTTCTCTGCCGGGCTGCCCGGCTCGACGCGCTGCAACACGATGCCGTAGGGCGCTCCGAGTTCCTTGAGGACGATGGGATTGCTGCCCTGCGTTTCGGTAAAGCTAACGCCAATCGAACCGCGAGTAACTTTGCCGTTGGCAACAATCTGGTTATACACTCCGATCGCCGTGTTCGACGGGAGCGCAAAACCAACGCCTTCATTCCCCCGGCCTCCGGTAATAATCGCGGTGTTGATGCCGATCACTTGCCCGGCCATATTCACCAGCGGCCCGCCCGAATTGCCCGGGTTGATAGCCGCATCGGTCTGCAGGAATCTTTGGAATTGCTGTCCCACATTGCCGCGATCTTTCGCGCTGATAATTCCCGCGGTGACGCTGCCTTGCAGGAAGCCGAACGGGTTCCCAATCGCCAGGGACCAGTCGCCCACTTGCACGGCATCGGAATTCCCGAGCTTGGCGACGGGCAAATCGTGCCCCACATCAATCTTGATTACCGCCAGATCGGTCTCTTCGTCGGTTCCAATCACTTTGGCTGTGTAGGGAGTCGATTCGCCATCAAACACAACTTGAACTTTGGTGGCCTGATCCACAACGTGATTGTTTGTCAGAATGTATCCCTTTTTGTCGACAATCACACCCGACCCGAGGCTGCGTTCGGCCGTGGGGCCCTGCTCAGGAAAGTCAAAGAAGCGATTAAAAAAGTCCTGGAACGGTTGTTGATCGTCCTGCGGGCCCATCTGGTCGCGGCCATGTGGAGACGGCGTACCACGCCCTCCCTTGCGGCGATCAATGACTTGAGTAGTCGAAATATTCACGACCGCAGGCTGCACCTGTTTCACGATCGAAGCAAACGCGCTCGACAACTGGACCGGATCCGGAATTGCCAGGGGAGTGGCCCCCTCGCCGGCGGCAGGGTGGGACGCGCCCACATGCCCTGAGATTACTGTGCCGATCAGCATGCCAATGGCCAGCGTAATCGTCACCAACAGCGACGCCATGATTTTTCGATTTCGCGCCCAGGCAGCGAATTCTCGTATCTGAATGCCCATGATATTTATCCCCCAAAATCTCCATCGACGTCTTGAACCGCACAAAAAATCATTATACCACTACAATGTCCCGCTATCTTTAGACGCATGTCCACTCTGCATGTAAGCAACTGGACACAATGATTACCTGCCACCGCACAACGGCCCCCACCAACTACCCGCGCAAGGGCGCAGGTTGCGAAATCGTGCGGCCCTGCTAAACTAGGATGCGAAATATGACTCCCAGGACAATGTATCGAAAGATTTGGGACGCGCACCTGGTTCGTGAGGCGCCCGGAGAACCGTCCTTAATTTTCGTGGATCGCCACCTGGTTCACGAAACCACAACCCCCCAAGCGTTTGCCGGACTGAAAGCCGCCGGCAGAACCGTGCGGCGTCCCGACCTTACCTTCGCCGTCATGGATCACGCGGTCCCAACCAACAACCGGACTTTGCCCATTGTCGATGAAACTGCGGCGGGGCAACTCCAGGCTTTAGAGCGCAACTGCCGTGAGTTCGGGATAACCCTGTTTGATATGTTCAGCCACAATCAGGGCATTGTGCACGTTATCGGCCCTGAACTGGGCATAACGCAGCCGGGCCAAACCATCGTTTGCGGTGATAGCCACACTTCGACTCATGGGGCCTTTGGAACCCTGGCATTCGGGATTGGGACCAGCGAAGTCGAGCATGTTCTTGCCACTCAGTGCCTTTCGCAATACCAGTCCAAGACCATGCGCATTGTCGTAAATGGAAAGCGGCCCAAGGGCGTCTCGGCAAAAGACATTATCCTCGCCATTATCGGAAAGATCGGCATTATGGGCGGCACCGGCCACGTCTTCGAATATTCAGGCGAAGCCATTCGAGCACTTTCCATGGAAGGCCGCATGACGGTGTGTAATATGTCCATCGAAGGCGGCGCTCGCGCGGGAATGGTTGCGCCCGATGACATCACCTTCGCCTACATGGAAGGGCGTCCTTATGTGCCGCGGGGAAAGGCATTCCAGGAAGCTGTCGAGGGCTGGAAAGCGCTGGCCTCTGACGCGGGCGCGGAATTCGACGCCACAGTCACGCTCGATGCGTCGAACCTTTCGCCTCAGGTGACCTGGGGAACCAACCCCGGCATGGTCACCGGGGTTACCGGCCGTGTGCCTGATCCCGCCTCTTTCACCGACCCTGGTGATCAAAAAGCCGCCGTGCGCGCGCTGGAATACATGGGACTCAGACCTGGCACGCTCCTGGTTGATATTCCAGTCGACCGTGTTTTCATCGGCTCCTGCACAAATTCACGTCTAAACGATCTTCGGGCTGCTGCCCGCGTGGTGGCCGGAAAGCATATTTCCAAAAATCTCAAGGGAGCGTTAGTGGTTCCCGGTTCGATGGCCATCAAGGCCAAGGCCGAGTCTGAAGGGCTCGACAAAATTTTTCGTGATGCTGGATTTGAATGGCGCGACTCGGGATGCAGCATGTGTATTGCCATGAATCCCGACGTTCTCCCACCCGGCGAACGGGCGGCCAGCACTTCGAATCGAAATTTCGAAGGACGTCAGGGTAAAGACAGCCGAACGCACCTGGTAAGCCCGATTATGGCCGCGGCAGCAGCGATTGCCGGCCACTTCGTGGACATCCGCGACTGGGACGTGGACGCTGTGGAGTAAATCATGCAACCCTTTTCAAAACATACCGGCCTGGTTCTGCCCTTTGACCGCGTCAACGTGGATACCGACCAGATGGTTCCCAAGCAGTTTTTGAAGCTCCAAACCAAGCAGGGCTTCGGACGAGTGTTGTTCTATGACTGGCGCTACATGCCTGGCGAGAAGCCTAACCCGGACTTCGTCTTGAATTGGCCGCGATACAAAGGCGTCTCCGTCCTATTGGCGCGCGCAAACTTCGGTTGCGGTTCAAGCCGCGAACATGCGCCCTGGGCGATCGCCGATTATGGATTCCGAGTTCTCGTTGCTCCGAGCTATGCCGATATTTTCTACAATAACTGCTTCAAGAACGGCATTCTGCCCGTCACGCTGCCTGAAGAACAGGTCGAACAGCTTTTTAAGCGCGCCGAAAAAGATGAAGGCTACGCGATCACCGCGGATCTGCCCAGCCAGACCATCACCGACGCTCACGGCTTAAGTTTTAAATTCAAAATCGACGAATTTCGCAAGCATGTCCTTCTTGAGGGCTTGGACGATATCGGCATGACTCTCAAATACGAAGCCAAGATTACAGCCTACGAACAAGCCAAGCACCCCAGCGCCACGATGTATGAGGCCGTGGATTCCAAATACGCCCCAACCCGCCACTAGGTAGCGAAGCCCTTGTTTTTAGCGTTTTTCGTGTTCAATGAAATCAATAATTTGCGCGGAATCAGTGAGGCTCGGAATTCCGGCCATCGTCCGCCGCCGGTCCCGATCCCTTCAATTCACCGATCAAAATCCCTGCAAGGATGAGTCCCGCGCCCACCAAGGCTCTTCCACCCAATCGTTCGCGGAGGACGATGAAAGAAGTTACCGCCGCGAACACTGGTTCGCTGGCCAAGATCAGGGCTGTGTTGGTCGCGCTGGTATGCCGCTGCGCCCATACCAGAAGGGGATATGCAATTGCCGTAGTGAACACCGCGGTCACCAGGACTCCAAATACCATTCCCGAGGTGAGCTGAAATCGAAACGGCTCCCATTGGGTGGCGGAGAGTAAAGGCACCGCAGCCAAGGAAAACCCCGCCGTCACAACAACCTGTAAGAAACTCAGTCCACCCAGGGAAAATGCGCCGCTATATCGCGCGATAAAAATAATTTGAAAAGCGTACATTACAGCGCACCCCAGCACCAGCAGATCGCCGTGGTTGAGGTCGGTGAGGCCTTGCCGCGGGACCGTAAGGTAGTAGAGTCCGCAAAGAGAAGCGAGCGCCCCGGCCCATGCCCACACGGTAATCCGGCGGCGCCATACCAGCGCCATCAGCACCGGAACAAGCACCACGCTGAATCCCGTGATGAATGCCGACTTGGAAGCAGAGGTTTGGGCAATCCCGGCGGTCTGAAACGCGTACCCGCCGAACATAAATATTCCGATCACCAGGCCGGCGCGAATTTCAGAGGCTGATAGTTTCCGGAGATCCGCGCGGTAAATCCAGGCCATGGGCAGCGCGGCCAGGGCAAATCGCGCGGCCAGGTAGGCGAACACCGAGATATCCGCCAGCGTATTCTTCACCACCACGAACGTTATGCCCCATAGCAGCGAACACAACACCAATGCGGCATGGGCCTTGAACCTGGGACTCACAGGGTGTGCATCGCCCGGCACCGAAGATTGTGTTTACAAAGACCGAATTGTCCTGGCGCGCGTCTCATGCGTGGCTCCAGTCTAGTAAGGCGGCCAGGCAAAGGCAACCTGGATGGTCTGGTTCGAATCGCATCCTTGTGCATAGGTCTGCGGAGCCGTTCTGCTTCTGCTCGATTGACATGGGGTTAACGCCTTGCTAAATGTTACATCTGTGCTGCTCCGCCACCGTCTTCGGATCGTCCCCGTATGTTTAGCGCTGTGTCTGGCGGCGTTAATTCTATGTCCGGTTTCTCGCAGCGCCGACCGCAACGCGGATAAGGACAAGAAGAAAGAAGACAAAAAAGAAAAAGTCGAGCCCTGGGTGGAAATCCGCACGCCTCATTTCATCGTGGCCAGCGATGGTGGTGAAAAAATATCCCGCCACGTTGCCGGCCAGTTCGAACAGGTTCGCCGCGTCTTTGAAACCACGATGCCTAATGCCCACCTGGATGCTGGATTTCCCATTCGAATCCTGGCCGCAAGAAATGGGCAGTCGTTCGCCACCCTGTTTCCGGAATTCCCTTTCGATAAACGCAACATTCAGCCGGCGGGGTTGTTCGTGCCCGGCGAGGAGAAAAACTATATCGGTTTGCGCACCAATGTATCTGGTCCGGTGCCCTATGAAGATATCTACCAATCCTATGCGCGTTTAATTTTAAAACGCAGCTATCACAGCTTGCCGCCGTGGCTGGAGGAAGGCTACATCAGCGTCTTCGGAGGTTTGTCGGTTACCGACAATGGCGTGCGCCTGGGCAGGCCTGAACCCGAAGACCTGAGCGTTTTGTGGGAGAGTCCGCTGCTCCCTCTCGACATCGTCTTGCACGTGGACCGCAGCTCAGGCTATTACAGATCGAGAGAGAAAAACACGGTGTACTTTGCCGAATCGCGCGCGCTGGTGCATTACCTGCTCGTCAACTCTCAAACCTCAGGGTCTCAAATGTCGGGAACCAAAGCTCTTGACCGGTACATTGCTCAGGTCGAGGGCGGCGCGGATTCGCTGCAAGCTGCCCAGCAGGTGTTCGGAGATTTGAATCAGCTTCAGAGCAAATTGGAGGCCTACATCAAACAAGTGACGTCAGCGCCTTCCGAAATCCTGGTTACAGGAGGCGGCGTGGCGCAGGGTTCTCCGCGCACTCTCTCGCTTGCCGAAAATGAAGCTCTCATCGGAGATTTCGCCGCAAGCCGCGGAAAGCTGGACGATGCCCAGGAAAAGCTGGAGGACGCTGTCAAGCAAGATCCATCGCTCGCAGACGCCGAGCAAAGCCTGGGATTTCTGACGCTTCGACAAGGCCACCTGGAGGACTCCGAAAAACACTTTGCGCGCGCCTCGGAACTTGATCCGGCGAGCGCCCTCGCTTTTTACGGCCAGGGCATGGTGGCTATGTCGCGGGGAGGTTTTGTGGGCGTCCCCGTCGGTGCTGTCGTCAACTTTGAAAAGACCGTGGCGTTGAATCCCGATTTCGCCCCGGCTTGGTACAACCTTGCTTCTATTTATGCCTTGCGTCCCGAAACCTTGCGTAGAGCCTTGGAGGCTGCAAAACGCGCCGCTGCGCTCGCCCCTGGTGAATCAGGCTATCAATTACAACTATCCGCCATTCAGGAGCGTCTGGACCAACCTGAGGATGCCCGCAAGACCGCGGCGCAACCGCGGAATTCTTCGAACAACCCCAAGGCCGTCGATATGGCCGGGCCACCTCTCACTCCGAATTCCCAGACGAAAGCCGCGCCACAGGTCTCGGCGACCCATGCGTCCACTAAACCCGCCGAGCAGCCATCCGTACCAGCGATAAGCGGCGCGAACTCCGCGGCACCACCTCAGGCGGATCCCCAATCCCATGTGTATTCGATGGTGGGCACAATCACGGAAGTAAATTGCGCGGACACACCGCAAGTAAGAATTATTCTTAAGGCGCAAACCTTGGTCATGCACTTGCACGGCGCCAACTTTGCGCAGCTCGCCATAAAGCCCGCAGGCACGAGTTCGCTCGCAAAGACAAGTTGCGCGAGCCTCCGTGGCCGCAGTGCGCGCATTAGCTATTTGCTTGTGTCAGGCAAGGAGTGGGACGGAGAAATTCAGGCAGTCGAGCTTCGAGATCAACCTTGAAAATTAGAACACGCGCAAAATCCCATCTCAAAGCCCGTCAAGAAATGGTTTGGGTGATGCACCCTTTGTGATTTTCGAAGAGTGCGGGTTTAGACTTCTGAGGCGAAGGGAAACAACGGATGGGGACTCGGCTCCTTTCCTCCGAGCCTTGGTCGTTTAGCGCTACCAAGTCTATTCGCTCGAAGGGAGCCGACGCTGTTATAGGATCAGGTGTGAGACGCGCTCGAAAAGGCTGTTCTACGGCTCCACGCCTGCGACACCCAACAGCGTCAATGCCACACGCTGCAGGCCCATTTCGCGCCCTGCCGGCTCATACCATTCTTCCAGTGTGTGCGCGCCACCGCTGCGCCCGCCCGCCCCGATTGAAATGGCCTGTATGCCCAGCGACAAGGGAATGTTTGCATCGGTCGATGACCGTTCCCGCCTTGAACGGTTGCCAAGTTGATTGTCCGCCGCCAACAGTGCCGCCAGAAGCGGCGAGTTCTCTGGCAAATCTCCCGCGGGCCGCACGCCGAGTGTGGTGATTTTCAAGTCCAGAACATTCGTGCCGCCAGCCATTCCGCGCTCGCGGGCCGCGGCCCATTCTTCCTGAATACCGGCCTGCATGGCCTCCCGCAACAAGGACTCCAGTTTCCCCAGTTCGGATTCCGATTCCGACCGCAAATCCACTTTCATCAAGGCGCGCGCCGGAATGGAATTCACAGACGTTCCGCCTTCGATTTCGCCGATATTGAAACTTGTCCTGGGAGTTTCGGGGACATGCGCCACCACGAAGCGCGCGATTCCGCGCCCCAGCGCGTGGATGGGGTTCGGCAAACCGAAATCCGACCAGCTATGCCCGCCGGGCCCAGTGATGGCGATTTCGACCCGCCGGGACGCCAGCGCGGCGGTGGTCACATATTCGGTGGCCGCTCCGTCCAGTGCGATCACGTACTTCAGGCGTTTCTTATAAGAATCGACCAGCGCGCGCATCCCGCGCAGATTCCCTTCACCCTCTTCTCCTACATCCGCGACAAATAGAATCGTCTTACTGGTTTTGATTTTTGATTCCCGCAGTGCGCGCGCGACGGCCACCAGCGCCGCCAGGCCCGTGCCGTTGTCCGAAATTCCCGGAGCGAGCAACCGACCGCCCTCGCGCTTCACGTGGACATCGGTGCCCGCGGGAAATACCGTGTCCAGATGGGCGGATAGCATGACGATTTCCGGGGACGTTCCGGGAAATTCGGCAAACACGTTGCCGGTTGCGTCGCTGTCCGCTCGAAGTCCCGCGCCGGACAGCAATTTCTTCAGGTAATCCGCGCGAGCATCTTCATGATAAGGGGGGGCGGGAATTTCCGTGATGCGGACTTGTTCCTCGGTGGCCGCGGAAGCGTTTTCCTGGAGATAATCCAGAACGCGCGCGATGCGCGCATCGTCCCGAAACTGCGCCGCGATTGTCTTCCGCGCGAAATTCTGGATAAAGCCGGCCATCACAATTCCGATCGTGAACAGGAGGACATAACGTTTCCAGTTGCCGTGCGAAAGGCGTCGCAGCTGGTAAAAAGAATTCAGACGCCACTCCTTAATAGCGCAGTGTAAAACTATGCGGCATCTGCTTGGGATCTGGCTTGTAGAGAGTCTTGCAAAATTCACAACGGTAAATCTCTGTCTCTTTTCCGATTTTGTTTTCCACTTCTTTCGGGTAGTCGTACCAGCGCTTCAGATGCCCCGCACAGAGTTTGCCCTTGGCATCTTTTTCGTCGCAGGAACGTTGCTTTGGTTTCCGCACCTTCACTTTTGTTTCCTGGGACGCGATGTCTGCCACAGCAGGCGCGGCTGTAGCCGCGGGGGTTCCCGGAGACGTAACTGCGGGGGATGGAACTGCGGGCGCCGTGCCTTGCGGAGCCGTTTCCTCAGCCATTCTTCGGTTCCTCTCTACAGTCAGAATACACCAGAACACAAGTCCGCCGGCAAAAGTGTTCCTCCCGCGTATTCTACTCGAATCCTGGCGGGGGCACCAAGCCTGCCTCACTCGTCATCACACCGGTGGAATGGATCGAGTCCGGGTACTCCACCTCAACAAGGCACAATCCGTGTGGCGGCATCGTTGGTCCCGATTTTGAGCGATCACGCAATGCAAACAGCTTTGGGATGTCGTCAGGACTGAGTTTGCCACGCCCGACATCCACCAGCGTTCCCACCATCTTCCTCACCATGTATCGCAGGAACGACTTTCCGCGAACCAGGTAGACCCACTGCTGTCCGGCGTCGTGACCTGGGAGGACGTCGCCGCTGCAGGTTTGCAGCATCTCGGAACGATAAATCAAGCGATTCATTTCACGGTCGCGGTCGGCTTCCTCGGATCCGGTCGAAGCAGCGAATGAGGTAAAGTCGTGTTGGCCCTCGAATCTGCGCGCGGCTTCGGCCATGGCCGCAAAGTCCAGCGGATAGGGATCATGCTGCACGTAACGCCACAAGAATGGAGGAACGATGCGTCCGCGGAAGATGGTGTAGCGATAGGTCTTCGCAACAGCGTTCCATCGCGCATGAAAATCGGGCGCGGCCTCTGCCGCCGTAAGCACTCGAATCGAAGGTGGCAATAATGCGTTGCAGGCCCGCTGAAAATCCCCCGCGCTCAATTCCGAATGCGACTTGAAGTTCGCGACTTGGCCCGCCGCATGCACTCCCGCATCGGTGCGCCCCGCACCTTGAATCATTGGCCGAGTCTGCGTCAGCTTTTCCAAAACATCGGTCAAGACGCCCTGAATCGTCGGGTGTCCCGGCTGACTTTGCCATCCGCTGAAATCGGTGCCGTCATAGGCTAGCGTGAGTTTGATATTACGCATGGGCGGTGTGCGAACCGGTGGCACGTTGACATAATTCCTCTAGTCAGTTTTCGCTTGATTTCAAATGATTGCAAATGATTTCAAACTCGAGAATTTGGATTGCGGCTACGGGTTGGAGCGTGCAAACCGGCTCCCGGGCTTTACCGCCACGCTGCCGTTACGGCAATGCGGGCATTCCGAAGCGTCGTAGCTCTCGATCTTGAGGTCCATCAAGGCTTCGGTGCGAACAGGCAATTCGATTTTCCCGCCGCTTCGATCAATCAACGCCCCGGCGGCCACCACGCGAGCCCCGGCTTCTTCCAGCACGCGGATGGTTTCATAGGTCGAGCCGCCGGTAGTCCAGACATCTTCGACGACCAGCACGTGCTCGTCCGGCTCCACGCGAAACCCCCGGCGCAGCGTCAGTGTGCCTGTCT
>JBGOVX010000006.1:0-49833 GCA_041478355.1 Terriglobia bacterium | reverse complement strand
TCCTCGATGGGAAGCCCCGCGCCGATGGCGGCGGCCATTGCTTGCTCGACCAGATAGACCTCGCTGGCGCGAGCGCGATACGCCGAGTCCTGCACCGCGCGTTTTTCCACCGGCGTGATTTCACTGGGCACGCCGATGACGATGCGCGGGTGCACCAGCACGCGCCGGTTGTGCGCCTTCTGGATGAAGTAGGTGAGCATCTTCTCGGTGACTTTGAAATCCGCGATGACGCCATCCTTCATTGGCTTGATGGCAACCACGTTTCCCGGTGTGCGGCCCAGCATTTCCTTGGCGTCTTTTCCGACGGCCACCACTTCGCCGGTGTTTTTGTTGATTGCCACAATCGAGGGCTCGTTGACCACGATACCTTTTCCCTTTGCATAGACCAGCGTGTTGGCCGTGCCCAGGTCGATTGCCAGGTCGGATGAAAACAAACTGAATACCGACCGAAAATTGTAGCCATTCTTGTTCATGTTTCCCTCAGTTCCGGGCTGCTCCCGCGGTTTGCGTAGGCCGCGTTTCGGAGGGCGCCGCCCGGCTGCCCCGCCCCTGTGTGTCGCGCCGGTTGCCCGGCTACGGAATCACAATCCCCACGCGCTTGATTGCCGTGCCGCCCCGGCGATTCTGCCCGGTGATTACGATGGTCTGGCTGCCGCGCGCAAGGGGTTGCGTAAAATACTTGAACGTGCCGTCGGGACGTATGGCCGCCACCGACTCTCCATTGATGATCAGCGCCGCGCCGGACTCGGTGCGCCCGCTGATCTCTACCACGTTACCATGTATTTCGGTGCTTCCGATTTCCAGCATCATCTCTTGGCCCATGCCTTGTGTCGCGAGCGTAAACCTGAATGTATCGCTCGCAGCGCTCACGCGCTTCTGCGTGTCGGTGGCCAGCACATTCCAGAAGTAGTCACCGGCCTCCATGCCGGAAATATCAACTGACGTCCCCGCGAGCTTCCGATCCTCTAATATACGCGAGAACATGGATGTGGTGCTGATACGCAACTCATAGCTGATCGCCTCTGACACCGGCTTCCATTCAAAATGTACCGGTGTATGTTTAGGGTCCGAAACTATCAAAGGCTGCAAGTTCAAAGGCTGAGCCAATTCAGGCGGCGCGAGCACATTGGTCTTGAGGACCGTTCCTCCGCCCGGTGGCACGGTGACGCGTTCCCATCGGCCGATTTCGACGTGCTGGCGGCCATCGGTGGTTGCGAGTTCGGCTCCACCGGCAGAGACGGTGATTTCCGCCTCGCTGGTCTTCGGATCGCTGCGCACGGCCGCGCGGCTATTCTGCTTCACCGACGCTACAGCGTTGGAAAAGGAAACTTCAGCTTTGGAATTGGGAGATTCCCATGTGCCAGTGGCCAGATCCACCGCGCCCGAACTGATGTGCATGCCGACGCGCGTCTCACTGGCCTGTCCGACAGAGTTTTCTTCCACGGTCACCAATGTATTGCCCTGCACCGTGTAGGTCGTGCCGTCCGCGAACGTGATGCGGGCGGCGCCCTCCGCACTGGTCTGAATCAAATCGCCTTTATCGATTGCCATGCGGTAGTCGGCCGTCACCCACGCGACAGAGTTCGCTTTCTTGACTTCGACCCTGCCGTCCAGATTTACGAACTTCGCCTGTTTGGCGGTCAGCTGAGTGCTCGTGTCGGTCCCGCCGCCCAGCGCGCGGGAGATTCGGGCCGTCGAACTGCTATAAGCTTCCGGGTAGATCAAGTACATAACTCCCAGAAGGATAACGAAAAATAGCATTAGATAAATGGTGACCGTACGATAAGCAACAGTCTTCCAATAGACCGCAAAATTCGGGATCTTTGGGCGAGGTCCACCGGGAATGTTCTGATTCTGCACTGAGCAAATGCCTCATTTTCAGCCAATTTCAAAATTAACATAGGGTTCCCGGCGCGGCAAACAACGCAGGGAAAACTAGTTTCCCGCAGAGCAATAGACGGTACTACATGCACACAAAAACGAATTAGTCCGCTTTGGGTCCTGCTTCCCATTCTGACGGCAAAGATCGTTATTCTAAGAATTGAGATTGAGTGTATGTGGCCGGCTCCCCTATAATTCCTCTATAATTCATTGTTTCGTTGTCGGCGCGGCAGGTCCCTGTTTTCCGGAAAATCCGGCGACAAGGAGTGCGATGCGCGGGAGGCTTACCATCTGTGTTGGACGCTCTTCGTGAAAAGAAAATGGGTGTGCGGATTTTACTCGGAATCATCCTCGGGGTTCTGAGCATAGGCATGTTGTTGTATTTGGTGCCGGCGCAGACTGGCAATGAACTTACCGGAGCCGACGTCGTTGCCGAGGTCGGTAGCCATACGATCTCCATTGCGGACGTCCAGGCGCAATTGAACCGTGTTACGCGCAACGGTCAGATTCCTCAGGGTCTCCTCCCGCTCTATACCCAGCAGGTGCTCGATCAACTCATTTTCGACCAGAGCCTGGCGCTTGAAGCGGAGCGCCTGGGCATTCGGGTTACAGATGAGGAGCACGCCGACCTGCTTAAGAAGCTGGTTCCCACGGCGTATTCCGGGGACACATTTATCGGCATGGACCGGTACACGACGGAAATTCAGACACGCTTTCAAATGGACGTGCCGGAATTTGAAACGGCAGTGAAAAAAGAGCTGCTCCAACAGAAATTTCAGGAGTTAGTGACCGACGGCATCACAGCCAGCGATGAAGAAGTACGGCAGGAGTACCGGCGCGGCAATGAGAAGATCAAGATCGATTACGTTTTGATCAAACCGGACGACCTGCAATCCAAGGTCGGCGCGTCAGACGATGAACTAGCCGCATACTTCGAAAAGAACAAGAGTCGCTACGTGGTCGCGGAGCGTCGCACCATAGGTTATGCCATGCTGGACTTCGCCCAGCTTCGGCAGCGCGCCCCGGTTTCCGAGGACGAAGAGAAGGTGTTTTACCAGGGCCACATCGACCGCTATAAGATTGAAGACCGGGCACATATCGCCCACATACTCTTTAAGACCGTTGGCAAGACCGACTCCGAGGTGGCCGAGATCAAGAAGAAGGCTGAAGACGTACTCAACAAGGCAAAACATGGCGCCAAGTTTGCCGACCTCGCCAAACAGTACTCGGAGGATACCACCAAGGACAAAGGCGGGGACCTCGACTGGATTGTGCGCGGACAAACCGTGCCGGAATTCGAAACCGCGGCATTCAGCCTGCCCAAAGGCTCCATTTCCGACTTAGTCAAAACACAGTATGGTTTCCACATTATTCAGGTGCTTGACCGTCAGACGGCCCGCACGCAGACGCTGGACGAAGTCAAGGGAACAATCCTGGCGCAATTGCAGCAGGACAAGGCTGAACAGCTTGGCGAGACCCTTTCCGCTCAAATTGCCGAAGAAATCCGCAGGAGTGGCCGGACACCCGTCGAGGATCTCGCTAAGAAATTCAATCTCACCACCGGAGAATCCAAGCTGGTGGAGGCCAACCAGCCTCTTCCGGAGTTGGGGAGCTCACCGGCCCTTTTCGACAGTATCTTCCGCCTCCGTGTAGGCGATTTGAGTTCTCCGCTACGCACTGACAAAGGATTTGTCGTGGTCAGCGTGAAGGAGATTCAACCTGGCCATCCCGCGTCCCTGGCCGAGGTGCGTGACCACGTGGCTGGCGACTTCCGTCATGAGAAGGCGGTGGAACTGGCAAAGACCCGCGCGGAGGAACTTGCCAAACGAGCCAAGTCAGGCGAGAACTTCGCAGCAGCTGCCAAGGCTCTCGGTTTTGAGGTGAAAGCGAGCGAGCCGTTCTCTCGAACCGGCTCACTGCCCGAGACCGGCAGTGCCAAGCAATTATCTGGCGCCTTCAACCTTCCGGTGGGCCAGGCAGGCGATCCCGTGTCCCTGGGAGCAAACTGGATCGTCTATCGAGTTGCCCAACACGATCCGGTCAGCCAAGATGATTTCGAAAAGCAAAAATCTAAGATTGTGGCGCAAGTTTTGCAGCAGAAACGCCAAACGGCCTACGAATTGTTCCGATCTGCCCTGAAAACCAGGCTTCAACAAGAGGGCAAATTGCGGCTGAATCAGAACAATTTGAAGCGGCTCACAACCCCCGCATAAGATCGTAAGTATAACCAAATAGGATAGTTATTTTATATTTGCGAAGGCTTGCCTTTACCCCTATAAGTGCGCTAGCATATTTGTGCCCGCAGCCATCTGCCTCACGCCAGAGGGGCAGGAAATTGAGGCTGCCACCTTCCCAAGATTCCTTAATTTTTGTCGTATGACGTTTTGGGTTTTGCCGATCCCGATTGCGACTGATAAATGGCTGGGAAGTATGGAAGTATTTGGTATTCGCGCAATTTATTGCGGTGTAGCTCTGCTGGCGCGCGTGCCTGTCGAGCGCACCGTATGAAACAGCATGACTTGGGCTTCAGTGAGGTGCAAGATGCCTGCAAGAGCGAATCATCGAAATGAGTACCAATGCACGATCGAAGTGAATCAGAACGGGAAGTACTGTGTTCGAGTGCGGGCTATATTCGCTCGAAAGGGCTGGGTATTGCCTGTCTACTTCCTGGCGTCGAGCTTTGATCGAGCCATGGGCAAACTGGAACAAACCCTGCAATTCCTGCAACAACAGGAAGAGCGGCTGCGGTTCTGGGGTGTCGAACACTCTGACGACCCCAACCTATCCGGAGAATTGGTTCGAGAGGCTGGCCTGTGGCTGGATCGCCGCGTCGAATTCCCTCGCCGGTCAGCCAATGTTGTGCTCTCGGCTGAGAGCGCCGTTCCAGCCGTCCTGCTCGCGCCCGTCCGCCGGGGCTTGGCGGATTCCATCGATTCCGGACGCCTCAGCTTAGGCTGACACCACTGGGGGGAATCTTGCGCTATCGCTCCACTTGCGGCCGCGAACCGGCGCCAGCAAGGGACTCCAGGCCTGGCAATCACGCGTAGTTCTTACTTTTCCCTCAAGATGACCTCGCCGTTGCCGATCGGCTGGTCATTCATCCATAGGCGGTACTTGTATGCGCCTGGATTTGTGCCCGGGCGTGGGGGCCCGCTTTGAAGCTGACGTCCCGGCGGGGCCTGAAAAATATTGGATTGAAATGGGCACCGATTGGGATCGAATTCGATCTTGAGGTTGGCTGTGTCAGAAAGCCATACAACCTGGTCAGATGGACCAATTACAACAATTTCGGGAATCACGCCAACTAAGACCAGTTTTTCCGGCATTGCGTCGCGCCCCTCCGGCGCATTGTGAAGATAACACAGGCAGCTTGGATTTACCTTCGTGAGTGTACTGTCTGTATGCGGGCGACCAATTGGGCGTTGCGCGCGGGGCAAGAATCGTCCAAACTATGGACTCGTGCCGGTTATCCCTTCTTAGGCCTTCTTGGGTTTATCTCAGGAAGGAATCGAACCCGATCCGGCCATCACAGCCAGGGTGCTTTGGCGGAGATGGCTGCTAAGGCCGGGCCAGATAGATTGCTCCGCGGCATACATTCGCGCCCGTCTAGCATTGTGGCGCTCAAAAAATGAGGTTTGGCAACATGTTTAGTCCCATGGATGAATTGAATCCCCCGACAAGATTGATGCTCACTCCTGGCCCTTCTTGTATGAGCCCGCGTGTGTACCGGGCCATGGCCTTGCCGCTGGTCGGTCATGTAGATCCGTGGTTCACCGAGTTTATGGGTGGCGTCCAGGAATTGATGCGCCGTGTTTTCCAGACCGGGAACCATTTAACGTTTCCGATTTCCGCATCCGGTTCGGGAGCAATCGAAACGGCCGTGATCAACGTTCTGGAGCCAGGCGACGAAGCGATTGTTTGCGTGAACGGCACATTTTCCGGGCGCATGGCCGAGATGGGCGATCGCACGGGCGCCAAGATTCATCGAGTTACAGCGCCATTTGGGCGGGTGGTGGACCCCGAGGATGTGCGGCGTGCCGGGCAAGGCCGCAAGATCAAGTTTGTTGGCCTGACGCACGGAGAGACCTCGACTGGCGTGCTGACCAATATCGATCCGTTCCGGAAAGTCGCCGATGAGTTGGGAGCGCTGTTGATTGTAGATAGCGTCGCCACCTTAGCCGGGGTGCCGCTCGACGTTGATCGCCAGCATATTGACATTTGCTTTAGCGGCTCACAAAAGGCACTCAGCGCGCCGCCTGGCATGGCGCCTATTACGGTGAACGAGCGCGTCGAACAGGTGCTCGGAAATCGCAAGACGAAAGTGCAGAGTTGGTACTTTGACCTGACCACGGTGAAGAATTACTGGGGCAAGGATCGCACCTATCACCATACGCCTCCAATTCCCTTGATTTATGCGATGTACGAAGCGCTGCGCATGATTGTGGAAGAAGGCCTGGAAGCGAGTTGGGAGCGCCACCGCCTGAATCAGATGGCGCTGGTCGCGGGCCTGGAAGCGATGGGGATCCAACTGTTCGTTGAAAATCCGGCGGATCGCTTGCCGACCGTCACGGCAGTCCACATTCCCAAGGAGATCGATGGAGCAAAAGCCCGGGGCCGCTTGCTCAGCGAGTTTAATATCGAGATCTCCGGAGGACTAGGCGATTTTAAGACCACCATGTGGCGAATCGGTCTGATGGGCTATTCGAGCCAGCGCGCCAATGTGCTCATGTTCCTCGGCGCTCTCGAGACAGTCCTGCTGGAACAGGGTATGAATCTGCCGGTCGGCGAGGGAATTGCCGCTGCCGTAAACGTCTATTCCCACGCGGAATCCGTGCCCGTGGGCCACGGAAAGTAGCTGTGTAAAGGGAGGATATGAGCACTTCTTCGGTAGGTATTCCGAACCTGGGAGCAATGAGCGAATTCGTCGGGGAGTTTGACGTTTCCTCGCGACTAACCGATCAGACATATCACTGCCGCTTTTCTCACCTCTGGAACGGCGTGGCCACGCGACACAGCGACACCGTGGATACCAAGTTCGTCGTGGATGGCCGCGGAGTGATTGTCGGGCTGTCACACAATGGATTTGTCCACTTTAAGGAAAAATATGGACGCGATCTGAGCGATCGCGAAGCCAGCTTTATCGCCGCTCATTACCTGCGCGAGCAACTCGAGCAGGAAGATGAGCGGCCCCTCCACGATGTCTCCGCGACGGATGTAACGCGCCTCATCGAACTGCTCGGCATTCGGTAGTCAATACATTCCGCTAAAATCCAGGTGTTCTGTGCCTGATGTGCTGTAGATGTTGTAGCCCGCTCCGGTCAGACCGGGACGCGGCCTTTACCATTTATCGTGGCGAAAAATGAGGGTTACGCGTCCGAAAGCGATTCGTCAAACCCGGAAATTTTCTCGGGATGCTCGCTGGTTTCGAGGATGGCCCCGCAATCCAGGCACTCGACATACTCGGCGTCGGAATCCTTGGCGATGAGTTGGGTGCGGGAATGGCGGCAGGAACCGGGATCGTTCACACAATGTCTCCAAGACTGCTCGAATCATAGCACGGTCCCGCTGCCGAAAACGGCAGGGAGGCCAAAATGATTGCGCCCAGATCCGCTGAAGCTGGGTTATAAGGGAAGGCGCTGCGCGGCCCACACGATTGGCAGCGAGAGAGTCACATACGGCATGGCGAAGACTGCAGAGGAGCGATTCGGCGGCGTCTTGTTCTACGGCGTGGTTTTGTCCCTGGTGTATCTGGTGTTCCGGATTTTTCAGCCATTCCTCCTGCCCCTTGGATGGGCGGCTGTATTCGCGGTTATCTTTTACTCCTTGAACAAGAAACTCGAACAGCGATGGGGAGGCACGGTTTCGGCTTCGGTGAGCACGGCTGGCGTGACGTTGATCCTGATTGTGCCCATACTCATCACAGCCATGCTGTTTGTCCATGAAGGGATTGATGCTACCCGCGGCGTGGAGGCCTCCATGGCCGCCGGAGATTACGGCTGGATCACCCGCGTGTGGCAATGGATCGCATTGCACGCTGCTGCACAAGGGGCCAGGATTGATTTGCCGGGGCTGGTGCGCCAGGGCGCAAGCAGGTTTGGTGAGTACATGGCCTCGGAACTGGGCGCGGTGATTCGAAACATCGTTGTTTTCTTCTTCGAATTGTTCGTGATGCTGTTTGCCTTATTTTACTTTTTCCGAGATGGCGATGCCATCCTGCTTCGCTTCCGGGGCCTTCTCCCGTTCGAAGAAAACATGAGGGAAAGAATGCTAGGGGAGGCTCGAGACCTGATTTTCGCGAGCGTCACGACCAGCCTGGTAATTGCCGCAGTCCAAGGATTGATTTGTGGCGGCGCGTTTGCGATCGTGGGCCTGGGTTCTCCGGTATTCTGGGGCGTCCTGATGGCGTTTTTGTCGCTGCTCCCGGTTGTGGGTGCGTGGCCCGTGTGGATTCCCGGAGCGATCTGGCTATTTTCGACTGGGCATTCCGGCCGTGCTGTCCTGCTGATCGGCATTTGTGGGGGAATAGGCGCAACCATTGACAATATTTTGCGCCCCGCGCTTCTGGGAGGCCGCGCGTCCCTGAACGGATTGTTGGTGTTCATCAGCGTTCTGGGAGGGATCGCCGTGTTCGGCATATTGGGGGTTGTGCTTGGTCCAATCGTTGTAGCAACCGCTGTAGGCGCCCTGGATGTATATTCCGATAAAGATGCCGGGGGCGATAGTGCCGCTCCCTGAGGGCAGCCAGTCGAGTGCTTGGTGACAATTACTACCCCCGCGGCGTCTAAGAGATTCGATTACAGACCTTGAATTCATCGGACCGGTGCAAGCGGTTTCTCAGGCCCCATGCGCGGGCCCCACGCCTGTGCTAGAGTAGCGCGCCAGGACACGGAAGGTTTCAAGGATGGCTGACAAACCCACATCTTTGCTTGCTGGATTGCCCCCTGAAAAACTCAGATGGAGCTGCGATCCTGCAACGATTCCGTTTGAGACCACCGCCGACGCCTTGCTGGTTACCGACCTGGTCGGGCAGGAGCGGGCGTTCCGCGCTCTGAAAATGGGCGTCGAGCTGAGCGCGCCGGGATACAACATCTTCGTTTGTGGCCTTGCCGGGACCAGTCGTGGCGGAACGATCACGCATGTGATCGGCCAGATTCATCCAGCCGCGAAACTCTCTTTGGACCGCTGCTTCGTCAACAGCTTCAAGAATCCGGACCGTCCGCGCCTGCTGGCACTTCCTCGCGGACAGGCCAGTAACTTCAAAAAAGACATGCAGAGCGGCATCGAATTCCTGCGCCGGCGCATTCCGCAGGTTTTCGAAGGCGAACCTTTCCAAAGGCAAAAAGGGCGCATTGTGGACCGCTATACTGTCCGCGAAAAAGACTTGATGGATGACTTCACGCGCCGGATCGCGCGCGACCAGTTCGCGCTCGGCCACATGCAGGTAGGCGCGGTGGCGTTGCCGGAAATTTTCCCGGTTCTCGAAGGGCAAATGGTGCCGATTGAGGATATTCCCAAGCTCGTTCACGAGGGCAAACTTGAGACGATGGCCGCCGAGGAACTCGAGCGCAAGTACGAACAGTTCCGGCAGGAATTCACAGTGGTTTACCGGAAGACGCTGACACTTTCCCGCGAGCTGGCGAGCGAGCTGAGTTATCTCGAACAGGAAGCTGCCTCGGTTCTGGTGGATGGTTTTATCGAAGAGTTGAAGGAAAAATACGCGGGCGCGCTGGTCGCCGAGTACTTGGAAGAGGTGCGCCACAGCCTGCTCGACAACCTGGAACCGTTCAAGGAGCGCGAAGGCGAGGAAGAGCCCGGCAATGGCGCGCCGCCGCCCGACGGCAGCTCACGCTCGGCTCCGGTCGATCGCGACCCTTTCCGCGTGTACGGCGTCAATGTGCTCCTGGCGCACAACGATGAAGACGGCTCGCCCGTCATTTTCGAAACCACGCCGACGTACACGAACCTGTTTGGCACCATCCAGCGGAGTTACGATGCGCGCGGGGGGTGGAACTCGGATTTCATGGATTTGCGCGCCGGCTCGATTCTTCGTGCCGATGGCGGCTTCCTGGTGATGTACGCGTATGACGCGATCACCGAAGCAGGAGTCTGGCGCACGCTCAAGCGCATGTTGAATCACAGCCGGCTCGAAATTCAACCCCTTGAAATGTTCTTTCCATTCGGGGCCACGGCGATAAAACCCGAACCGATCGACATCGACGTGAAAATCATTCTCATCGGCGACCGCCATATGTATGAACTTCTATACGAATATGAAGAAGATTTCCGCAAGATTTTTAAGGTGCGCGTCGAATTCGATGAAGAAATGGTGATGAGCGACGCGGTCGTGCGTCAATACGGCGGCCGTTTGCGCCAGCTCTCCGAGCAGGAAGGCATTGGCGCGTTCGACCGGACGGCGGTCGCCAGCATGCTCGAATATGGTGTCCGGCAGGCCGGACGCCGCGACAAAGTGACGGCTAGATTTCCGGAGTTGGCCGACCTGGCTCGGGAGGCCGCCTACATCGCCCGGCAGGAAGGCGTATCGCTGGTCAGCGCTTCTCACGTTCGCCGGGCGCGCGAAGCGCGCATCGAGCGCCATAACCTGACCGAAACGAAGATACGCGAAATGATTCAAGATGGGACGCTGATGATCGAAACCGCCGGCGCGCGCGCCGGACAGGTCAACGGCTTGAGCGTGCTCGAAATCGGAGGCTATGCCTTCGGCAAGCCCGTGCGCATTACGGCTTCGGCGGCGATCGGCAAACTGGGTTTGATCAACGTCGAGCGTGAAGCCAATTTAAGCGGCAGCTTCCATGACAAAGGCATGCAGATTATTGCCGGCTATTTGCGCGCCAAGTTCGCGCAGGATAAGCCGCTTTCTCTCGCCGCCAGCATTTGCTTCGAGCAGTCTTACAGCGGCGTAGACGGCGATAGCGCCAGCTCCACCGAAATCTATGCCCTGCTCTCCTCGCTTTCGGGATTGCCCATACGCCAGGACATCGCCGTAACAGGCTCGGTTAGCCAGCAGGGAGACATACAGCCGATCGGCGGCGTCAATCAGAAGATTGAAGGATTTTTCGATGTCTGCCGCGTGAAGTCGGGCTTGACGGGCACCCAGGGCGTGATGATCCCCGCCGAAAACATAGAAGATTTAATGCTGCGCGATGATGTGATCGCCGCGGTCGCCTCCGGCAAATTTCATGTCCTCCCAATCTCCACGGTGGAGGAAGGCATTGAAATTTTGACGGGCGTAAAGGCTGGGAGCCGCGATTCAAAAGGGGCGTTCGAACCCGGCACCGTCTACGGCCTCGTGGATCGCCGCCTCCACGAAATGGCCTTAACGCTAAAAGCATTCGAATAATAGCGCCGGAGTCAGCAGGCTTCAGCCAGCGCTACAGAACCATCCTGCTTCATCGTGATTTCTTCATATCCGCCACGCAGCGTTCCAGGTGCTCATGCATTTCGTCCGAGGAGCCGTGATGGATTCGGCCGTGTCCCGGCAAGACCCATTCGAAGCGATAGGCGAGCAGATTCTCCATGGACTGTGTCTGTGTGGACCAGGAATACCAGCAGACGTCGCGAAAGGCCGTCAAGGTTTCGCGCACCGGCGACCATGCCAGATGATCGCCCGTAAACAGCACCTTGTTGCGGTATAGAAGCACCTGATGGCCGCGCGTGTGGCCGGGCGTGGGAATCAATAGAAGATCATCGTCGATCCGCAACGGGTCTATTCCCGCGATCACGCGCTCGATCCCTCGCGCCGCGGCGCCATCGCCTTCGTGCATCAGGCGCGGGCAATGGAAATGCGCGGCAAACTTGGCGTGGTCGGCAATGTCGTCGCGGTGGGAAAGAAACATCAGATTCACGCCGCCCATCTGCTCGATGCGTTTCACCAGGGGACCAGCAAATCGTGGCGAGTCAACCAGCACGTTGCCGCCTTGCTCGGGTGGCCGCACGATCAAATACGACCACGCGCCGAAGCTTGCTTCCGAGGTGAAACCACAGAAGTAAACCTCGTCCACGACGTGCGCCGGAAAAGCCTCGACTCCTGAGCGGGCGTTGCGCCGGGACACGGTTCCGATGGAGGCCGTAGGGCACGCGACCAGCGCCATGAACGCGCGGTGCATTTCACCGGGATTGCCCGGCTGACGGTACACGCTGGACTGCCCGCCATGATCCCTGAAACTCGCGGGCGCGATCTGCCGGCAGGCATCGCAATCGATGCAGGTGCTGTCCACGAAGAATTCGCCTGCCGCGTTCTGCGGCAGACGCTGGTCAATCTGTGCCATGTTGGATTATATTCCGCTCCGGCCTGGGAACCTGGGCTCCCTGGTCATGCCATCAGAGTCCAATGCCTCGATACCGAAATACCATATAATCATTGGTGTCCTCAGGGAAGACGATAGCATCCCTGCGTACGGTGAGGTGATGAATTGGCGTCAATTCCGAAACGTTCGAAATCGAAATCCCCATCGAAGTCCAAAAGCAAACCCGCACCTGCCAGGAAAACTGTTTCACGCAGGAGGTTGAAGATTGCGCTGGCCGGTTTTGGCACCGTCGGCCGCTCGGTCGCCAAGCTGCTTATCCAGGAAGCAAACGAGTCGTTTGAACTGACGCATATTTTCAATCGCGACGTCGCGCGGAAAAAAGTGGATTGGGTGCCATCGAGCGTGCGCTGGACCGAACGCATCGGCGAGCTCCTGTCCTCCGATGCCGACATATTCGTGGAACTGGTGGGAGGCATTGCGCCCGCCGGAGACTGGATTCGGAAAGCCCTCCGAGCGGGGAAGGCGGTGGTCACCGCGAATAAGCTTCTGATTGCTGAAAGCGGCCCGGCATTATTGGAACTGGCTCGCGCAGCGGGGCGACGCCTCGAGTTCGGCGCGTCGGTGGCCGGAGGAATACCCGCAATTATCGGAATTCAGGAAGGCTTGGCTGGAGACCGGCTGTACAAGATCGCCGGTGTATTGAATGGCACCTGCAACTACATTTTGACGAAAATGGAATCGACCGGGGCGGCCTTCGAGACAGCATTGAAGGAAGCGCAGGAATTGGGTTTTGCCGAAGCTGATCCCAGCGGAGATGTGGAGGGATACGACGCCCGCGCCAAGCTGGTGATATTGACGCAGGCAGGGTTGCGCGCCAGCGTGCGCAGCGAACAAATCCCGTGCTGGCCGATTTCGTCCGTGGAGGCTGTGGATTTTGCCTACGCGCGCGAACTGAACTGCACGATTCGCCAGATTTCCCTGGCCAAGAAGGAAACCGAAGATGGATTAAGGGTGCGCGCATTTGTGCGCCCCGCGCTGGTTCCCGCGTCCTCCCTGGTGGCGCATGTGGAGGGCAGCAAAAATCTGATTATGGCCACCGGGCAATATGCCGGGCAGATGGTGTTTTCAGGTTTCGGGGCGGGGGGGGACCCCACGGCCGTAGCGGTGATGTCGGATCTGTATTCGATTGCGCGCAGCGGCCAGGCGCCTCCTGCCAGCTTTCCCGACGCCGTTGAGACGCCTAAAGAAGTGAACGGTGAATTCACGGCGCCCTATTATTTGCGCTTCGTTGTGAAGGACCGGCCAGGAATTATCGCCGCGGTAGCCACCGTGCTTTCCAGGTACGGAATTGGTATTGACGCCGTCCTGCAAAGGCCGGGATTCCCGCATTCCGCGCTTCCCTTCATCATCACCCTGGAAACTTGCAGGAGCGCCATGCTGGGTTGCGCGTTGCAAGAAATTAACCGGCTGGACTTCCACGTGGAACCGGTGCTGTGCATGCCGATCCTAATGGATTGAGATTGCGGCGGATTCCTGATTTCAAACAAAAACGATTGCGGGTATCTATCGGAAGATTTTGTGCGCGCGAACTCGATGGACGGCGGAACCGAACGCCTTCCATACGCGCCAGTTGCCGGCGGATTCCTCCAGCATGCGCTCCGGGTGGAACTGGAGTCCCACGAGAAAGTCGGCTTTGGGATCGTAGTAGCCCTCAACCAGCCCGTCCGCTGCAAGAGCCATCGGTTTGAAGCGCGAGGCCAGATCGCAAATTCCTTGGTGATGATAGCTGTTCACTCGAAGTGTCTTGCGCCCGTACCATTTCTGTAGCGGACTTTTGGGGATGATGGAGATCGGGTGGCGGTAGCTGTCGTAGCGTGCGAAATTGATGTGTTTCAGGCGAGATTTCATCTCCTTTTGCACGTCGCCGTACAACGTGCCACCGCAGACGACGTTGAGAAGTTGCGATCCGCGGCAAATCCCAAGGATTGGAACTTCCCTTTTCAATGCGTAACGAATGAGCTGGATCTCAATTTTATCTTTCAAAGGATGAGTCTTTTCAAGATATTTGTAATTTTCCCTCCGTGCCTTGAAATGTCTTGGCTCGATGTCTTCGCCTTCGACTAATAGAAGGCCGCTCATGTTTGCCTCATAGTCGGAAAGGCACGCGCGCACGCCTTCCACCACGGGAACCATGACGGGAAGGATCCCCAACCGGATGAGGAGCCCAAGATGAAATTCGCCAACATAATCAATGAACTTGTTCTTGCGGATGGTCCGTCTTGTGACGACTAGAACTGAGGGGCGTTTCATTGAATCAACGTCTGCAGTGCTTGCACCAACTTGGCGTCTTTTTCGCGGCCTTGCGAGGCCACGCGGATATGGTAATTGTCCATGCCGACCTTATTCGAGCAGTCGCGCACATACAACTTGTGGTCACTTAAGAGCAGTCCCTGTAATTCTGCCGAAGTCATGCCGCCTTTGATCTTGAACAACACAAAATTGGCGCCAGTGGGATAGACGTCGATTCCGCGTATCGTCTTCAGCGAGTCGTACAACCAGCGAACGTCAGCAATCAAGCGCTTTCGTCCTTCGTGATATTCGCTGTCGGTAGATGGGAGTAAGGAAAGAAAATATTGCGCCAAAGTGTTCACATTCCAGGTCGGAATGAATTGGCGCATTCGATTGAGAACGAAGAGATTGTCACTGTAGACGTAGCCGAGGCGCAGACCGGGGACGCCGCAGTGCTTGCTCATGCTCCGCACCAACAGCAGGTTGGAAAATTGGTCGGCCACCTGGAGAAGACTCGGGATGGGGTCTCCTGCGAAGTCGATGAACGACTCATCGACGATCACGAGCTCCATATCCTTTGCACGGTGCAGAAAATCGATCATTTCCTCGAGCGAAAAAAGTTGCCCGGTGGGATTACCCGGGTTAATGACCAGCAGCGATTTGAGTCCGCGCTTGTGTACCCAGCCAAGATAGTCCGGCAATTCGAGTTGGTATCTTTTCTCGGGGTTCAGCGCGAATAATTCAGCGTCGCGTTGATCCTTAAGTTTCTCGATGTACTCCCCGAAGGTGGGAACAGGCACGGCGATGCGTTCGATCAGAGTCGTGTTGATCAAGACGATGAGTTCGGTGGCGCCATTTCCTATAATCAAATGATCTGGGTTGACGTGCAGCACGGCGGCGAGATTATTCTGGCTGCTGATGGGGCTGCTGGACGGGTAGGACTTGATCAAGTTCTGAAAATTGTCACGCAGGTCGCGAAGCATCCCAGGAGTCGGGTAATAGGGATTTGCAATGAAGCAAAAGTCGATGATTTCCTTGGCTTCTTGATAACCGACCAATTCCGCGAGCGACGGCGAATGCGAGGTTTCATAAAAAAGGTGCCGCCTCAACTCTGTCAGAGCGGAATCGGTGGTCACTTTCTCCATGAGTCTGTTTTTAGCACCCTCAGTTATTGCTGACAAGCCTTCTTTCTTCCTGTGCGCTCCCAAAGGCGGGATGGCACGTTTATTGGCGGAGGCGAGACAAGTCCTGGAATGTATACTTGTGAAGGCATGGACCCGATTCCGGCACCGCTGCCCGATAATGCTTCAGGGAACCGGCGTCTTCGGAAATCATAAGCTTTCAACACTTGGGGTATAGAAACCCATGGCCGAGGATTCTGATTCCACTACAATCAGACGCGTAGGCGTCGGCCTCACATTCCGATGTGCCGTGCCGGGAATTGCCCGAAGCGGCGTGGAAATCATAGGCCCGAGGAGCGTTGGACGTGGAATCATTTGACCTCATCGTGATTGGTTCGGGACCCGCCGGAGAAAAGGGCGCGGCGCAGGCTGCGTATTTCGGCAAGCGCGTCGCATTGGTGGAGCGCCGGACGGAATTGGGCGGGGCAGGCATCAACACCGGCACGGTGCCGAGCAAGACGCTGCGCGAATCCGCACTCTATTTTTCAGGACTGCGGCAGCGCGGCCTTTATGGCATTGATTATTCCCTGCGCGAAGGACTGACGGTGGCGGGCTTCATGCACCGCAAGGACGCCGTGGTTTTGGCCGAACGCGCGAAAATTGCCGCGAACCTGGCCGCGCACAAGATCGAACTGATCCCCGGCACGGCCCGGATTGAAGATCCACATACAGTGAACGCGATCAATCAGTACGGCGCACCGCGCTACCTGCGCGGCGAAGTGATTCTGATCGCCACCGGTTCAAAGCCGCATCGCCCGCCGGAGATTCCGTTCGATGACAAATCCATCTTCGATTCGGACTCCATATTGGCGATGGAGCGCATTCCCAAAAGCATGATCGTCGTGGGCGGCGGCGTGATCGGTTGCGAATACGCCTCGATCTTCACCGCGATGGGCGTGACGGTCGCGCTGGTGGACAGCAGGGACCGCCTGTTGCCGTTTCTGGACGCGGAACTTTCCGAGCAGTTGCGCGCGCGCCTGGCGGGCCTGGGCCTGAACTTTTTTTTTCAGGAGCGGCCCAGGCTCACCGAGCGAACCCCGGCCGGAGTGCGCATGACACTCACCTCGGGCAAGATCGCGGAGGCCGAAACAGCGCTACTCGCCGCCGGCAGGCGCGGCGCGGTCGAGGGACTGGGTCTCGAGAAGGCTGGCCTGGGAATCAATCAACGCGGGCACATCGACGTAAACGACCAGTACCAGACCGGCGTGCGCCACATCTATGCCGCCGGGGACGTCATCGGTTTCCCCGCTCTTGCGTCAACCTCCATGGAACAGGCGCGCGTGGCCATGTGTCACGCCTTTGGCTTTCCCTACAAACAGCGGCTTGCCTCCCAGCTTCCGATGGGGATCTATACGATTCCGGAAATTTCCGCCGTGGGCGAAACCGAGGAAACCTGCCGCGAAAAGAAAATCGAATATGAAGTGGGACGCGCGAAATACGCCAATAACGCCCGCGGCCAGATCATCGGAGATTTCTCAGGAATCCTGAAGCTGATTTTCCGACGCGACAATAAAAAATTGCTCGGCGTGCAGATTCTTGGCGAGAGCGCCACCGAACTGATTCACCTGGGCATGTCCGTGATGGAAGCCGGCGGCACGATCGACACCTTCATCGAACTGGTCTTCAATTACCCGACTCTTTCTGAAATGTATAAATACGCCGCATACGATGGCTTGGGCAACCTGGCGGGACACAAACTCCGCGAAGGATAGCATCCAGCGAGTTGCTTAAAAAAGTATCCAGTGTTGTCATTCCGAGCGAAGCGAGGAATCCCTCTTTTTCATGATCGTATCAACAGAGAGATTCCTCGCTTCGCTCGGAATGACCCGTGGAATGCGATAGCCGTGCGGAATTTAATTCGTCGGATTTTGCGGGAATTTCAAGTAAGGCAGCCGCACGCCCTGCACGGTGACCTGGTCAGCTCGAATAGCCGCCGGCGCGTCGAAACCTGCCGCTCCGCCCGCCGCGACGTAATCGTCCTGGTCGACACCGTCACCGCTGACGCCCAGTCCGCCCACCAGAGTGCCATTGCGATAAAGCGGCAGCGATCCAGGAAAGAATACAATCCCGCTCTGAGTGGGTCCCGCCACCTGAAATCCCTGCGTACAGGCAAACGCCACGTCGTGCTGATAGAGATTGAAAAATGGACCTGCCGCGCTGCCGTCGATTCCTGGCGGATAGAGAGGTTGGGCGCCAAAGCCGATGGTGCGGTTGGTCACGGCCGTGCCCAGGGGAACACCGGTCAAATCCGCCGCCGTCCGGGCGCCGCTGTTGAAGTACACCATGTTGCGCGCCTTGGATACGGCCACATCGATGCTGAAAACGGTCCCATCCGCCATGCGGTAGAGGCCGATGATCGTGCCGTCCAGATCGGCAACGGCAATGGACATGCGTGTCCGCGATCCGATGGGAAGGCGAATCACGGCGCGTGTGAGATTTGCCGTGGCAATAGCATTGTTAATTATTTGCGCGACTTCGGTGGCCGAGAGTCCGCCCAGGATTCCCGCCACCGGAGCTACCAGCATGCCTTCTGGCGGCGGCCCGGAGCTTGCCGCTAGACCTGCAAGGAAGCTCAGAGTAAAGCTGCCCGGTCCGACGCCTGCTGGAAGCGTGGTCTGATTCACGAACGGCAGCTGGACGCCGCCAATAATAACGACCCCGGGCGCGGCGGGCGTTGGTCCGAACCCATTCGAAGTCGCGGCCGCGTACGCAGCGAATTCCGCCACATCCCCTGTAACGCCTGCGACGCCGATGCCGCCCACGACGCTGCCGTTCCGGAACAGGGGCACGCCACCCGGATTGACCGCGGCCGAATCGCTGTCATTCAAGTCCGCTTTGCCGGTCGCGACGCCCAGGCTCGTGGTCGTGCCGTCAATCGAGAGCGCACGCGGCACGGCCTGCCCGGCGATAAAATTTGTCGAGAGAGGGCATCCTCGATTCGTGTTTTCGATTCCATAAAGCGGGGCGTTCGGAGCATTCGAAATGCCAGGCGGAAAATGAACTCCGCTGATGAATCGGACAGTCCGCGAAGAAAGCGGCGCCTGATCGTTGCTGAAAAATGCCGCCGTCCGCGCTAGCGATACCGCGAGTTCGCTTGAATCGACCTGTACGCCGAAATTTCCGGTGGCCAACGTTGGAGCGGCCGGCTTGCGATACACGCCCAGGTTGCGCCCGGCACGATCGACGACGGCGATCACCATAGTGTTGGGACTGGCCGCCTGCGCGGCCACTTGGATGAGCGCGGTGACGTCAGCGGCAGTCAGGCTTGCAACAACGGGGGGCGGAGTGAAAGGCACGGCATTGGAGGTGACGCCTCCGCAACCTGCCAGGCATAGGGCCGCCGAAATCAATAAAATGAAAAATGATTCTCGAACAATTCCGCATGCCGTGTTTTTGCCGGTGAATGGGTCCATGAGAGGTCTCCGCTTTGTTATCACATCGCCACGCGACACTCAAGGCGGACAAATGGTTTGTGCGAGAATCAGTAATCAGTAACAGACTAGAAATTGGTGTTGGTGCCGAATCATTCCATGGAACGCAATCGCTTGGACAATTCTTCCAGGCTACCCGCGACGATGTCCGGCTGAAACTCCCACGGGTCAAACACTCGTTTGGCGTCGCGTTGCACCCAGGCTGTCCGCAAGCCGCAGGATTTGGCGCCGATCACGTCGAAGGGATTGCTCGAAATCAGCCAGACCATCTCTTTCTCCGCGCGCACCTGATCCACTAGATATTCGTACACGGCTGGATCGGGTTTGAAGGTGCGAATTCGGTCCACGCTCACGATCCCGCTGAATTGCGGAAGGATTCCGGCATGCTCCAGCAAGCCGCGTACTGCGTTCTCGGTTCCATTTGAACATGCCACCATTTTGAAGCCGTCTTCTTGGAGCGCTTTCAGGCTTTCCGAAACGTCGGGATAGGCCGGCAGCCGCAAATACTGTTCCAAGAAGCGTTGTTGTTCGCCGCCGGAAAGTGGAATCCCGAATTGTTCGCAGACGTATTGGAGTGCTTGCGCGGTGCACACATTGAAATCCTGGTATTTCTTCATGAGCGCGCGCCGGAAAGAAAATTCCAGTTGCTTGCCCCGCCAGAGTTCGGAAGCTTCTCTGGCCCTCTCGCCAAAGGCGGGTCGCAGGTGCTCTTCCATATGAAAGGGATCGATCAGCGTCCCGTAAACATCGAAAGCCAGCACTGGTTTGGTTCGTTGATCGGCAATCGGTAGTCGTGCTGATACGGGCATATTCCCTACTTTGGCCTTGCTGGATTGTAAAAATCAATCTTTCCTTGCCGGTTGAAGCCATTCGGGTATTTCCAACTCGGACCAGGCCCGGCCAAAAGCTCTTGCCGCCCACCGAAGATTGGTGTTAGCTAGTTCGCGAAAGGTCCGATATCCATAGCGAGCAGGAGAACCGGGATAAGCTGGATGCGCAGCGCATCCGAACAAATCCGAAAAGTATGCATCGGGCTTTTGCTGGTATTTGTGGCGGCGGGAAGCGCCCTGCCGGCAACGGCATCGGCGCGCCGCGCATCGGAACGTTTCCTGGGCCCCTCGACGCAGGGGCCCGCAATCGCAGCGCCCGCGTTTTCCCCGCAAGACGAACAGCGGCTTCCTCGCCAGACATTTCGAAAAACGGCGGCAGTACAGGGCATCATTCGCGATGTCTCCGCGCGAGGCATCGTGGGCGCGACGATTACGCTGACCAATCGCGACACCGGCGCGACTCGGGCGATCTCCGCGGACGCGGACGGGGTATTCCGGTTGGTGGATATCGCGCCAGGATCTTATTCGTTGCTGGCGCAAAGCGACGGCTTCGAAAATCTAACCCGCCAGGAGTTGCGCCTCAATGCAGGGGAAGTCGTGACAATCGAGTTGACGCTCACGCCTTCCAGTGTCGCCGCGGCGCCGGCTTCGCGGCTTCCTCGCTTGACGGAACTCGGTCCGCCCGGCTCCGCGCCTAAGACCGGTGCTGCTGTGGCATCCTATCGCGAGCTGCGCCGCAGGCCCGATGCCGAACCGGGACAGGAACTGGTGGCGCCGGAGTTGCTCCCCTCGGCGCAACAGGTATTCCTCGAGATGCCGGACCGCTGGAACGTCGCCATGCCGGAGTGGAATCGTTATGGGCGCAGCGGCGAATATCCGTACGTCCGCAAGAGCCACTGGTGGGACCCATTCAATCGCAACCGGCTGAAGGGCGACGAGCCGATGTTCGGCCGGCAGACGTTCCTGAATATCACCGCAACCGCGGATACTCTGGTGGAGCAACGCCGCGTTCCCGCGACCAGTAATATCAGTTCGGCGCGGCCCGGCAGCAGCGATTTCTTCGGTAAAGGGGAACAATTCGCGTTGAGCGAAACGTTTAGGTTTTCTTTCGACCTATCTCACGGCGATACATCGTTCCGGCCCGTCGATTGGCGCATCCGCGTGACGCCTGCGATTAACGTGAACTATTTGAATGTGCGTGAACTCGGAATCGTGAATATTGACGTTCGCGGCGGCGCCGCGCGCCTGGATTCCCGCGCAGGGCTGCAGGAAGCATTTGTGGAATACAAGATCCGCGACCTGAGTCCAAATTACGACTTTCTATCGGCGCGCGCGGGGATTCAGGGGTTTTCGAGCGATTTCCGCGGATTCCTTTTTGTGGACGAGCAACCTGGCGTGCGCCTGTTCGGAAATCTGCACTCGGACCGCTGGGAATACAACGTCGCGTATTTCCATCTGCTCGAAAAGAATACCAACAGCGGGCTGAACACTTTCCAGGCTCGACACCAGCAGGTGATCGTCGCGAACTGGTACCTGCAGGATTTCGTCAAGCCCGGTTACACCACGCAATTCAGCATTCACTACAGCAAAGACGACGCCGGCGTTCATTACGACGACAATGGATTTTTAGTGCGGCCCGCGCCCATCGGCATTGTCCAGGCACATGATGTTCGCGCGGCTTATTTGGGATGGACCGGCAACGGCCATTTCGGGCGCATCAATGTAAATCACGCGTTTTACCAGGCATTGGGCAGCGACAGCCTCAATCCAATCGCCGGGCGCCCGGTAACCATCGACGCGCAAATGGCCGCCGCGGAAGTGTCTGTCGATAAGGATTGGGCGCGGTACAAAATCTCGGTATTTTATGCTTCCGGAGACGGCAACCCGCGCGATTCCCGCGCCACCGGATTTGACTCCATCGTGGACGATCCCGCATTCGCCGGAGGAATTTTCAGTTTCTGGAATCGCGAAGGCATTCGACTCACCGGCACTGGCGTTGCGCTGACTTCTCCCAATAGCTTGTTGCCCAGCCTGCGAACCAGCAAGCAGGAGGGCCAGGCGAACTTCGTGAATCCCGGAATCTTTATTCTGAACGCCGGCGCGGATTTCGATCTGACGCCCAAGCTGAAGGCTCTGGCAAACGTGAACTACTTGAGATTTGAAACAACCGCGCCCATCGAGCTGCTGCTATTTGAATCGCCGATCCATAACACGATTGGCTTGGATTACAGCCTGGGTTTCCAATACCGGCCTCCGCTGTCCGAGAATATTTCAATTACCGGAGGCGCTTCGGCGCTCTCTCCCGGGCAGGGATTTCGCGACATGTATTCGGGCAAGACGCAGTTCTCGCTTTTTGGGAATGTGAGATTCCAGTTTTGAAGGACAATGTAGATTCCAAGTGGCGCACCACCTGAGGACCGGATGAATCGTTGGATAAAAGAAAAACGTGCGCCAGTTGGAATGGCGCGAGTGCTCCCCGCGGGCGCGTTGGCAGCAAGCTTATTCCTAGCCGTCCTGGCTGGGCGTATGCCCGTTGCGCCACTGCGAGCCGCGGATCAAATTGCAGGCCCCGGCCTGATGAGCCAGCCGCAGGCAGATGCGGATCGCAGGAGCGCCGGTTGCATCTCCTGCCACACACAGACCGACGAGCCGACCATGCACGCGACCGGCACAGTGCGCCTGGGCTGTACCGATTGCCATGGCGGCAATGCCGATGTCCATATCCCGGCGGGAGTCGCGGCCGGTTCGCCTGAGTACGATCAAATGAAACGGCAGGCGCATCCGCAGCCGCGCGATTCAGAATTGGTAAATCGTTCGGCCAATCCCGAGCGTGCCTACACGCAATGGCTCAAGGAAAGCCCTGAGTACATCCGGTTCGTCAATCCCGGCGATTTGCGAGTTGCGGCGGAAACCTGCGGCACCGCAAGCTGCCACGCCTCGGAAGTGCGCAACGTTTCGACGAGCATGATGACCACCGGCGGCATGCTCTGGGGCGCGGCCCTCTATAACAACAGCGGCTATCCGCACAAAGACGCGCGGTTCGGCGAAAGCTACGCGCGTGATGGCGCGCCGCAAACGGTTCGAACGATTCCGCCGCCCACTCCGGATGAAATTCAAAAAAAAGGCGTGTTGCCGGAGATCACACCCCTCGAACGTTGGGAAGTTTCTCAACCGGGCAATGTCCTGCGCGTGTTCGAACGCGGTGGCGGACCCAAGGGCGAGATCGGCGAGCCTGCACGCGCCGACGATGCTGGAAAACCCGACGACAAGCTCAGCACGCGTGGATTCGGAACGCAGCTTCGCACCGATCCCGTATTTTTGGGCTTGCAGAAGACACGTCTGCTCGACCCGCTCCTTTCCTTGCCCGGCACGAACGATCAACCGGGTGATTATCGCGCGAGCGGATGCACCGCCTGCCACGTCGTCTATGCCAACGACCGCTCGACGGCGCATTCGGCGCAGTACGCCTCGTTCGGCAATCGCGGCTTCAGCGCTTCGAAAGACCCGACGATTCCGCACAACGAGCCGGGGCATCCGATTCGCCACGAATTTACGCGATCGATCCCCTCGAGCCAGTGCATGGTGTGCCACATTCATCCCGGCACAAATATGGTCGCAACCTACTTCGGCTACACCTGGTGGGACAACGAATCCGATGGCGACTCCATGTATCCGAAGCAGCAGCGGCGCCTTACGGAAGAAGAGAAATTCCAAATCTCCGAGCGCAACCCGGAAGGCGCGGCTGTGCGCGGACTGTGGTCGGATTTGAAATTCCTCGCCGAAACAGGCAGCGAGCAATTTAATCAAACGTTGCAGGCTACCCGGTTCGCCGATTTTCACAGCCATGGCTGGCTGTTCCGCGCCGTGTTCGCGCGCGACCGCCAGGGACACCTGCTCGATGAAAAGGGCGACACAGTGCCGGCCGGCGATCCGAAGAAATTTGATAAGGCCGCTCACCTGGAGGATGTGCATCTTCAAAAAGGAATGCAGTGCGTGGATTGCCACTTCGAGCAGGATAGCCACGGCGCGGGAAAACTTTACGGGGAGCCGCGCGCGGCAATCGAGCTCGATTGCGTCGATTGCCACGGCACGATTGCACAGCGAGCCGCCCTGGTAACCTCCGGGCCGGCGGCGCCCGCGGGCGGGACGCATCTGGACGCGCTGCGCACGCCCTGGGGCGCCCGGCGATTTGAATGGCGCGACGCCAAGCTCATCCAACGCTCAATGATGGATCAGAAACTGGAATGGGATGTGGTGCAGACGGTCGATTCGATCACGCCGGGCAATCCGCACTACAACGAAAAATCGCAGGTGGCGAAGACATTGCAAATAGACGGCAAAACCTGGGGCGATGTTCCGAAAGATCAGTCGCAGCTTGCGCACGCCAATAGCCGCATGACCTGCTACTCCTGCCACACGTCCTGGGCGCCCAACTGTTTCGGCTGCCACCTGGCCATGACTGCCGATCAGAAGCGGCCCATGCTGCACAACGAGGGGCTCACGACGCGCAATTGGACGTCATACAACTTTCAGGTGTTGCGCGACGATGGCTACATGCTCGCGGTTGACGGCACGGTCACCGGCAATCGCATCGCTCCGGCGCGCTCCTCGTGCGCGATTCTAGTGAGTTCGCAAAATGCCAATCGCGAGTGGCTCTACAACACGCAGCAGACGGTTTCCTCCGAAGGCTTCAGCGGACAGGCGTTCTCAACGTTCGTGCCGCACACAGTGCGCGCGCGGGAAACCAAGACCTGCACTGATTGCCACGTCTCCGCTGCCGGCGACAATAATGCCTGGATGTCGATGCTTTTGTTGCAGGGCACGAATTTTGTCAACTTCATGGGCCGCTACGTCTATGTCGCCACGGGGAACAAGGGATTCCAGGGCGTGGTGACCGCCGAGCACGATGAGCCGGAGGCCGTCATCGGCAGCGATTTGCAGCGCATGGCCTATCCCGAAGATTTCCGCAAACACGTCGACCGCAAGCGCGAACTTACGACGGCGTACCGCCATGACGGGAATGTTCTCGATGTCCAGCTTCGCGGGGAATACGTGTATGCGGCGATGGGCCCGGGCGGCTTCCGCATTTTCGACGTCGCGAGCATCGACAACAAGGGATTTTCCGAGCGCATGGTCACCGCGCCGGTGTCACCGCTAGGGCAGCGGCTCTACGTGAAGACGCGCTACGCGACGGCCGTAGCCACGCCAACGACGCTGGCGGTCGATCCCTTACGCACGCAAAATCCTAAGAATGAAGAACAGAAGATTCATTTGATGTATGGCTTCCTCTACGTCACCGACAAGTACGAAGGGCTGGTGGTTGTCGGCAATCCTGATCTGAAGGGCAACAATCCCGGAGTTGGCACGCTACTGGACGGGAATCCGCAAAATAATTTCATCAGCCGCGCGGCGACGTTCAATCCCGGAGGAGTGCTCAATGGCGCGCGCCGCATTACGATTGCGGGAACCTATGCCTACATCCTGTGCGATCGCGGGCTGGTGGTCGTGGACCTGGATAATCCGCTCGCGCCGCGTGTGACCTCGGAACTTGGCGCGCCCGAACTGGCCGATCCGCAAGGCATTGCCGTGCAATTCCGCTACGGGTTTGTCGCGGATCGTCAGGGACTAAAAGTCCTCGATGTGACCGATCTGGCGCATCCGCATGTTGTGCCTGGCGCGGCCGTTCCGGTCGACGACGCGCGCAACGTGATTGTGTCGCGGACCTACGCATATGTTTCGGCTGGGAAAAATGGAGTAGCGCTGGTGAATGTCGAACAGCCCGAGCATCCGCGCATGGACCAAGTGTTTAATGCCGATGGCCAATTGAACGATGTAAACGACGTGAAAATAGGCGCGGTGGATGCCAGCGTTTTCGCTTACCTCGCCGATGGCCGCAACGGTCTGCGCATTCTGCAAGTGATTTCGCCTTCGGATTCGAGCGAATCCTACGGATTCAGCCCGCGCCCCACGCCAAACCTGATTGCCACGTATCGCACGGCGGGTCCGGCGCTGGTGGTATCGCGCGGAATCGACCGGGATCGCGCCGTCGATGAAAGCGGAAACCAGCTTGCCGTTTTCGGACGGCGTGGCGCGCGCCCGCTCAACCGCGCAGAGGCTGAGAAGTTGTATCTGCGCGACGGCAAGCTCTATACCGTCACCGACACGCCGCCGGGACCGCGCACTGCGGCGGCGACTGATTCTTCCGTGCGCTCCCTGCTGGATCGTGCCCGCGCGCTTCTGCACTGATGCGAGAAAAAGCCCCACCTCTGAAGACGCGGAGATTTTCTTAACCACCAGCAAGAATATGTTGTGTCCTATACGTGACTGCGATTCAACTTTGCAGAAGCTATCAACGAGCGCCGAGCACTTCAGTCAGCGAATAATTGCTGTGCGCGGGTTTGCGTTGAGCCGGATCATGATAGGTGTGGCACTCGAAGCAGCGCGATTCGGCGACTTCTGTTCCGGGACGATGGCAGGAGCGGCAAGTCGCGATGCCGGGCAGCAGCAGGTCTGAACTCATCTGGCTGGTCGTCGCAGATGCATGGCAACTCGCGCAGTCCACCAAGCCATGTTGCGAGTGATCGAATTTCGCGTGCGGCATGTAGCGAGACGTAATGTTCGACGGAGCGATCTTCGGCAGTGCGGCGCCATCGGCGAAAACCAGTGTGTGGCATTGTTTGCACGTTTTGCGCCACAAGAGTTGCTCGGCCTCCGCGGCACGCTCCGCCACCCATTGCGACGGGCTCAGCAAGCGATAGTCCGCGGGAACCGGTTTCTCCGGCAAATCGCGGCTGGGATCGCGCGGCACGCGCAACTCTGCAGGATGCGTCGCGATGTAAGACTGCAACTTCTCCGCGACGAACCGCTGCACTACTTCCGGCGTGTCGTGCGGAACCGCGTCGGAAATCCGCTTATCGAATTGCAGCGTGTGGCAGGCAGCGCAGGTGCGCGCATACGTCGCGGGCGCCATGTATGCGCGCGACACGGCAGCAAGGGCATCGGGCGCCGCCGCATTAGTGGGCATGGCCTTTTTGGTTCCGGTTTGGCTTTGCGAATCTCCATAAGGCCAGGCTGCGCTCGCATCCGCCGAAGGGCGGTGGCAGTCGGTGCAAACCATCTGCACGCGGCTCCCATTTGGTCCGAGCAGATTCGGCTGCAAGTGGCGATAGTGGTTGAGTTGAATGGTTCCGGGATCTCCGTGCCCCGCGCGGAGCGCGCTGAATTCAGGATGATTCCCCGCAAAGCTATCGATGTGTTGCGCGAAGGCCGTTGAATTGGCGCGCGCCGTCAGATTTGCATGGCACTGCGCGCAGGTTGCGTTGCTGGTGGCGGCCAGGCGTATGGATCCTCGATGATCGGCATGGCAGGAGGCGCAGGAGGGAGTGAATGTCTGCGCTGCGTGATGAATTGCTCCATCGTGGCATGCGAGGCATTTCTCGCCGGAAACCTTCTCGCTGAAAAAGCCCATCCGGGTAACGTGGCAGGCGGCGCATTGCTTGGATAGCACCGCGTGCGCTGAAGACAATGTTCCCGCCGAGTACACGCGGCGATCGCTCCTAACGGCGTGCCAGGCCAGCCATAGGATCGCCAGCGCGGGCAGCGCAACAGACAACAGGAATCGCCTGTGGCGCAGCGGACTGGATTGCTTGAAGTAATCCAAGTCGATTCGTTGCGCGAGCTTTTTAGTTGTGCGCGTTCGTGGCACGAGCGGTTTGTCCTAGTATCGCAGCGCCATCACGGCATGCACTGCGCCGAGCAAGATCAATGCGAGCGAAACAGGAATGTGCAACAGCAGCCACCCATGCAGCCACATGTGCAGTTGCGCCTGCAATGTGAGCTGGCGCTCCTCCTCGCAAATGCTTTCCAGATCTTCAATCGTGGGGTGAAGCGCGAGCGGCAGCAACGTTCGCAACTGCGCGAATGCGTTGCGCGATTGCGCCGCATCGCCAAGCGCCTGCCCGCGCGCCCCGGGTTTTTCCAGAAACGGCTTCAGTTCCTGTTCGAAGAAATCGCGCAGCGGCGCTGATTCGTCTTTTTCATCGGCAGCGATGGCGATCGCCGCTGAGCCCTCCGCTCCAGCGGCTGCGGCCTTTGCTTTTCCAGCCGTTGCCTGCCCGACCAGTTCCGCGGCCTCTTCGCGGAGTTGCGCGCGCACGTGGCCGATTTCTTCGTAGATTGTTTCCATCGTCACTTCACGGGTCATCACGCGCGGCATGTAATGCTGCAGCGCGGCTCCGAAGATGCCGCTGGCAACCACCACGATCAGCAGCGTCATCAGCACGGCGGTTAAGCCATGCCCGTAACGAAACCCGGAGTGAAACACAACCAGCGGCAAGCTCAACAGACCGAGCCACAGATGCCCACGCATCCAGGTCTGCGCGCGTCCCACGCGCCAGACGGGAACCTTATTTCGCGCGCCCAGCAGCCCGGCAAAAATCATAAATGCGAATCCGGTGATGCCAAACGCCAGGCCCAGCGCGCTGCCGCCCATCGGGCCGCCCGAAGCCGGGACGCGATAAATGGCATAGAGCAGGCCCGAGAGTCCCAGGATCCCCAGCGACGCGATCAGCCAATTATTGTGCGTGCGGTCAATGCGCACGGTTCGTATTCTCGATTCTGACAATCATGCTAGCGCCCTTCCGGTCTTCCGACTCGTTGTCCCAGCGTTTCGGCGAAGAAGTCGCGCGGCTCCACGCGATGCGCCGCGTCGTGCGGGCATGCATAAACGCAGCTGGGTTCAGATTGTTCATAACAGAGATCGCAGGAAGTCGCTTTCTTCTGGACCACGGCTTTCTTGTGCCCCGGATGCTCATGATCTTCGGCCTCGACGGTGAAGGAATGCAGATTGATGTTCCCGTACGGACAATTCTTCGCGCACAGGCCGCAGCCCACGCACCAGTCTTCTATGATGACTTCGAGCGAATTGCGCCGGCGGATCGCCCCGACCGGGCAGCCCACCATGCAAAGAGGGTCGCGGCACTGGCGGCAGGATGTGGCCACCAGAAAATTCTCGAATCGAAGCCCTTCGCGCACCAGGCGCGTCACGCCGTCGTGCGAATCGGCGCAGGCCGTCACGCAGGCATCGCAGCGCGTGCACTTTTCCAGGTCCAGCACCAGGAGGCTCTGCGCCTCCATCAAGCCCTGCGCGAGAAATCGATCCAGCGGCACGCTGCGAACCATGCGCAGCCGCTCCCGGTTGGACTCCTGGCGTTCCTGAGCAATCCTCTGGAGTCCGGTCCGCACATCCGGAAATTTTTCCACCATCGCCCGAAAATCTTCGGCCGAAATGCGGACCAGCTCGACGTGGTCCAGCGCCGTGCACGTCGCTGTTCGCCCGCCGCCGCCGAGCAGCCCGATCTCGCCGAAATAATCGCCGCGCGACAAATAGGCCAGAACCAATTCGCCGCCCGGATATTCCTCGGAAATCTTCACGAATCCCAGGCGCACCAGATAAAAGCTGTCGGCCGGCTCTCCCTGCTTGCAGATCACCTGACCGGGTGAAAATCGCAGCAGCTCGACGCGCTCGCGCAAATAATCGATGAAGTCCTGCGTAAGAGCACGGAAGATGGAAACGTTGCGCAGGTGTGAATCGAGCGCGCGCCGGCGGTAGGTTTCGTCGAGTTGCGCGCGGAACGTCTTGCTCTTTTGCAAGACGTCGAGGACGTTGCGCAGCATCTCCAGCATCGTGCAATCGGTTTCAGCGCGCACCGTCGCCGACCGCGGGTAGTAATTCATGCAAGTCATTTCGCCGAAGAGCTCGCCCGCGCCAAGCTCCGCGACGGGATGGTCGTAGGCCAGGTCCACCGGCGCATCAATCGGAATCGATCGCCGGTCCGCTTCGTCCTCGCGGCGGTCCTCCTGCCGCGCGGCGAGCCGACTGGTGAGCTTGCTGGTCAGCCTGCCGAAAAAACCGCCGGGACCTCCCTGCGCTTTCACGTGCGCGATGGGGCTGGCGAGTTGAACGCTGGCAGTGCCTTCCAGAATGTAAAAAGCGGTCGAGCCGAATTCGCCTTCCCGGCAAACGATCTCCCCGCGTTTAAAGTGGCGCCAGACCGTGGCATTCGGATTTTTCTTGAGGAACTGAGGTGACACATCCTTGAATACCGGCAATTGAAGGAGGTCCTCGGCCGCGACTGTTGAGCCGTCGGGTTGTCGCTGGATATTTTTCAACTCTTCAAAAATCAAAGCAGCGCTCCCCAGAGAATGTGGACTCCATCCGCATGCAATAGTACAAGACAAATGTCATATAACAGACCCGGCCACCGAGTCCATCCTCTCGCGACGGGCGTTTTCCATAGCAGTGAGGGAAACAGGCGGCAGCACATCCGTTGACTTCGACTGGCACGGGCAGTATAAGAATTTCTGACGCGAGCACGCGCCACGGCTTGCGCGATTGAGGGTACGCTCCATCCGAGCGAACGAATGAAGATCGCATCCGAGAGCAAGCGCTGGCTGCTGCCAAGCGCCGTCATTTTGTGCGGCGCGATTTTTTTTGGCGTTCTGCCTGCGGCTCGAGCCGCAAGTCCTCCCGCCGACGCAAGCAAGTACACCGGGCCCGGCTCCTGCAGCTCCACCAGTTGCCACGGCGGCGTGAAGCCCCGCGCCGACAGCCGAATTTTTCAAAACGAATACAGCATCTGGGTGGTGAAAGATAAACACGCCAAGGCTTACGACGCGCTTACCGGTTCCGTGGGCCAGCGCATGGGACGCATTCTCGGCCTTGGCAAGTCCGAGCAAGCGGCGAAATGCATCGCTTGCCATGCGCTCGACGTGCCCGCAGACGCGCGCGCGAAGACATTCGAACTGAATGAAGGGGTGACCTGCGAGAGCTGCCACGGCCCGGCGTCGGCATGGCTCGGACCTCACACCACGCGCGACTGGACGCACCAGCAGTCGCTCGCCGCGGGGATGTACGACACGCGAAACCTGGTGCGCCGCGCGGAAAAGTGCTTGTCGTGCCACCTGGGCACGCAAGAGAAATTCGTTGACCACGAAATGATCGCCGCCGGGCATCCCGATTTGTACTTCGAGCTGGACTCTTTCTCCTCGGTGATGCCGCGGCATTGGAAGACGCCGCGCGAAAGCGCTCCCGGCGTGCCCGCAGAAAATGAAGCCTGGTCGGGCGTGCGCGATTGGGGCACCGGGCAGGCCGTGCAGCTTCGCGCGTCGATGGAGCGAATCGCGTGGCGCGCCAAAGGCAAGAATTGGCCTGAGTATTCCGAGCTGCAATGCTTCGCGTGCCATCACGACCTGTCGGCGCCCGAGCAGAGCTGGCGCCAGGAGCGCGGCTACACGGGACGCCGCCCCGGTGATCCGCCGTGGAATGGCTCGCGCTACGCCGTCTTCCGCGAGCTGGCGCATCAGGTGGATAACGATGCTGCCGCGCGGCTTGACGACCAGGTTGCGCAGATTTCGAGGATGCTGAGCCAGCTCAATCCCGACCGTGATGGCGTGGCGTCCGCAGCAGCAAGTACCGCATCGCTCGCAAGCCAGCTTGCCGCCCGAATCGAAGCCCAGCCCTACGATTCCGCGATGACGCTGCGCCTGCTGCAGCGAATTTCGAATGATGCGGAAGAGATTTCGAACCAAGGCGAGCGCGCCGCCGAGCAAGCCGCCATGGCGCTGGATTCGCTTTTTATCGCTTACAACCGAAATGAAACAATGGCCAATTCGGCCGGCGTTCGCGCGGCCATCAATGGCCTGTTCCAGCAGCTTGAGAATCCATCTGCATACAATCCCGCCGATTTCGCCCGTCAAATGGGCAAAGTGAATTCGCTGCTGCGATAGCGCAGCGAAAATTCTCGGGTCTGATTCTTCGTTTCCACTCGGGACAAGATAGGACGCGAAGGGTCAGAGGCGGTTTTTTTGAATTTCTAAAACGAAGGAAGGTGCGCCGCAGGGGAGAGTTTGCGTGGCGGGCTAATTTTGTGTGAGTGAGGTCCTTGTTTCGCCCCTGCCGGGGCTTTCTGGTCATCCTCAATACATTTCCCACCGCTGCCGCGGTGGGCTACGTTGTGCCGTCCCTTCGGGACTCCCAGCAACACAGGATTAGCCCACTGGCGAGAGCTTATCGCCCTGCAAGAGGCGCAAATTCGTTGCGAGTCTGCAGAACGCGAAGGACGGAATCTTGCGTGACGATGCCTACTACTTGACCGCCGGCGATGACCGGCATTTGCTGCATGCCCACGCTGCGCATGCGGTCAAGCAGGGAAAGCGCCGTCTCTTCCGGAGCGGCCCACAGGAGCTTCTCCTTGGGGAGCATCACGGCTTGAACCGAGGTCACGTCCCAATCGTGCCGCGGGACTCCCTGGAGCGCTTCAGCGGTCATCAGCCCAACCAGTTGTTCGTGCGCCACTACCAGATGCGCGCGGCGTCCAGTGCGCAAGATTTCACGCCCGTAGTCTTCCAGTGAAATCTCGCGTCCAATCGTGGGCAGCTCCCCAGTCATAATGTCGGCGACACGCAGTCCCTCGAGTGAGCCTCGAGCATCGACCTGCGCGCGGCTCTGGCGCGCCGCCGTCAGCAGGAACCAGCCGATGAATGCAAGCCATATCCCCTGCATCACATCGCCGTTGTTCTTGTAGCCCACGACGGCCAGGAATCCGCCCAGCCCGATCATGCCGTAGGCAATGATCTGGCCGCCACGCGCGGCGATGCGCGTCGCGCGCGAATAACTTTTCGTGACGCCCCAAACGACGGCCCGGAAGATGCGCCCGCCATCCAGAGGAAACCCGGGAACCAGGTTGAATAATGCAAGACTGAAATTGATCCAGGCTAGCGACCCGGTAAGGGCATGAAGTATGGCGTTCGAACTCGCGGACCGTGCTACCAGCCAAAAGCCTCCCGAAAGCAGAAAACTGGAAATGGGGCCGGCGACGGCAATGTTGAACTCTTCCATGGCGCGCGCCGGATCGCGCCCGATGCGCGCTACTCCGCCGAAAACGAAAAGCGTGATCGAAACTACCGGAATCTTGTAGTGTTTGGCGATGACGCTATGCGCCATCTCGTGAAACACCAGCGAACCAAAAAACAGCACGCTGGTCATAAGCCCTAATCCCCACAACCGCGGGGTGGGGATATCGAGGTGAAGGGCCTCAAACTCGGAAACAAAAGACATAGCGATTAGGCCAAAAATAAGGAACCAACTGGTATGCAAGAAGATGGGAATCCCGTAAATCCGTCCGATTTGTATTCCTTCTTTCCTCATTGCGGCGCGATTCCTCACCGCCATTATAGCGCAACAGGTCTCCCAACAGGGCGTTGAGCGATTGCCGGGCGTTCCCGCAACTGCGTTTGAGCAACCACAAAGTGTTCCCAGCTCCACACGTCACAAACCCCTCCATCCCCGTAAAGCATTTATTTTCAATGTGCGCCGGATTGGCGTCCCCCGTGCCATATCTATCGACGAGAGAGGCAAGGAGGCACTGCAATGGAAACCTGGATGGGAGTCACCATGTTGGTCGAAGCCGCGCTGCTTTCATTCTTAGTGGCGTTGTGGGGCGCATGGATGGGGCTTCGCGGCCTATTTCGGGTAATACATGCCACGCAGATGGACGCAGTTCCGGTCCAAGTAGCAGCACGAGCAGGCGCCAGCCGCCGCCAGGCAGCTTAACGGGGTTCCAATCGGCGGTTGTGCAGGCGGTCCGCTCGACGAGCAGATTCAGGGGTTCGAGGGGCTGGAAGGAGAAAAGTCATGTTGGCACTCAAGTGGTTGCTGATGTACGCCAGCGTTGCGATCTTTGGCACCGCGGCCGGAGTGGTTGGGTACGATGTTTATCTGGCAATCCAGTTTCATAGGCTGATCGGCTCGGGGGAGCCGGGGGCGGCCGAAAAAGCGGGGCCGCGCCGCCCTATGCGCTGGTTACTCGCCGCGAAGCTTTTCGGATGGGCGTGGGCGCCCCTGCTACTGGCGTTGAGCATTGCTTCGGTGCCGGAAGGATTCGGCGGAATTCGAATCAGCCAGATTTCAGGCGTCCAGCAGGGAACGCTCTACCCCGGCGTGCACCTGGTGACGCCCCTGGTACAGCGCGTGGCCGTGTATGATCTGCGCGATCACCTGTTCACCACAATCGCCGCGCCAGAGTCGGCGAACAAGAGCGACACGCTTACCGTGCAGTCGCGCGAAGGCCTGACGATCGGTCTGGCTGTGTCGGTGCGTTACCGCCTGGATCCCCAGCGACTCGCCTATATTCATTCGAATCTGGCGCAGCCGGTGGACTCGGAAATCGTCGCGCCCGTGGTGTCGTCCGCGTTCCGCGACCTGGCTCCCAATTACGTGGTGCGCGAGATTTTTTCCACCCAGCGCGACGAGTTTAAACGGAAATCCACACAAGCCATTACCGCGAGGCTGGGCTCGGACGGCATCGTCGTGAAGGAAGTCCTCCTGCGAGACGTTCATCTGCCTCCGGAATATGCCAAGGGCCTGGAAGGGCTCCTGCTGAAGGAACAGGAAAGCGAACGCATGGAATTCGAAACCGCGATCCATGAGAAGCAAGTGCGCATCGCCGAACTCCAGGCCGAAGCCGCGAAGGCGCAGCAAGTGAAACGCTCCGAGGCCGATGCCGCCTCGCGCGTCATTGGCGCCAAGGCCGAAGCCGACGCCATGCAATACACTCTGCCGCTCAAGAAAAAGCAGATCGAGCAATCGCGCTTGGAGGCTCAGGCACGCAAGGAAGCGACCGTGGAAAATGCGGAAGCTGCCGCGCAGTCGAAAGTGATCGACAGCAAGGCGGAAGTCGAGCGACGGCGTTTGCTGGCAGCCGCTGACGCCGACACAACCCGCTTGAACGCGGCGGCTAACGCCGATACGATCCGCCTCACTGCGGCTGCAGATGCCGAACGGTTGCAGGGAGAGGCGGCGGTGCTCAAGCAGAATCCCATGCTGATTCAGAAAATCATCGCCGAGCGGCTCTCGGACAAGTTGCAAATCATCATGGTGCCCATGGACGGCAAAAACTTCTTCGCCTCGGACGTTCTGCGCTCCGCGTTCTCGGGCCAGCCGCCTTCAGCCGACTCGGAGCAGGAAGCTCCGGCGCCGGCACGCAAGCAGGTGCAGACGGTGAAGGTCAAATGAGATTGAGTTCCATCAGCCAAAAACCCTTGCGGGCTGCTCGCAGGGATCCGGTTCAGGGAATGTCTCCCTGCGAAGGATCATTACAGCGAGGACCAGCCCGGCTGATGGCCAGTGTGCGAGCCGCGCCCTGGAGCCGCCACGGGAGCGGGCTCCTTTTGGAGCCTGCCCGAACAAAGTGGCTGCTCCAGGGCGCGGACGTGCTTTCAAGCTACGTGATCGATTGGCCCGATACGTATTGCGCAACGCACGTTTTGCAATCGGTATTGTCGCCGGACCGCTGTGCTATGATTTCCCGCAGTGTTGGCCACGGCGCGCGTTTAGTTTTTCTTCCACGCCTGGCCGGCCGCAGCACACCGATGACGGGCATCGATCGATCCAGCCTCGCTTGCCGCATACTCTTATTTCTCTTTGTCTTGCTGGCTGTGCCGATGGCGGCGCGCTCCGCAACGCTTGAGGATTCCGCGCGGGAACTGGCGCGCAAGATTGCGGCGGCTCTTCCTGCGAACGAAGGTATTTCCATCGAGGTGCGAAGCGCTTCGTCCTTGTCAGCGGCTGAGGTTGCCAAGGTTGAACAGGCCATCAAAGGTGAGCTGGAGAACCAAGGTTTTCATTCGCCGGTAAACGGCGTCGCGACCGTCAGCGTGGGGGTCACACTCTCAGAAAATGTGAAAGGTCATATCTGGATCGCTGAAATTCAACAAGGTGATACATCCCGGGTTGTGTCGATCTCCGTGTCGCGATCCTCTGAAAATCGGGCCGTCTCCGATGCAATGCCGATGGTTCTCCGCAGCGAAAAATTCTGGGAGGGCTCAGATCCTATTCTCGATGCGACCGTTATACCTGGCGTGCCATTGTTGTTGTTGCTTCATCCTGATGGCTTGGAGTTTCGAGAAATAGGAAACGACTCTGCAACCAAGGTCGAAATTCCGGCGGCAGAGGCCCCGACGCGGCTTCCAAACGGATGGTTTATCCGAGTTGGGAGTGTAGTAGAAGTTATGCTCGATATGCGGGTCTGTAGTGTTGCACTGTTTGCGCGTGAACTGGTCAAGTGTCGCTTTTCAGGCGAGCGTGCTGCGCGTGATCCTCCCGATTTTCAGATCATGCCTACCGGCTATAATATACCTTCCGGGAAGGGAGATCAGCTTAATGTGATTCGCAGCGCTTGTGGCAGTGGCAATCAAGTGCTGACTTCAGGCACGGGCGACTATACGCAGTCAGATATCGTCCAAGCGTTTGATGGCGGCGGTGTCGCGGTCAGCAACGAACTAAATTTTCCCGGGCCGGTTCTGGCGCTTAACGCGTTAGTTGATGCTCCGACGGCGGCCACAGCGGTCGTGCGAAACCTTAAGACTCGGAATTATGAAGCGTATCGTTTGTCCATTTCGTGTGGTCAGTAAGTCGTGCCTGGCAATCGTCCTGCTCCTCACGCTAGGAGCGATCGCAACTGTCTCGAATGCGGCGGCCTCGACACGACCGAAATTCGGCGGGACGTTGCGCGTCCAAATGCACGCACGCATTGCCACGATCGATCCGCGCCGGTGGCCAGTTGATTCGGAACAGGCTGCGGCTACCGATCGGCTGGCATCGCTCGTGTTCGATCGTCTTGTTCATTTCGACGATCACGGGATGGCGCAACCTGCGCTGGCGATTTCCTGGCAGCATGACGCGCAGGCAAAGCGCTGGCAATTTCGTCTGCGCGAGGGCGTGAAATTCAGTGACGGCGCGCCGCTCACTCCGGAAGCGGCTGCTCTCGCGCTCCAGCAAATTCTCGGAAATGAATTTGACGTGAGCGCAACTTCCGATTCCGTCGTCGTTCAAGCAGATCACCCCATGCCGGACTTTCCCGCGCAACTCGCCACGGGCCGTTACTTCATATTTCACACCGCGATGGACGGCTCGCTTTACGGGACTGGTCCATTCCGCGTTGCCGAATGGCCGGCCGCGGATGCCCCCGCGAAAGTTGTCATGGCGGCCAATGAGTCCTGCTGGGCGGGGCGACCGTTCGTGGATAAGATTGAATTCGCGATGGACGTGGACTTTGAGAAGCAGGCCAACGCCATCGCATTTGGACAGGCCGATGTGGTCGAGTTGCCTGCCTCTCAATTGCGCCGGGCAGTGCAGCGCGGCGTCCGCCCCACATCGAGCGAACCAATAGACTTGCTCGCACTCCAGTTTGAAAAGTCGCGCCCCGTTGTTCAAGACGCGCGAGTCCGCCAAGCGGTCTCATTGGCCATTGATCGCACTTCCATTGCGGATGTCATCCTGCAACGTCAGAGCGTCGCGGCGGGAGGATTGTTGCCAAACTGGATTTCCGGTTACGCGTTTCTGTTTCCCGTTACTACCAACCTCCAGAAGGCGAAGGAACTGTTTCACGCTACCGTGCGTGAACTTTCCCGCCACTCGCCCCTTGTGCTGGTCTATGATTTTGGCGACGCCGACGCACGCTCGGTGGCCGAGCGCGTAGCCGTAAATTTGAGAGACGTTGGGATCACGGTGCAGATTTCAGGACAGGCAGCAAACGGAAAAACGGCACCCGCGGATATACGTTTGGTGCGCCATCGCATTGCCGCGCCTGATCCCGGTGCTGCTCTCACTGGGTTATTGAATGAGCTCGGCGAATCCCCCTCTGAGTTGGAAACGCCGGAGCAGGCTTACGCCGCCGAGCGCGCGCCTGTTGACGCATTCCGTGTAATTCCCCTGGTTCACGTTTCCGAAAGTTATGGGCTGAGCCCACAAGTGCGCGATTGGATGGCTCCGCGCTGGGGTGGCTGGCGGCTGGAGGAGGCGTGGTTAGGGCCAGCGGCCTCGACAGGGGGAAGATCGCAATGAGTTTTCGCACCAAGCTCCTGGCGTTTTTCACACTGACCATCGTTGCCGCGGTGACCATGGTGGCGTGGGGCGTCTCCGCGTACACGCGGCGCGCGTTCGAACAATTTGACCGCCAGCGCACCGACGCCCTAGTGGCTCAATTTCGCCGCGAATACGCGCAGCGCGGGGAAGAAGTCGCGCAGCGCATGCAGGGAATTGCCGACGCCGAGGCCACGCTGCGCATGGTCATGGACCTGAGCCGTCCGCAGGCCGACGCTTCGCAGTATTACAATGACGGGCGCGGCATCGCCCAATCCCAGCAACTTGATTTCCTCGACATCGCCGGCAACGACGGCACGCTGATTTCCTCCGCGGAGTGGCCCGCGCGATTCGGTTACAAGAACGACTGGGTCGCGAGTGGAACGGACTGGAATTCGCAGGGCGCGTTCCTGCGCCGCGTGGAAATGCCGGACAATGTCGAGCTGGGGTTGCTGGCGGTTCGCTCGGTTCGCGTCGGCGAAAAACATTTCTACCTGATTGGCGGGCAGCGCCTGGATCAGGATTTCCTTGCGACGCTGGTCCTGCCGTCAGGCATGCGCACGCTGCTTTACCGGAATCTTGAGCAGGGCTTCGTGCCCTCCCAGCTCACCGACGTTCATGGCCCGGCGGGCCAGGCCGATCTATTCGGCCCCTTGATCGCGGAAGTCCAGCGCACCCATCATGAGTTGCAAAAGAGAATCGATTGGACTCGGGACCAAGCGGCAATCTCGGAAAACTTCGACGCCATTCCATTGACCGGCCGTGAAGGCGATTTGTTGGGAGTTCTGCTGGTGGGAAGCTCGCGTGAGGATCTGGTTCAAATGCTTTATTTTATTCGCGCCCTGGCACTGCTGGTGGGCGGCGGGGTGATCTTGCTGGGGTTGGTTCTCGGTTGGTGGATATCGGCGCGCGTCACGCGTCCGATCGAGAAACTCGCATTGGGCGCGCGTGAAGTAGCCGCAGGGCGCTGGGAAGCTCGCGTCGAGGTGCGCTCGCGCGACGAAATCGGCCAACTGGCCGCGGCATTCAATGACATGACCCGCCAGCTTACCGAGCAGCGAGAGCGCCTGGTGCAGACCGAGCGCGTCGCGGCATGGCGTGAGCTGGCGCGCAGGCTGGCGCACGAATTGAAGAATCCGCTGTTTCCCCTGCAATTGACGGTGGAAAATCTGCAGCGCGCGCGCGAACAAACTCCCGAACAATTCGACGAGGTGTTTTCCGAATCCACCGCGACGCTGCGCGCCGAGCTTGAAAATCTGAAAGCCATCGTCGGCCGGTTCAGCGATTTCGCCAAAATGCCCGCGCCGGAGTTCGAGCCCGTGGATTTGAACGAATCGATCCGCGGTGTCGTGAAATTATTTGAGCCGCAATTGAGCGCCGTGGGCCGTCCACCGATCCTCCCGGAGCTGTACCTGGCCGAAAATCTTGCTCATCCCCAGGCCGATCCGGTCTTGCTGCGCAGGGCGCTGGAAAACCTGATTCTCAATTCGCTCGATGCCATGCCTTCAGGCGGCGCGCTCACCGTGCGCACCTCGCAGCGCAATCGTTCGGTGCGCATCGAAGTCAGCGATACCGGCTCCGGCCTGACGCCTGAGGAATGCGCGCGCCTCTTCACTCCCTATTACACCAGCAAGCAGCACGGCACCGGCTTGGGCCTGGCGATCGTTCAGTCGGTGGTATGCGATCACGGCGGAACAATTGATGTGGAATCCGCGCCGGGCGCCGGAGCCACTTTTCGGATCGAGTTGCCGATCGATCATCCCGGCGCAGCGTTGAGGCCGGTCCATTCACCGGTTGCCGCAGCCGATGAAAGCAGCCAGGCAGTACCATTGGACCCGGCGATCACCCGCGTCGAATAACAGCATGGCCAATATATGACGACCTCCAAACCTCATCTCCTGCTGATCGACGACGATCCGAACACTCTGGCGTCGCTGGCTCGCGCTTTCCGCCTGGCCGGATACGAAGCCGCCGTGTGCGACAGCGCCACTCGGGCCCTGGAAATGATTCGTGCGCAGCGTTTCGACGTAATTTTTTCGGACGTGGTCATGCCCGGGAAAGACGGCATTTCGCTGCTGGAGGATTTGAAAGCCTCCGGTGTGACCACGCCGGTGGTGATGATTTCGGGGCAAGCCAATGTCGAACTCGCCGTCCGAGCCACGCGCCTGGGAGCGGTGGATTTTCTTGAAAAGCCGCTTTCGACCGAAAAACTTTTAGTTACCGTGGAGAATGTTCTGCGCTTGCGCCACCTGGAAGAGGAAAATCGCGATCTGCGCGGACGCCTCGGAAAACACGAAATGATCTGGGCCGGTCCTGCAATGCAGCAGTTGCTGGCGCAGGTCGAGCGTGTGGCCACAAGTGAATCGCGCGTGACCATCCAGGGTGAAACGGGCACCGGCAAAGAGTTGGTCGCGCGCGCAATTCATCAGATGAGCGCGCGCCGCGACGCTCCATTTGTGACGCTCAACTGCGCCGCCGTGCCGGCCGAGCTGATCGAATCGGAATTGTTCGGCCATGAGAAGGGTTCGTTTACCGGCGCGACGGGCCGGCACATCGGCAAATTCGAACAGGCCGGGGGAGGCACGCTGTTTCTGGATGAAATCGGCGACATGCCTCTGCCGATGCAAGCGAAGCTGCTTCGCGTGCTGGAAGAGGATGAAATCGAACGTGTGGGAGGAGACAGGCCCATCCCCGTCGATGCGCGCATCGTGGTGGCAACGCATCGCAATCTGGAAGAGTTGGTTCGTCAGGGAGCGTTTCGGCCGGATCTGTTTCATCGCATTTACGTTTTTCCGATTGTCCTGCCGCCGCTGCGGGAACGTGCCGAGGAAGTTCCCGGCCTGGCGGAGCATTTCGCCGCGCAGGTGGCCGCGCAAAATGGGTGGAAAAAAAAGCAATTTTCAGGGGAAGCGCTGGAAATTCTGAAGGGTTATCCGTGGCCCGGCAACGTCCGCGAACTTCGCAACGTGGTGGAGCGCGTCCTGTTGCTCACCGATGGCGAAACGATTACGGCCGGCGACGTGCACCGGGCATTGCCCTCGGCTCGAAATGGCGAACACGCAGCGGCCAACGGAACCGGCACGCTGGCCCAACGCATGGAATCGTTCGAACGGGAAGTGCTGCTCGCCGAACTGCACCGCCACCGTCACCACATGACCAACGTGGCCCGCGCCCTGGGCCTGGAACGCAGCCACCTCTACAAGAAGTGCCAGCAACTCGGCATCGATCTGCGCTCGGAACGCAAGCAGGAATAGCGAAAATCTCGTTGAGCTTCTTAATTCTTGGGTTTAATGGCGGCGACTTCTAAATCACGCGCTGCTTGCGTCGGGATCAATTGCCTGGCGGAGGTGCAACGGTTGCGGCGGCTGCGGGTTTTGGCGTCGCGCGAAGGGCAAAATAATTACGCGCGAAAGCTGCGTAGGGCGTCCCGGCATCCACCACGATGGCTTGCACCGTGTAGCGCCCTGCGTTCAGTCCGCTCAGCGGAATGCTGATGCGAAACGACGCTGCGCAGGTTTTTTCATCATATTCGGCCGGCTCGACCATTGCAGTATCGGAAAGGCGCTGCCCGTTGCGGAAAAATATCAGTCCTGCGCGCAAGGAAACCGCGCCGGCCTTCTGTGGCAAATATGCCTGGAAGAAGACGTAAAGCGTCTGCTGGCCGGTGAATACGCGCGTCACGCTGGGGACAATGCGCTCGCCACCGGCAACCAGGGGCGACGATTTCATCTCAGCGTCTTTAGCGGCCGCCTTCGTTTTCACTTGCGCCGTTTTCTCCACTGCTTCAACCTGGCTGGACAGAAGGACCGAACTCAACTGCAAACGATCCGGAAGAAGAGGCTGAACCGTGATTTTGTCCTCGAACGTGCCGATGCGGCCCGATTCGTTTTCCCGAGCCAAAAATTTCAACTTATATTCGCCCGGCGAAAGGATGATGCCGCCCTGGTAGACCAGGGAGCGCTGCTGCAGGTCCTGGAAATGTTCGGCATCGATTTTTACCGTGATCGTGTCGCGCAGCGCGCCGGCCACGCGGTTGGTCTTGGCGTCGCGGACCTCCGCGGCGAAATCAAACGCGGTTTCACGGCTGCCCCGCTTTTGCGCCCACTGCAACGCGCTGGGGGCGAGCTTTGCGGCGATCGGAACGAATACCTGGTTTTTGTCCAGCTGGAACTGCGCGGTTTCAACGGCCAGCGGGAGCTCGACTTCGGGAGTATCCGAGCGGAACGCCTCTTCCAGCTGCCGCTCGCGATCTTCGGTGGTGAAGACGCCAAAGTCCTTTGGCGCATAGTAGCCCTCGCGGGTACGAAGATGCGCTCCGGCGGGCAGTGAATCGATCTTCACTTGGACGCGCCGCCAGCTCCCATCGCGCCTCGCATCAGTGCTGTAATAGCCCACCAGGTAGTACCCTGAGGTGTCGCTCTGCACGTCCTGGAAAACTTTTCCGAAATCACCAATGTCGAAAAAAGACCGTCCTCCGGTGTCGGCAGCCAGAGTCTCGAGCGTGTCGCGCGAATCCTGCCGCGATTGGCTTTGTGAAATAACTGTCGCGCCGGAAAACATGGCCGTGCCGCCGGATGCGCCGGCGCTGGCATCTCCTCCGGGAGTCGCTGTGAGCAGACCGCGCGAATCCACCGAGTATATGGAAACGTTCGAGCGATTGGCGGAGCTTGTGGCGGCAATCAGTTGCGAGCGGTTTTCTTCGCCCGTTTGCGTGACGCCCCCTGTAAATTGGATCAGGGATTTCTTGCCGGGAATGCCATCCAGGATTTCACAGATGGCCTCGACGGCGGCAAGTTTACGGTCGGTATTGAAGACGTTGAATTCCGTGTCGTCCGCCGTGAACGCCGCGCCGGTATCTTCGGTGACGGCGGTCTCGCCGCTCGCCGCCGTGGCGGCATCAGCCAGCCCGGCCAGCACCGCTTCGTGGCCGGGCACCAGGGCTTCGACGGCCTGTTGCAGCAACTCGCGGTCGTTGGTGAAATTGGCGATCACCTTCAGCGTGTTGCCAAAGGCCACCACTCCCGCCAAATCTGCAGGCGTCATCTGTTCGCGAATATATTTTCCGGCGGCGCGTGTCGAGCGCAGCAGGTCTTCGGGCTGTAGCGAAGTAAGGTCGAAGAACAGCACGATCATTCGGTGGTCATGCACCACGGCCCTGACCTGTTCCGGTGAAACCACAGCTCCCAGCGGAATCGTTATCGGCGCGTCGCCTGTAGTGCCGGCAGTTTCGATTTGCTCGATATCGTTGTATTCGAACGTAGACACCTTTTGCGGCTTGCCGTCTTCGGTGACAGAGAACTGTTCCTGTTTCAGTCCCTTGACCGGCTTGCCGGCGCGGTCGATTACCTGCACGTCAATTTCAACCAGGCTGACGGTAGAGCGAATGGTTGCTTTTCCGCGAGGCAGTAGCGTGGGCGGCGGTGCCGCAGGCCCCTGGCGTGGATTGACGGCGGGAGCCTGCGTTTGGGCTTGTTGCTGAGGCTGCGAGTTCTGCGCGCTCATTGGCGCGGTAAGCAGCGCAACCGCCCCCAGTGCCGCAAGAAATCTCCGCGTTGTGTTTTGCGCGGGCATCAGAAGTTCACCCGCGTTGTAAACGACATGCTTCGCAAAGCCCCAGCCACGGTCACTTGGCCGAAGGTTGTGGAACCAAGCACCGTGGATAGGCCGGAATAGTTCACATGATTGAGCAGGTTGTTGGTGTTCCAACTGAGGTCCAGGTGCCGCAGGCCATCGTGTCCAAATTGAATCGTCTTTGACAACCCCGAATTGATCGTGAACGCTCCGGGACCGATGACCGAATTTCGTGGCGCATCGCCGAAGCATCCGGCCGGCACGCCAAAAGCCGACGTATTGAACCATCTCTGGACCGTCGGATTGGCCAGCGCGGAATTTCCATTTTGGTCGGCGCGCTCGGAATTGACGCCCGGAACATTTTGGCAAGCCTGATTCTTGGAGAAGACCCTCACGGTATAGGGAGTGCCGGAGTGCGCGGTGAAAGATCCGTTGGCGCGCCAGGCGCCAAAGACAGATTTCTTCCAGCCCCGGGCGGCAAAGCGCTGGCCGTCGCCGAACGGAAGTTGATACGAAAAGTTTCCCAGAAACTGATGGCGCATGTTGAACGACGACAATCCGTAGTCGCCGCGAGGGTCCGCGTTGTTCTGGAGCACGGTTTGACCGCCACCGCCGATTGTGCTGGCGTCGTCAAGCGACTTCGAGAAAGTATATCTGGCCATGAACATCAGCCCGCGGCTCATGCGCTTTTGCAGGCGAACTTGCAAGGCGTTGAAATTTGAAAATGCTCCGGAGGTGTCGTAGGTGAAGCCGGCCGCGTTCTGAGTCGTGTTCGCTCCTCCGGCATTCACCAGGCTGTATCCGAGGAGCTCATCCAGATGGACGCCCCGCGTTCCGGTGTACATGACTTCAAGGAACATACGCCTGGCCAGGTTGTATTCGATCGAGGTGTTCCAGATCATCGCATAGGGAACTTGATAATTCGGATTTACCGCAACGGTGTTGGTCACCGTGCTGGAGGACAACGCGCCCGATGGAAAACCATTCTGGAGCGTCAGCAGTGTTGGGCTAGCGCCGCTGAGTGTTGCCAGGGTGCTGGCCACCGCGAAGGGCGGCTGATTAGCCATCTCGCTCGCCAGTGTGTTCAAGTAGGACTCGACGTAAAACATGCCGTACCCCGCTCGAATCGTCATTTGATGCTGTCCGGTAAACCATTTTCCGGGCGGCTGCCAAGCAATTCCTAAGCGCGGCGCCCAGTTGTTGTAGTGGCCGCCGAATAGTGATGCGGACTGCCCCGCAATGCAGTTACCTATGGTCACCGGAGTCACACAATGCGCTTGGGTGAAGTCCGAACTCACTTGCAGATTGGCGATATGACCGTTGATTTCCGTTGGCGGAGTGAAGGCTTCGTACCGCACGCCAGTGGTCAGTGTGAACCGCGGAAACATGTGCCAGTCATCGGATGCGTAGCCGATAAAGCCCCAGTTGCGGAAATACGTGCTGGTATTGCCGTATTGGACTTTTGTGTTTGCCGGATAGCCTAGCAGGAAATCGGCAAAATCATTTCCAATGCAGGGGACGGCAGGGTTGGCAGCTCCGCAGTTGGCCTGGGAAGCGACCGGCGTTCCAACGGAGGTGAGTTGGCTGGTCATCAGCCCCGTAAATGAAAATTGACCGTTTGGCGATGGGTCGGTATCACGATTGATATCCATTTTTCGAACTTCGGCGCCGGCAGTTACCGTGTGCGTCGTCTTTATCCACCGGATGCTGTCCACATAACGATAGGTCTGGCTGCGGTTCAATGATGGACTCGGATCGCTCAACCCTGTGAAGTTGGTGAAGTTGATGGAGGGCAGGCCGAAATCAAACGGGGCAGGTGACACCCCGGTGATACCGAGTTGCGAGCTGATGTCGGTCGAATTCGAAAACTGATTGAGGCCCAGCGACCTGTTGCGCGAAAAATAGAACTGGGAAATGTGCACGAACGTCTTGGTGTAGTTCTGTGTGAGACCGAGCATCACGCTCTGCCCGCGCGTGAACGCGCTTCCCTCAATGCCCGGAAAACTGCTCAGCGAGTGCGAAGTTCCATTGGTGAGGCTGTATTCCACCTGCAGGCTCAATTTCGGCGAAATTTGATGCGTGACATTCACGTTCAATCGATTGCTCAATCCTGGAAGGTTTGTTTGCAGGTGATAGTTCAACGTCTGGCCGGGAAGATTCGGGGGCGGAATGTAGTGCAGTAAATTAAGCGCTTGCTGGCTGATCATGTTTTGAGGAATGCACGTACCGGAGGCATTCGCCGCATCCTGAAGGCAGCCGGCGTTGGGCATCAACGTTCTGGGACCAGTCAAATTGGAAGCCGGGTTATAGAGCAGCGCGTTGTCCGCGCTGAAATCGCCCATTCTCTCCGCCGGCGTGGGAACAGTGGCAAACGAATCCACCGGAGTTCGCGACCATGTGCCGCCAAAATTAATGTAGAAAAATGTCTTGTCGGTGCCATTGTACACGTGCGGGATTTTCAGCGGCCCGCCGATGTTGAGCCCGGCGCTTTCATTCCAGCCGGAAATTTTTGGCGGGTTGGCCTCGGTGAACGAATAGGGCCGGGCATTGAATGCTGAATCGCTGAATGTGTCGTAAAAGCTGTAGTGCATGCGGTTGATTCGCTGGCGTAACAGGCGCTGCGCTCCCATCAGCGCTTCAATTCCCTGAGGTCCGCCCGGCGGCCCTCCGCGCTGCCCCGGTCCTCGGCCACCGCCGCCACGTCGCCCACCAAAGCCGCCTCCGCCGCCCGGCCCGCCAAATCCTCCTCCGGACCCTCCCGGCCCTCCACCTTGGGCCGTCTGCCCGGGAATAATTCCCGGCGCAGCATTTCCAAACGAGCCTTGTGCATCCAGCCCACCCGGGTCGCCACCGGCTTGACCAAAGCCACCCATCTGATCTTGCGTCTGCCCCATCGCGACCGTCCCGATCATCTGAACCGCATCGGCAGAAGCGGCTGGGCCGAGCGCATCGCCTGTGTCAGAAAGATTTTGGTCGTCTCCTGTATTTTCCGGGTTGCTCTGCCCCTGACCGTTGAGGCCCACCTGTTGGAACGCGCGCCGCCCACCACCTGGTCCTGGACGCGCACCGCCGGGTCGCCCATCTGGCGATGCCGGCGCGGTACCGGCAGACGCGGATTTCGCGGCTTCGTTCGACGGTGGATTCGCAGCGGGAGTTTGCGGGGACAGTGGTGCGGCGGGAGCGCTGATTGCTGCCAAGGTTCCTACATCCAGTTTCAATTCAAGCGGCGTCTGTAGACCTGCGGCTAAATCGATCTCTCTAGTTGCCGGCGCAAAGCCAAGCTGTGAAATCTCCACGCGGTAGTGACCTGCGGGAAGGGCTGGGAATTCGAACTTTCCGGTCTCATCGGTCCAGGTCACCCATGCTTTTCCAGAGGTGGTCTGGATCACACGCAAGGTGGAGCCTGGAATCGGGGCGCCGTCAGAGGTCCGCACCACGCCGGTCAGCCGCGAATCCAGTCCAGGTTCTGGGGAAATATTCGCGCCCTGATTTTCCTGCGCAGCCAGCGAGACTCCAAAAACGGCAATCCATACCAGCAGTACGGCCAATCGTTTGCCCAACACCTCACGCCCTTTCGACCCTAAGTACAATACCCTTTTCGCGCTCGGTTAGTTCCAGAGTGTGCGGTCCAATGGAAACGGCCATTTCGCGCGCCGCCCATGTTTTTAGTTCTTAGACGTGTTCTTACCCGGAAGGGTTACTTTGCCGGCGGCTGGCATGCCGGGCGATGTCGTGCGAAAATCAATCGCGGAGACGAATTGAACCCTTGGCCCATCGTTGTGTCAGCTGGCGCGGTGACTGCTGCGGGAATCGCCGCGTGGGGAGCCGTCGCTCCGCCGGCGGAATTATTCGGCCCCACCGTGCGGCATACGGATTCCCCCAGGAAACTCGCCCTCACTTTTGATGATGGTCCTAATCCGGGTGTCACTCCGCGGCTTCTCGATCTGTTTGACCGGCACTCGGTACGCGCGACTTTTTTTTTGATCGGGAAATTTGCGCGGGCATGTCCCGGCCTGGTTCGAGAAATTTCCGCCCGGGGCCACTTGCTTGGCAACCATACCGATTCGCATCCCAGCCTGATTTTTAAATCGCGCGCGGAAATTCGAGACCAGTTGGCGCGATGCCAGGAGGCCGTCGCTGTCGCCACTGGGTCGGAGGCGCCGCAGTGGATGCGGCCGCCCTATGGCTACCGCAGCCCCATGCTGGACGGAGAGGTTCACCGCGCCGGAATGCGAGGAATCGTGATGTGGTCGAAAATCTGCTGGGACTGGAAACCGCAGCCGCCGGAGCGTTTAATCGCCAGGCTCGCCCGAGCCGCGCGCCCCGCCCGTTCGCATGGCGACGTCGTCGTGCTTCATGACGGCGACCATCGCGCTCTCGGCGGCGACCGGAATCACGTGGTTTCCGCTCTCGAACACTGGCTTCCGCGCTGGCGCGACACCGGCATCGAATTTGTTACAATCGATTCGTGCACGGCCAATCATGCAATGCCGGCGCCGCGCGCCTGATGATCGGATCGCCGATGCAGAGAGAGTGGGGACCTCATGGATGAGCGCCAGTTTTATAACGAGAAGCAAGAGACCAAGAATATTCCCCTCACCTGTCCGGCATGCCGCAAGGAAGATAATTATCCGATTCGCTGGATCGTGCGCATCAAGAAGAACGAGTTGCCGCGCGGGGCAGGTGAAGAAGACAAAAAGCGCTTCGCACTGGCGCGCTCTTACATGGTTCGCGTCGATGAATTGGTGGCCTGCCGCAAATGCCGGAAGCGTTTTGAGCTGACCGGGCAGAGCGTCGTGCTGGTTACCTCGAATGCCGCGGTCCCTGGCTCCGCGGATTTTGATCCTGAAAATTTCGGAAACCGCTAAGGCGCGATTCGCGCGCATCTGAACGTTTCTGCGCCGCTCAGATTTCCGGATACATTTCGAAAAAGGCCTCGATGGATTGCTGGAGCGTTTCCTCGATCTGTTCCTTACTGCCTTCGATCAGGTGCATGGTAACGCGCGCTGTGCGGCCGTCTTTCAACTCGATCGCCGCGTCACCCACCGCGCCCAATTCCTCCGCCGGAAGTAACCGCATGCCATAAACCAGAGCCAGCTTTGCCATCTTGCCTCCTCCACAAATCCAAACTTAAGCTGCCTGGCTGGTTGCGTCAACTCGCACTCAGACTCTGAAGTTCCGTTCTGGTCTGACTATCCACCAAAAACTCAAGACGCAACGAATGAGCCTAAAAGGAGCTCATGGTGTTGGTCAGTTCAATATAGGTTCCCCAAGGATCGGTCAGATATATCGTGAAGGTCGGCCGGTCCGGTGATTTGGTGCAGGGGGTATCGAACTTCACGCCGAGCGCGGTCTCCCGGTTGCAGAATCCTTCTAGGTCTGGAATCTCGAAACCAATATGGTCCAAAACACGCCCTTTCGTGGTCACGGTGGGAGTGTCGGATTTTGTAAACGTCAGGTTCACACCCGGCAGGTCCGCAGCGTCGTATGGTCCCCGTTTTCCTGGTTTGGCGCCAAACACTTTGGCATACCAGGCTTGCATTTCCGTCACCGAACTGCCGCCGCCGGGGCCCGGATCGGCCACATAAAAATGGATGTGGTGAAACTTGAGCGGCATGTCGAGCGTCTTGACCTCCAAAATCTCAATCCTCGACAGACCGTCGGGGGTATATACAAAACCCTGCCCGGGATTTTGACCCACTTCCGTTTTCAATCCTGCGGCCTTCCATTTCGCCAGCGCTTGCTCGGTGTTGGGAACGTTAAACCCGAAGTGACCCACCACCGATCCCACAGTGCCGCCGGACGGCTCGCCCTTCCTGATCAGGAACATGACACCAGGAAATTTTACGCCGTCAGGCCGTTTGGAGGGCGTGCCGCCAAACTTGATTAAAAAGTCTTTAGTGGCGTCCACATCCTGCACCACCAAATGCATGTGGCCCATGGACACGCCGGCTTCATTGGGAGCAGCGATCTGCGCCCACGATACGCGTGCTGGCAGCAAGAGTGCCGCAAAACCGAATATCAGAATCATCTTTTTCATGAATGGCTCCTTGGATTTTTCAATGGGTGGCCGTGCCTGTTCCAGTATTTCTCTTTCCAGAACTTTGAAGCGTCGCGCCAAACCATACGGCAGCCACCATTTACTGTCAAGCGATAGGATCATGTTCGACTTTAGCGCTTGCAATGTCCGCTTCCTAAAGGCGCCCCGGGATTCCATAATGTCAATTTCTCCCGAAGTGTTGCGAATGAACTACGATAGGTGTCGCACGGGTAGTGATACACACCTACAAGGCTGTTTCAGGGATCGAGCGCTGACAGGCAGGAATTTGAACTGTGGAACCGGAACGCACACTTGCCGGCTTGCCGCCCGGAACGCGTCGCAGCGTGGGCAAAAACGATCATAAATCTGGAGGCGCGGGTGGGATTTGAACCCACGAATGGAGGTTTTGCAGACCTCTCCCTTAG
>JBGOVX010000038.1:0-23176 GCA_041478355.1 Terriglobia bacterium | reverse complement strand
TACAGAAAATGCGCCTTATTCGCGAGTTCGAAAATCCTGACGGCATCAATGATTCTGTCCGGGTTTGCGTTCGCTGTTTCCGCTAAAGCGCATCCCGAGATTCCCTCTGGCTGCCACTGCCGGATAGGGCTAAACGTGTCACGCGCTGCGCGTGATTGGGGCGGGAGCGACCCCACAGGCAACCGTGACGCACGGTGCGTCAAAGGGCGGGGTCGCTCCCGCCCCATTTCATTTTTGCCGCGTACCGAATCGTCGGCCATGTTTCTCGGTCCCAAGAAGTTCGCCTCACGTCAAGGTGAAGTGAATAAACGCTGTGGGTGAAGTGCCGGGGTGAAGTCCGCTTCACCCGTCCGAACTGAAGTGAACATGCGATGCACCTGAAGTCTGGTACTGAAGCGGGCTTCAGTTCACTCCCATTCCGCATGGAGAGCGGACGGCTTCGCCCGAGACTCAAGTCGGCGAGAATCATCGAAATCACCCCTCACTAATACAGAGGGGTTTTTTCGCCAAAATCCGTCCAACTATTTTGCGCTTTCCGGCTTTATTTTTGCGGAATCAGACTAGGGCTCGACCTCGGGAGTCGGCCCGTCGTCAACGGTGGGACAACTGAGTTTACAGTCCTGACGGGGCTTGAAGGGGGGCTTACTTCGATGCGTGCTATGTCTGATTCAGCATCACTTCTGCACCCGAGCAATTCCTTCGTCCAAGTTTCGGACCAAATTCGCAGGGTGGTTTGTGCGCTCTGTGAGGTTTTTCGCTGTCAGGTACGAACGCAAAGCAAAGATCTTGTTACCCTGGCTTTCGTACTCAAGGCCTAGCTCATAATGGAAGAGAGCATTTCCGGGGTCGAGTTCCACCGCTTTACGCAAGGCGTCCAGAGCTAGATTTTTCCGGCCCAAGCGTCTTTGGGCCTCTCCCAAGATGGAATAGTCCGATGGTTCCTTCGGCTCCAGGGCCACAGCCTTTTGAGCGTGGTCGAGAGCCTTCTCCGGTTCATTCACGGTGAGATAGATTCGGGTCAACGTCCTTTGGCCCTGTCCCCAATTGGGTTTCTTTGCCACAGCCAGTTCGTAGGCATTGACTGCTTCTGAATACTTTCCGGCTCTTTCATACAGCTCTCCAATGCGGGTATAGCAAGAGTGCTGAAAGTCAGTTTGTACGGACTTGGATACCTGGCTTTCAGCTACAAAAAGCATTGTCGCCGCTTGGTCAGTCTGCTCCTGATCGAGTGCCGTTTCCGCTAGGCCCAGGAAGGGCATAGAGTCGGTCGGACTTAGATTGTTTGCCTGTTGAAACTTGCTATGCGCGAGATCGAATTGCTTGTCAGTTCTTGCAATCTCGCCTTCGATGAGCAGGGCCAGCATCTGGACTTTCTGGTTTTTCGGGTCTTGCTCCTGAAGCTGTCGAACACCTCCTCTCAGGTGCTCCCACATATCCTTGGCCATAACGCCTCGCATAGGCAGGTAGCTCATATAAATTGCATCCACGAGATCGTCGCGCTTCGGAACCGAGGCCTTTCCGGATTCCTGGCTTTGGGTGGGAAGCAAGCCGAAGCCGAACAGCGTCCAGGCAAGAAAGACGCATGCAAGCGGTTCAACTGCGAGTTTCAGTCTCTGCACCTTCGTCTCCGTATGGCCAACAGTCGTTCTGGATCAATAGCTTTCTCAAATCCCGAAAAAGGGTTCTGTGATACCTCTCAGACTCCGATTGATTTGTGACCGTTGTGTGCTTCCCTCCTATACCTGCGAGGTGAATCTGGATTGGGCCATTGCTTTTCGGACGCTCCGCCCACGTGCCGACTGCGACTACAACGGCGTTTCCAGTTCCCCGCTTGAAAGTTCTCACGTCACCCGGATTCACGTGTCCTCCTCGGACCCGACAAAAAGGTGTCACTCCCCAGATTGGCCATTTTCGTGGCCAGCGTTTTGAGACGTAATAAGGCTCGGCTTCCTCAAATGACGGGGGCATCGTACCACAAGGACATTAGTCAGGTTGGGACAACGAAGTAGCGCCGCAAGCGAGTGTAAAAGTTCGGAAATCGTCCCCTAAGGCGCGCCATTTACTTCTTTCCAAGCGGGCCGCTACAACCTGTAGTTTTTTCATTTGACGGTCAGAACGATCCGCTGTTACTTGCTGGGTTTACGTCTGGCGCTTGCGGCGCAAGCCGGAAACGATCAAATAGCCAACGTAGAAATACACGCACCACATCCCCCCGTAGAAGAGCAGGAAGGGCAAGCCGATGGCAGCAGTGGGGTAAGGGGCGATGAGCACTCCCTCAGAGGGCAAATCGGGTTCTGGGCGGGGCCCAAAGTTTACGGAAGCTACGGCGTTGGAAGCAGCAAATTCAGCGCCGCCGGTATAGGCGCCCGTGACAGAGTATTGTCCATACCGCCGGTCCTGCACACGCAATTGGGCTTTGCCGTCTGGGTTGGTTGGGCGGCTTCCATACCCCAGACTCCCAAAAGAAGTTTTCAACGTGAAATCGACGGGTTGATAGGCGAGCGGCTGGTTTTTGGCGTCAAGCAGCGTCGCGGTCAGTACAATCGTGGGTGGTTCCTCGCTGATATTGTTGGAAACGGCCGGACGCCATCCGAATAAGCGATCCAGAAATGACCCCACCCAACCTTCTTCGCCACCGGATTGTGCTGCGCTGGTCGATTTGGGAGGCGCTTCTACTCGCCACTCCATTGACAACGAGGTGGCCTGCGGCTTTTTTGCTTCGCGCGGCTGAGCTGCCCGGGCGTTGGCAGCGCCGGCAAGCACGCACGCCATCAAAATAATGCTGATGGTAGCGATGGGGCCCAACCGTTGCGGACCAGACTGAGGAGCAGGTGTTAGGACGGGTTCCACTTGCAGCTGCGCCTCGTCTTCTCGCGTCTCCCAGATAGAAACCATTGGGAACAGTTTGGAGAACAGCATGTAAATCAACAGGAACACAGCCACGGCAGCAGCGGTGATGGACCATTCCACCCAGGTGGGACGATAGTGAAGCCAATCATATGGCAGTTTTGTATTCGGCAAATAAGGAGTGGAAAGCGTGGGAATGATAATGAGATAGCGCTTGGCCCAAGCCCCAATGACAACGAACAAAGACGCCAGCGCCAGCACCGGAGGGGTGAACCTCCGCAAACTTTTCAGGCCCAGGACAGCCATCATCAAAAGCAGCGGGATAAAGACGACCATGCTTTGGACCGACCAGAATAACAGAGCGTAATCTCCGAAGAACAACTGCTGCAACAATAGCTTTTCCGGTCCCTCGACCTTGTATCCTGTCGTCAGGTATTCGTTAATGTTAAAGTAAAGATACAACATGGAGAATGAGAGCAGCAGCAGCCCGAGATTCCGGAAGTGAATGGGCTGAATATAGTCTTCCAGGTGGAAAACCCGCCGAAGGACGTACATCGAAAGTACGACGGCTGCCGCCCCGGAATAGATTGCGCCCACAACAAAATAAGGGCCAAAGATGCTGCTATTCCAGCCGGGCCGCAGCGTCATTGCGAAGATCCATGACACGACGGTGTGTACTGAAATCGCCAGCGGGATGATGATGACCGCCATGATCGAAATACATTTCTCCAGCAAGTGCTCCTGCTCGGCACTGCCTGTCCATCCCAGTGAAAGCGCGCGGTACAATCCCCGGCGCCAGCGTCCGAACTCCTCCCGTTGCGCCAGGAAACCCAGATCGGGAATCATGGGAAGGTAGAGATAAATGACGCAACCGGCCAAATACGTGCTCACCGAGAGAACATCCCAGAAGATCGAGGATTGGATGCGTCCGTGCGTGAATAAATTAAGCATCCTGTCCGGGCGGCCCAGATCGATGATCACCATGGGTGCTCCGATGCACAAGGCGAACACGGTAATGGCTTCAGCCAACCGAGTGATCGGACGCCGCCATCCCGCGTCGGCAACCCGGAGAATGGCTGAAATCAGCGTTCCGGCATGGCTGATGCCAATGAAGAAGACAAAGTTGGTGATGTATAAGCCCCAGGAGATTTGGTCGCGCATTCCGGTGACGATCAGTCCCCGGCGGAGCTGGACCACATAGGCGTAGAGTCCCCAGAGTACGACGCAGGACAAAGCCCCAATCCACAGATAGAATCTCAATGACGTCTCGGTAACCGAGCGCAGCAAGTTGGCTTCGCGTTTGGAAATCATGCCTTTTTCTCCGCAGCTTCTTTATCTTTAAGTTCATTCGGCGCGGGATACTTGCGATTGGCGGCAGGCAGGTAGTAGACGCGCGGCTCGGTGCCCAGTTCCTCAAGCAGCCGGAAGCCCGCGCCACGCTTGGTGATCTTGGAGAGTTGGATGGTTTCCCCCTTGCTGTTGGTGACCGCATACTCGTATTCATCGCCAAAATAAATGGCGCCCATGGTGCATTTCTCGGCGCAGGCCGGCAGTTTCCCCTGACGGAGCATGTGCGGGCAGAAAATACACTTCTCGACCACTCCCTTGCGATGGGGATAGTTAAGTTCCATCGTGTACGGCTGCGAGAGTTCTTCCGGCGTGTGTGGCGGTTCGCCCCAGTTGAACGAGCGCGCTCCATAGGGGCACTGGGCGATGCAGTTCCGGCAACCGATGCAGCGCTCCTGATCCATCATGACAATCCCGTCGGTGCGTTTGAAGGTGGCCCCCACAGGACATCCACGCACACAGGGAGGGTTGTCGCACTGCATGCAGGGTCGAGGCAGAAAATAAGGTCCAGCAGCCGGGTTGTCCAGCACCTCATAGACCCTAATCCATTCCTGCATCGGAGGGACGAAATGCATGGCGTTGCAGGCCTTTGTGCAGTCCCCGCAGCCGTCGCATTTGGTCAGGTCCATCACCATCACCCACTTCTGATTCGAGGGTGCAACCGAACGAGCCGGGAGGTTTTGGTGAAAGAATCCGGTCACTTCCTTCTCGACCGCAAACCAAGAAATGCCGAGTGCGCCGAATCCTTGCGTTAAGAACCCGAAAAAGCCCCGCCGTGAAAACCAATCGCCATTCATCACATCACCTCATAAGGGGTAACTGTCATCAAAAAATCTCGACGTGATATCGACACATGTCCCCCCTCAGCTTGTCACGGTCATTTTCATTGCCATATCGTCGTGGCCGGTGCCACACTTGACCATACATTCGATCTTGTATTCGCCCGGCTTGGTGGGTGCGACCAGGACAAACTCATTCATCCCTTCCTTCAGCTTCACGTCCCAACCTTGATCCTTCAGTTCGTTGACGGTAAAGCTATGGATCGATCCGTCTTTGTCGAACTCGGTTCCCTTATGCGCGGTGATCCTAAACTTAATCACCTCCCCCGCCTTCACCGTGATGACAGGCTGCTTCTGCCCGGGAACCTTAAACTTGTTATCCTTATCGGCTGTAATTTGGATCACGCGAGGCTGCTGTGCGAGCGTGTGCAGCGACGGAACGATCATCGCGACCAGCAAGAGCAGCGAAACCCAGGAAACGAGCCGATGCCGTTTCCCGGCCCACGCGGACAACATTCCTTCCCCCGCGCACCTATCTGTTTGAGTTTTCTTGGTTTCCACCACTGCATTTCTCCTTATGGAATTTAACTAGCTCGCATCACACAAACATGCTCGCTCATTGGTTAGTATGGCGCGGTGACACATGTCACATTTGGCTGTGAGGTACATCACACCCCTAACGATTCAGAATCAGAAGAGCCGCAGTATCGAAATGAAACGCTTGCGAGATTCTTCAAGCTGACACGATCGGCGTCTATTCTCCTGGCGGATTTGTATTTTTCGTCCACTTGATGGTTTGCAAATTCGCTTGGAACTTATTCCCGCTCACGAACTGCTCGATGCCATAAGTCCGTTGAAGGTCGATCGAGAGACGTCCCGCTTTCGTGAAATCATGATGGCTCGCCTTTCCGAACATCGATCAAACCTCCGCGAAGTTGTTTCTCAAGAAATCGACCTTGACCAATTCAGAAGGCATATCGCAACGCAAACATCAAGGTGCTGCCGTTGAAGTCCGGTGCCGTGATTGGTTGAAGCGCGTAAGTCTGATTCGCGAAAGCCCCACTCCCACTGGGGACGGTGACACTGACATTGAGCGGTGCTCTGGAGTTGTATGCGTAATAGTTCCACGTGGTCTTGTAACTCAGGCCCTTGTACAGATCGATTTGGATCGAAGCAAACGGCTTCTGGTAATTGAAGGCCAGCGTGCCGGCAGGCTGAAGCGGATTCAGGAACACCGTGCTGCCACCGACAAAGGTGCCTGTGTATCCGAGGCTCGTTGTGACTCGATTCACCGGTTTCCACATCACGTCGCTGTAGGCATAATGCTGGCGGCTCGTATAGAACGCGGTTGTGCACAGATTGACATTTGAATTCGTTCCGCCGGGGGGAACCGCCTCCGCGGTGGTGAATCCGGCGGGGCACGCTGAATTAGCTGGTGTATAGAATAAGTATCCGGAAGCTGGAGAAAAGCCTGGGTATGTGGTGCTAGTGAGAACTCCGAAAGCGTCCCGGAAAGAAATAAATTCCTGCAAAGAAATGTCGGTGTAGTTATATCCAAGAGTGAAGGAAAAATTGGAATTCCGCGCCAGCACCGTGGAAAAACCGTATGTCCGGCCGTGCTCGAGGTTGTTTACTTGACTCACGTTGTCGCGGTTCTCGTGAATATCAATCGCACCGTCGATGGTGATCCATGTCCGTGGTCTATAATTCGCGTGAATCTTGTAGCTCTGGATTTGCCGCGGCGCGGTCCGTTCGTAAGCGGTGTTGTTATATCCGAATTCGAAATCGGCGTTGATTCGCAGTGTATCCATCGGCCGCAGCGTCAAGCCGGCGAGACCGACATGCTCTTTGATCGTGGTTGTGCAGCGTCCGAGAAAATCAATCTGATTCTGATTACTGATAGATGGGGCGGTGTGGGTTCCCTCTGCACAATAAGTGGCGGAATCCGTGCTTCCCGTTAGGGTAGGCGCATAGGTAATGGAACCGTCAGCATTCAGCGTGCAACCCGCAGGAAGTGTAGTCGACCCCGTGGGGAATGCGCACACCCCGCGGGCTGCCAGAAAGTCATTCGCCGCCTTACCCCCCGTGCCACCGGGGAAATAAGTTGCTCCCATGTTCGGCACCGTAGTGTTTGAAGGATAGAGCGCCTGCCAAGGTGTTTCGGAGATTTGCCTCTGCTCATAAAGGTAGCCGATTCGGCCGCTGATCCGCTTCGCGAGATCGGCTTGGAGTTGGATGGTATTCGATAGTCGCCTTTGGCCCAGGAATGCGGCATTAAAAGTTCTATAGACATCAGGCGCTGAATTGGTGGCGTGCTGTGGGCAGGTAATCGCGCTGTACGGTGCCGGACAAATACTGGCAAATGTCGGTCCGCTGGCAACCAGGGGCGCAAACTGTGCGATTGGCGACAATATGCTGGGGGCCTGTCCAGTAACCGTCTGGCCGAACAGGTTCGTGGTCGTCTGATTAAAGACTCCGGAGGTGCGCCAGTTGTCGTAATTAAGCGAATCGACGATCCGGACTTTCTGGGTCAACGAAACAATCCCGGACCAATTCGCGTGCGTGGCGACTTGTCTAGCCTTTGCCGGACCTGAAACGATGACATTGCGAAGCTGGTTGAGCGTCCCCCCAGTCGGCGAGGGATTCGTCCATTCGTTTATGGAATCGTTAAGGTTCGAAACGACATTGTCGCTGCTGTTGTAGTTGGCCGAACCCGACATTTCAAGCCGTTTAAAATACGTGGATTGAAAGCTCAGCCGTTCTGTTGGCATGAAACCCCGCCCGGGGGAAGTCCTCAAATACGACAGCGCCTCCTTGCAACCTGGGTTTGCGAAGCCTGGATAGCCATTTGGGAACGGCGCTGCCGCCAAACTCGCGCCACAAGGGGTGCCGCTCGTCCCTGTGACAGGTGGGTAGTACCAACTGAGTCCCAAATTCACCGGCACCGTGCCAGGGAACTGAGCTGTGGAAACTAGAAATGGCGTGTTGGCAAGCGTATAGCTGGTGTCTTGCTTGTTATAGTCAAGGAACTGATCGTAGGAAATTGTCGTTTTGGGCAGAACCCGGAAGTCCACACCCATGTGGTACGCATTCGTGGTCATTCGGAAATTTTGTGCCAGCAGGAAGTTCGTGGTGCCCGCGAACGAACTGAGAGAAGGCCCTTCGTTCACATTGCGCGAATAGCCCAGCCGGAAACGCACGCGGGATTGCGGCAGCAGCGTCAACTCGTAATCCTGCATGCGCCGCACGAGATAAAGTGAATGCGGCGAACTGTTAACGGCGAACGCAGGAAACGCCGCGGGGTTTAATGACACGGGGCTTGCCGTCACGAACGGGACCGGGATTAAAGGATTCGCCAGCAGGTTGTAATCCCAGAAATTCTTGTGCCGGCGGAACACCAAGGAAAAGTCGTACCACTTATTCTTTCCAATCCGCAAGCGTGAAACGTTGTCCGGATCGCCGCCGTAGCCGAAGTTACTGAAGGTAAGGTTGTCAAACAGGATGCCCTGGTGGTTGAGTGATCGCATGCTCAGCGTGTAATCGAGCACACGGGGGCCAGTACTGAGGTTCACGAACGTGTCATACGTACTCTGATTCCCAGTAACCCAGTCTTTCCGATAACCCAGCTCAATCGTTTCTTGGATATTATAATTGCCTGAATTGATTCCTGGGGTTTCCTCGGCACCAGTCTGGGCCCGGGACGCAGGCGAGAAAACAAACGCTACCACTAGTGATAATAGCAAACCAAGTGACCTGATGCCTGTACGTTCATTCATGATTTTGCACCCCAACGAATAAGAGTTGCGATTTCCGGCAGCCAGTTCCATGATTTGCTGCGCCTTTCATCTTGGCAAAGATTCGTCATATTCAACCTATCGGAGAAGATCGTTATTAAAGTTCGATCCGTGGATTTGTGTGTGACACAGTGGGCATGAGTTTTGTTGGGTAGCCATCTGGGGATCCATGACCGGCGCGTGTCCGAAAGCGGCTGCCGTGTGGCACGACAAGCAGAGCAAGCCGACGTTGCTGTACTTCAGCATGTGAGGATTTGCCCCACCATGCGGGATGTGGCACGCCGCGCAACCGTCTGTCTTCACTACCGCATGTTCAAAAACGAACGGTCCCTGCTTGTCCTCGTGGCACTTGAAACAGATGAAATCCCCGGACGCTGTGGTTCGGACTTGCCGCACCAAATGGTCTGACTCCCAGACTCCGCCCGTTCCATGCTGGTTGTGGCAGTCGGTGCACTGGATCAGACCCTCATTTACACGATGGCGGAACGGCATATTAAATTGGGACTTCTGCTGCAGGTGACATGTATAGCAAAGGTCGGGTTGCGCCTTGATCAGCAACTTCTCTTTCGTTGAGTGGTGCGGCGAGTGGCAGTTAGTGCAGCTTACATCGTTCTGCCGGTGGAACGAATTCGCGCTATTAAGGTGATTTGGCCCGGAAGCATGGCAGGTCAGGCAGCGGGTGTTTATCATCTCCGGGGTCGTGGTTTTCGATACGAAGTCAAAGATCAGCTTCTTCGCCTCGGGGTTTTTCGTACTGGCGCGCTCCGCTTCCAATTCCGCATCGGCGTGCGCCTTGCTCGAGCCGTGACAACCATCGCAGTTGGTGCCGGTGCTCGTTTTGGCTATCTCAGCAGCACCGCGCCATTGAGAGGTGTCCGCGTGGACGGTTTTCGAAACCTGCTCAACCGCGGACCTGTGACAATGAAGACAAACGTCAATTCCTGTCAGCGTCCCGGTATCGGTCTGGGCGGCAGCTTGTCCAGAAACGACGGAGGACTCAGCCGCGGCTGGCTGCTTTTGAGCAAAAGCGACACCGAGAGTCAATTGCAATATTGGCAGAGCCAACAGCCATATCCACATTCGGAGTTTTTTAGAACTCGTCGTCATAGGCGCACCCTTTTTTCTTCCTGCGGCGGTTACCTCATAAAGCCAGAGCCTTAGAAATTCGGGCCCGGGAAAAAATGACTTGGGACTGGTTTAGCCTGATTCAACCGTTCCCGTTTTTCGATCCACTTCATGACTCCAAATAAGAACGCCAGCGCCATCACGGCAGCTAATAACCTTAGCCATAAGATCGTCCGACCTTTTGAGTTAACTTGGTCATCGCTGCTGCTCGGATTGCTCAAGCCGCAACCCTCCCACCCTGCCCACAACAATAAGCACGAGACAGACCACAATTGGCCAGTTAAGACCAGCTCGACCTAACTTATTGTGCTGATGGAAGTTGTTCCGTCATGTCTAGAAGTTTTGGACGGGGCGAAGGGACTGTCCCGCTGTTCTAAAAAAGCACAAATGGATGCGTGAGAGCGCCGAAACAATTCAAAACAAAAGGGAAAATGGCAAAATGGATTGGGTGTTCAATTCTAAGACAGATAACTACTGCAAGAGATTCAACTTGAATTTGGTGTGTCATCGCTCTGCGCCGCTTCGCTCTCTAAACATGGATTCCAAAGTTGAAAGAAGCAGAATGCGGAGCACCACCCCCATTCCCCCGCATCCGGATCATGAAAGTGGTGAGAGGCAAAGAGATTAACTATTGTGTTGTGAATTGGTTTGCTTCTAAGAATCCAACTTTGCCAAAGTCGGATTTTGTCTGGCGAAGAAGCTGCAATCCCAGAGGCATAAAGCTATCCCGGCTTTCATGACATAACTCTAAGGCGTAATGATTAGCTTCATCTTCATTTCCTCGTGGCCGGTCCCACACTTCACGGTGCACTCGACGGTATGCTCGCCGGGCGCGGCTGGAACCACCAATGTGAATTCGTTTACGCCCTCTTTCAGCCGGAGGTCCCAGCCCTGATCCTTGAACTCCTTCACCGAGAAGCTGTGGACGGCGCCATCCTTGTCCATATCGGTGCCCTTGTGCGCCGTGATGCGCAGCTGGATCACTTCGTTCGCCTTCAGGGTGATGACCGGTTTCTTCTGGCCCGGGACCTTGAAACGATTGTCTTTGTCCGCGATTACTTCCACAAGGCGTGGCCCCGCCGAAAGCATTCTTACTGCAGGAATGAGGGCCAGGCCAAGCAGTAACCCGAGCATCTTAAGATCGACCCTTTTGATTGCTAACATGTCTAATCCTCCCTTTTTTTGCCAGAAGTCTCTGGTCCGGCTTCCTCACCGGTTCTTCACTTAATGAAGATCAACCGGATCTGAAGGGTATCGTTTTTCCTATGGTTGATAGTATCAAGCTGGAAATCCCGGCGTGTGTATTCGCCGATCACTTGGACACCATTCAGCAACGCGATGTTCACGTATGGAGTGAAGGCCCACTGCGTGTTGCGCTTCGTGAAGTTGGGGTGGTACCAGTCATATCGAAGCCCGGCAGTAACGTATTGGCCGAGGGAATAGGCGCCATCGGCGAACGCGCCCTTGCTGTCGAACTTGGTGAGATTGGAATTGGTGTCGCGTCCGTACTGGAATCCAGCCATGGGAAGGAAGTGCCTGCCCAGCGGATAGGATGCATACGCCGCCATCCGATCAAGATTGTTCCGGAACTGAGTGCTTCGGTTGGTGAAGTCAGTGTCTGCCCCGCCGCAGATGGTGTCTGTGCTTAGGTCGAGCTTACCAAGTAGCGTGCCGTCAGTACATGCCGTCGGCGTTGACATGTTGCCACGGTAATAGAGAAGTGAGATGCCGCCGCCGTTTGAACGCAGGATGTAGGTGAGATTCGCCGAAAAATCAGGTGTGCTGTGTGCTGCGGAGGATGTTGACTTGCTCAAATTCGCCACAGCCTGGTTCGCGCCCTTCCACGGTCCGGTTTGCGCCGGGAATGCAAGAAAGGCCTGAGCCCCGTCCTCCCATCGCATGATGTTACCGTTTAACACGGCCGCGCGCAGCGACAGCTTCTTGTAGTCGAAGCCTATTTCGAGGCCCGCTTCGTCCAGGCCCCACGGTTGGAAGAGATAAGGGACAGCAGTGCCCTTAGCCGAAATCGGGGCTGTCTGGAACAAGGGACGCGAGTTGGAATACGGACGGTCCGATGCTCCGAAGCCTTCCCAGGGGTGGAAGATGCCGACGCGAGAGGTGAAAAACTTTTCCGAATTGCCGAAGACGACACGAAGGTAAGCGTTCTCAATTTCGAAGACGTCTTCCGGCGAAGTCGACAGCTCCGCCAGGGAGCCAAAGTACTTGCCCCAGGAGCCGGTGAGGGGATACAGAGTAAATTCCTGAAAGCTGATAGCGTTGGTAGTGGTGCGGGGTCCGGGAGCGCCGCTCGGCAGGAGGTTTGGGGCGGCGACACCGTTAGGTTGGTTCGTCACCTGGGTGTCATAGCGTGCCTGTAAGCGGGCGGCGAAGTAATCGCCCAATTCGAAGGCTTTTTCTTGCTCCTTGCCGATCTCTTCCGGCATGCGGAAGCCGGCGGCGCGGAACTTGTAACCGGTCTCATTAAGACGCGGGATGGTGGTGTGGCATGTGCCGCAAGCTTTGCCGTACTTGCGCGCAAACATTGGCATCGCGTTGGTGGTGCTGGTCATAGAGGCCAGCCAGGTGATGGCCAACAGAGAAAACAAGACAATTCCTGATCGCTTCATCATTGCAATTCCTCCTCGAATCGTGATTCTCATTTGTCGTCTGCGTCGTAGCTCACTACTACTTCTGTTTAGCAAGTTCGCGGATATACCACTTTAGGTTTGAACCAGAGCCTTGGAAATTCAGGTCCAAAGAAAAATTACTTGCGACTGGTTTTGCCCGATTCAACCGCTCCCGTTTTTCGATCCACTTCATGACTCCAAATAAAAGCGCCAGCGCCATCACGGCAGCCAAAAGCCATAACCACAAGATCGTTCGACCTTTTGAGTTAACTTGGTCATCGCTCATGCTTGGATTGCTCAAGTTGCAATCCTCCTGCCCTGCCCACAACAATAAGCACGAGACAGGCCACAGCCGGCTGATTAGGGCCGGCTCGACCTAACTTATTGTGCTGATGGAATTTGTTCCGTTATGTCTAGACGTTCTGGAGGGAGCAAAGGGATTGTTCCGCTGTTCTAAAAAAGTACAAATAGACGTGTGAAAATATCGAAACAGTTCAAAACAAAAGGGAAAATGGCAGAATGGCCTGGGTGTTCAATTTTAAGACAGAAAGTGATTCTAAGACAGAAAATGATCGTAAGTGCTTCAGGTTGAAGAAGATACCTCGTCACTTGGCAATATCTCGCCCTCCAAATCGTGCTCCCGCAATTTGCGGTAGAGCGAACCCCGCGACAATCCCAATAGTTCGGCCGCTTGCGACTTGTTGCCGCCGGCAATTCTCAACGCTTGTCGGATCGCAAACTTCTCCATGCTCTCCAGCGAGCAATCGGCGGCGACGCCGGCGGGCAATAGCGCGGGCGCTGCTTGCGCGCGCAATAGCGGGCCGAGGTCGCGTTCCCTGATCACCTGCGGATTCTCGGTCGAAACAGCCACGGCGCTCTCCAGAATATGGGCGAGCTCCCGGACGTTGCCAGGGAAGGAATAAGCCGATAGCGCATCCAGCGCCGAACGGTCTACCGAAATACTGCGGCCGTAATGTTGAGCGAATTTTTTCAGAAAGTGTTCGCTCAACATATACAAATCATCGCGACGCTGCCTGAGAGGGGGCACTTGAATCACAATGGTCGAAACGCGAAAGAACAGATCCTCCCGGAAGCTGCCGCCCACGATTTCGACCAGCGGCCGGTTGCATGCAGAAATGACCCTCACGTCCACTTGCAGCGCGTTGGTCTCTCCGACCGGGCGGACTTCTCCTCCCTCCAGAACTCGCAGGAGTTTTGCCTGAGCTCCCAGCGGCAGATCAATGATTTCATCCAGAAACATTGTTCCGGTATGCGCCGCTTGGAAAAGCCCGCGGTGGTCCGATGTGGCGCCGGTAAATGCGCCTTTGCGATGGCCGAATAATTCGCTTTCCACCAACTCGCTGGGGATGGCCGCGCAATTTACCGGTATGAAGGGCCGCCCCGCGCGAGGGCTGGCCAGATGAATCGCCCTGGCAAGCATTTCTTTCCCTGTCCCTGTCTCCCCCACAATCAATACCGGAGCCGCACTCTGCGCCGCCACCCGGGCGCGCCCCAGAACGGCTCGCATGACAGAGGAGTCCGCAACAATCTCCGCAAACGGTGAATCGCTGCCGTAGTGTCCTTCCAGTTGCGCGACGCGTTCCTTGAGCTCATAAAGCTCCATAAGACGGGAAACCTTCTTGAGTATCGTTTCGGTGTCGAAGGGCTTGGTGACGTAGTCTTCCGCGCCCCGTTTAATGGCTTCGACCGCTGTCTCGATGGTGCCGAATCCTGTCATGAGGATCACGCTTACGTCCGGACAGGATTGACGCACGAAATCCAAGACACCCAGCCCGTCTATAACCGGCATGACCAAGTCCACCAGGACAACGCAGATTTGCTTTTCCCGGGACAGTGTAGCTATGGCTTCGGTGCCGGAGAGCGCCGAATATACGCAGGCGTACCGCTGCCGCAGAATCTTGGCAAGACTCGCCGCCAGAACCTCATCGTCGTCAACCACCAGGATTCCAAAATTTTGCCCGGGGGATTTCATATTTGTGAGTGCAACTCCTCCACCAGGTTGCCGGCGCTGGACCTTTCCTTGAGCAGAGGCAGCCGCACCGTCACGCGCAGCCCCCCTTCCTTCCGATTCTGAAGCTGCAGGCTGCCGCCATGTCCTTCAGCGATGTTCCGCGCGATGGCCAGACCCAGTCCGGTGCCTTTTCCAGACGGCTTAGTGGTAAAAAAGGGCTCAAAGATTCGCGGCCAGAGATCGTCGGCTATCCCGGGACCGTTGTCGTCCAAGTTGATCTCAGCAATGCAACCCGATCGGACACAGCAGTGCACGTGAATGGATCCTCCAGTAGGAATTACATCCACGGCATTGCTGAGTAGAGCGGAAAACATGGCCTCCAGATGATTGGAGTCGCCGAAAATGCGGCTTGAGCCCAGATCCCCACATTCGGTCTGAAACGTTGCGCGTTTCAAGTTCAAGCTCGGCCGGAATAATGTCAGCACGGCCTCGATCACCTCGCCAAGCACTGTAGGCCTTTGTTGCAATTGGGGCCGGCGGGCAAACTGAAGCAGGTTCTGCACGAAGACCTGGCAAAAGCGGATGCGCTGCTCGATGGTCGCCAGTTCCTCGACTTGATCGGTTTCCCGTGTCTGCGCTCGTAGAAGTTCGACTTGAAGCAACATCGCTGTGAGAGGCGTGTTGAGGTGATGGGCGGCGCCGGCAGCCAACTGTCCCATCAATGTGAGTTTTTCCAGCTCCAGGAGTTTGTCGCGCATGTGGAGGCGAGGCCGAATGTCCTGTACGACCTCGACATAGAACTGCGGCCGGTTGGCCACCGGCGGAATGCGCGAATAACTGGCAGCTACCGGAATGTGCTCACCCTGAGAGGTGCATCTTTCGGTTTCGTGGTCGAGGACTTTTTGATTCTCACCCAGGCAATCGAGAATCTGGCGGAGTTCCTCCCACCGCTCTGGTGGAACATTGGGAAGACGCTGCCCGAGCGATTGTTGCCGGTCGAATCCAAACAGACGCTCAGCGGCATCGTTCCATTCTACCACCCGATAGGATTCGTCAAACAATGTCACCGCTTCCGGCATATGGTTCAGGATGGAGCGATAGTGCTCGTAGGATTGTTCCAGTTCCTCTTCTTGCCGGCGGCGTTCACGGAATACGAACCAAGCTGCCCACATCGCAGTGAGGAGGGCTCCAGCAATGCCACGGGTGATGTACAGGTAGTGAAGAGTGACGTAGTTGAGATCGCGAAAATACCGGTACTCAATCAGCTCCCATAAAGAAAACACCGCCGCGACCAGCGTGAGACATGAAAATCCGAGCGTCAGCAGGAACCATGGCCGGTTCGTGGGCCTCAAGCCGCCTTTTACGCTCTCCCCCACCCCTTATTTTTTCACCGTAAGATCAGCGATCAGTACGGCATCGCCGGTCACCGTCGCCGCCTGCGTGCCGGGCTTGCCATCTTCGCTCCAGGTCTTGAGCACGTACTCCCCCGGCGGCACATTCTTGATGTCGTAGTTGCCTTCCTTATCGGTTACGGCAAAGTAAGGAGTCGCAACTACGATCACATAGCCTGACATATCCGGGTGGGCATTGCAAAGCAGCGCGGCTACTCCCACGTCTTTGAACTGAAAAGATTTTTTCTCATCCTGCGGCCATGTTCCCAGGTTGCCCGCCAGTTTCTTGTTTCCGCTGATCGACGGCCAGTACACGTTGTGGGCGACTTCGTCGCTATTTAAAAAATCCACGGTTGTTCCCTGAAGGACGACTGCTACGTGCGGCGAAAAAGCCATCCCTACCTGATTAATGACGATGTGTTCTGCCGGCGGATCAAATTGCTTGCCTGGAATCGCATCGACATACACCGCAATTCTGGCAGGCGATTTGATCCCTTGAACGCTTACTTTACCCTTAATTTCCCCCGCTCGACCCTGATTGGGTACAAATAATGCGGCAAATAATATTCCGGCCAGCACAGTTCCCCTCCTGTAGCTGATCATTTCTGTTTTCTCCTTATGTATTTTATGGATGAAGCCTGCCAGCCAATTGACGAGCGGGCGTTAAAATGTGCGGACTACATGCCCGCCCCTTGCGCGCCGGAAACATTCCCATTCGGCCTGAAACAGGCCCGATTAGTAAGAGCCCGATTCGTCAGAATAAAATATGACTCCGGTCAAAAAGACTAACGCCTCTTCGTTATTATTTATCGCAGCAGAATATCATTTACTGTGACGGGTGTCACACCCCGCTGTGAGGGTGGGCACAACAGCCGGTTTGCCGTGACGGGAAGGCTCAATCTTGGAAGTAGTTTACGGCAGGCCTTTCTTCATCGATGTCAGGAAGGCGGGCCAGAGGCTTCTGGCGGGGATATTGGACGTATCATTCCCTGGGCGGCCACCAATTCGCGCGCCGAGCCGCGCATGGAAGGCCACTTGCGGCGAAAGACTACGGCGCCCACCAGACTGACAAAGCCGCCTAGCGCAACCGTCACCGGGGCTCCTATGCGGGCAGCCATCGCTCCAGCGACAAGCGATCCCAGCGGGGCCATTCCCAGAAACATCATCGCGTAAAGTGACATCAGGCGTCCCCGGAGCTGCTCCGGCACCATGGCTTGAATCAGGGTATTACTGGCCGTAAATGCCGTCATCATGGCGAACCCGGAAAGCATCAGGGCTGCCAGCGACACCCAATACCACCGCGAGGCGCTGAAGATCATCAGTGAAATCCCCAGCCCGCCAGCCGAGTAAGCCAGGACAATTCCCAGGCCACGCAACTCCTGCCGCATCGCCAGCAGCAGCGCGCCAAACATCGCGCCCAGCCCTACCGCGCCCATCAGAGTGCCGTAGGCCGAGGGGCCGCCACCCAGTATCCGGTCGGCAAAGATGGGCATCAGCACATTGAAGGGCAGCGCCATGAAGCTCACCAGTGCTACCAGCAATAGAATCGCGCGAATCGGCTTTGTATGGCGCGCGAAGCGGAGCCCCTCGCGCAGCTTCTCGAGCGGCGAGGCCCCGTCATGAACGGCGCGAGATTTTTCGACACGCATCATCAGTAGGCCGGCGATCACCGCAAAATAGCTCACGCCGTTCAAGAAGAAACACCAGCCCTCGCCAATCCACGCCACCAGCAGGCCGGCAATCGCCGGACCTGCGACGCGCGCTCCATTGAACATCGAGGAATTAAGCGCGATTGCGTTCAACAGGTCTTCGCGCCCCACCATCTCAATCAGGAATGATTGCCTGGCCGGAACGTCGAACGCGTTTACGGTGCCCAGCAAAGTTGCCAGGCAAATAATTTCCCAAACGCGTATTTGTCCGGTCAACGTCAGTGCGGCCAGCGTGAAAGCCAGGACCAGAGAAGATGCCTGCGTGGCGATGATTACCGGACGGCGGGGCCAGCGGTCGACCACTATTCCAGCCAATGGCGACAATATGAAAATGGGCAGCTGGCTCACTAAACCGAGCACACCCAGCAGCACTGAAGATCCCGTAAGGCGGTAAATCAGCCAGGCCTCCGCGACCGTCTGCATCCAGGTGCCCACCAGGGACACAATCTGGCCGCTCAAGAAGAGTTGGAAATTCCGGTGCTTCAGCGAACGAAATAACGCGGCGAACCGCCCTGGCCCGGCTGGCGTGGGAGATGAGCTTGCTGTTGATTCAACTTCGGCTGCCGCTGGAATGAAATCCGACATATTCTAATCTTAACAAATCCAAATTTTATTGTAGCGCAGGCGGGTTTCCGTTGTCCGAAGGTTCGTTGGAATCGGCAGCGCCGAAGCAATCGGGCGCGATGGCCTGGCGCACTCCTGCGGGCAAGACAACGCGGGGATATTTCGGAAGTGAAAAACGAAAATCGTGATTATTCTGTAAACACAATTCCGACCGCCGCGCGGTTTTTGCCCGGTTCGGCTTCGATCCGGACGACATAACCCCGCAGGCGCAGAGGACTGTTGGTCGCCCCGTCAATTCCTGGGCCATCGAGCTGGATTTGCAGTTCGGACTGCAGCTTCGGGCTGTGGTCCAGGTAAATGAGCGCGCCCTGCAAACTCAGGTCGCTAATCACGGTCTCTTCTTGGAAGGCCAGGCCCGCATCGGTGAGGCCAGTCACTAGCGCACGGAAGTGCGCGTCACGTCGAAGTCCCTCGCGCGCGTTCGGAATCATGACGTCTAGTTTTTTATCGTTTAGCGTCATGACCATGCCCTCGGCCGCGGCCCACACATTCTCAAATTCCCCGCGCGCATCGCGCAAAAGACTGTCCACCGTCTTGTCGATGGAATCCGGATCATGGTGAAACAGCACCAGGTTCTTGACCCCTGCTTCCCTAGCGACTTTCACGCCTTCCATCCATGAGGAGTGTCCCCACCCCTTGCGTGCGGCACCCAATTGTCCGGGGGTAAACTGCGCGTCGTTGATAAAAATGTCCGCTCCCGCCGCTAGTTCCAGCAGGCTCTTGTCGAGCTGCGGGTCACCTGGTTCGTTATCGGTGGCATACACCAGAGTGCCCGCGGAGGTCTCAAAGCGAAAACCGAGGCACCCTTGCGGGTGGTACAGCCAGCGCGCCGTCACGCGCGCGCCCGGCACGTCAAACCGCTCTCCACCGCTGACCTCGGTAAATTCTCTCGGCGCTGACATCGCGCTGATGTCCACCGGGAAATAAGGATGCGCCATCTGGGCCTCGAACACGCGCTTCAAACTGTCGCGTCCCAGGTATTCCGAACGGAAACTATAAAAGTGGAAGCGATTCTGCTCCGCATACAACGGCGAAAAAAATGGGATTCCCTGAATATGATCCCAGTGATAGTGCGTCACAAAAACGTGGGGTTCGATGGGAGCCGATTCCGCCAACGACGCCAAGTGGCGCCCGAGCATTCGCAGGCCGGTTCCACAATCCAGGATCACTCGCGCTCCCGCAGGAGTTGTCAATTCCACGCAAGCCGTGTTTCCGCCGTAACGCCAGGTAGCTTTGTCCACGGTAGGAGTCGATCCGCGCACGCCCCAGAAACGGAGACTCGCAGTGGGTCCAGCAGAACGCTTGCGCGACGTTCTGGCCTCTGGTTCAGCCACGATGGAATTAGTAGGTGTCACGGAAGCTTGATTAATCGCCGTTTTTCATACTATGGACCATACGCCGCTAAGTCAATTACCTTCCCTGCAATATGTGCGCCAACCGTACGGGGCATCCCGAATGCTTAGAAGAGGCGAATTTAAATGCGCAAGCGAAAACAGTCGCGGCTTACTTCTCGCGCTCGAAGACAACCCTGGCGTAATAAGTCTTGCCCGGATAGATTGGGCTCGGCGCAGGCGACGTCGTGAGGATGAGCTGATCGCCCTCTATCTTGAAGTGCCGCCGCTGCTCGGTTCCATTCCATTCCTGATTCCAGGAGACATCCACCAGGGTGATGAAATCGCCGCCTTCGATACGATACTTGCCGCTATAAGCCACCATCGATTTCCATAGCTCGGCCCGTTCGGCATCACTCGAAGCAGGCTTTCGCCCATCGGCGGTAGTGAGCAGTACCGCGCGCCCCTGGGGCGTCAAAATAACATAGCCCGTGGGATGCTCCCCTAATCCGTTCTGCGGTTGCCCGTTGTCCAGCACACGTTGGTAGGACACCAATTTCCAGCTGCCAACCAGCGGATTTTGTTCCACGGCCGCCTGGGGATGTGGGGAAAGTGCAAGGACCAATCCCAAACTTAAGAGTAGAAGTCGCATAGTTGCCTCCTGACCCAAATAAGAAAATGATTTGCAAGCATATCACTAGGATTTGGGAATTTGGAGGTCAGGGCTCGCTAAAGCCCGGTTGTCAATTGGAAGCCAAATGGAGCCAAACTCCATGTCAAGTTGGGGGCATGCCAATGAGATGTAGGCCGCAGGATGCGGAATCCACTTAGTAGGTGATCGACCAACCCACTACGGTCATCGTCAGGACCAGCAACAGCAGACCCAGGCTGACCACGCTGAGTGCCTTCCCATGACCCAGCAGGGAGTCGCGCGATTCAGCGTTAATACACAGCAGCGCCACGACCACCAGCACCACACCCCATGCCAGAAGGCCAGGCAGGCCCGGATGCTTTCCAATCATCGACAGGAATTCTCCCGACGGCTGACCTGCGGGAATCCACCAGGGCAGCAAGGGCGCCAACCCGGCCGCAAGCGAAAATGTGAGCAGCTTCCGCGTGAACCACCCCTTGACCTTCGGCTTGGCCGCCTTCCAGACCAGATAGTCCCACGCGAGCAATGCTAAAGTGATGGGTGCCCAGCCGTACAACGCGGCTTTGTGGTCAAACCACAGCCACGCGCGGAACACGAAGCGCGAATGCCCTCCTTCTACTAGCCGCGGCAGCAGCAGTATCCCCACCAGCGCATTGCAAAGCACTGCGACCAGCAGCGTCACCAGGCTCATCAGCTGAAACCAGTGCCGGGTCGCCACCACATTGCAGCGGGTGCACACAGATTGTTTAGGCAGAAAATTCAGGCCGCAGCGTTCGCAAAACACGTTTTCCCTCCCGCTGTGCTGGTATGGGCCTATTATGATCCAGCGTCAGACTACGCCCAATGTCTCCTGATAGACTACTGGTCTGAGGTTCATTGAACCACGGGCCAGTTCCACCTGCCCCTCCGGCCCATCCCGGTTTTCCGCAAGCGGCCTGGAGGCGCGCGCCTGGAAAGTTCTGCTGTTGCGTTGCTCACGCGGCGGGACTAGAATCCGGGGCGCTGGAAGTTCACGCCAAGAGGAGGACGCCTTGAAACATTTTATTATCAATATGGTAATCATCAGCATAGTGTGTACCAGTATGATGGTCGCGAGAAGTTTCGCATCGCCGGCTGCGGGTATCTCGAGTGCGCCGCTGGCCGCGGGGAGTCCGGTGGACCCCCCCGACAACAACACCGATGTATTGGCCGCCGACCACACGCTGGTCGCGGCACTTGCCAAAGCCGACAAGGCAGCGGCCGAAAAAATGTTCGACGCGGATTTCGTGTGGACGAACTCGGCTGGCGATACGCTCGGCCGGGCGAAGGTCCTGGACTCCCTGCCTAAACCGCCTCTTGATAATGAGAGCGGTGCGGAAGTCAACGAGCGCACCTACGGAGAGGTTGGCGCGGTGCAGGCAGCCAGCGGCAAGGTGCACATTGTCCGCATCTGGGTGAAGCGGCCGGCGGGCTGGCGACTGCTCGATTATCACGAGGTGACGCAGCGTTCAGGAGCCGCGCCTCCGGCGGGACCCACCACCAACGACTGCCAGAATCCATGCAAGGGCGTGCCTTACACGCCGAAGAACGACGCCGAAAAGGGCATCCTGAAATCCTGGGGTGAGCTCGAGACCGCCGTCACCAACCACGATCCCAAAGGCTGGTCGCCGCACTTCCTCGACGAATTCGTGCTGGTCGCTTCGGGCGCCCCCGATCCGGTGAATAAGGCGGGCCGGCTGGAGCAACTCAGCAGGCCCGGCTTCGGTCCGGCGCCACCGCAACTGGCGGCCGATCCGGCAGTGCGTTTTTTCCATTTTGGCAACAATGTGGTGATGATCGGACAAACCCTCCCATATTCCGGTAAACCGGCGCACGTCAGCCGCGTCTGGGTCAACCGCGATGGCATGTGGCGGATGGCCTTCAGCTACCAGACAACGATTCAGTCGTCCGCTCCCATCGTGCCACATAATTGAGAGGTCTCAGCTTGACATGGAAAGGGCGGCAGGATTATCGTTTGCGCAATGAGGAATCCGAGACTGGGCATTCCCATCAACAGGAGGATGTAATGAAACAATCGATCATTGTGGTCTTGGTTGTCTGCTGCGCTCTTGCCTTGACTCTGGGTGGCTATGCTCAGGCGCCCAAAGAACATAGCATGACCGGATGTTTGGAAAAGGGCACTGAACCCGGCACCTACCAACTCACTAATCTCGAGAAGGGACCGAAGTCGGTTGGGATCGTTTCTTCGGACGTCAATCTGGCCCCGCATGTGGGCCACAAGGTCGAGCTCACTGGCACGGCTGTACCTGCCGCGGAAGCCGAGGCGGACAGCAAGGTGCCCAAAGCACCTCATTACATGAAAATAACTGCGATGAAGCATATCGCCCCCACTTGCCCGTAATTTTTTCGTTGGTTTTGAATGTCAGAGACAGGTGGGTACATCCGTTTCAAGAGTGCCCACCTGTTATAAGTCTAGTCGTGGAGGATTGGGGCTCTTGGCTGCGTGGCACATCAAAGTGGCGCATCAAACAGGATAGAGCCTACCCATGACTGCCGCCGCCTGAAAGCTCGCGCACGATTGAGCCTACGAAACCTTTGGCATCGCCAAAAAGCATCAAGGTTTTATCGAGGTAATAAAGGGGATTGTCGATTCCGGCAAATACTGCGGCCATGCTGCGTTTGATCACCATTACGGTGCGCGCCTTGTCGACATCGAGAATTGGCATTCCGAAGATAGGGCTGCTGGAGTCGGTGCGCGCGGCCGGGTTGGTCACGTCGTTTGCGCCAATAATCAATGCCACGTCGGTCTGGGGAAAGTCGCCATTGATCTCGTCCATGTCGAGCAGCTTGTCGTAGGGAATGTCGGCTTCGGCCAGCAGGACGTTCATGTGGCCGGGCATGCGTCCCGCCACCGGATGAATGCCGAACTTCACATCAATGCCCTGCTTGGTGAGGATGTCGTAGAGTTCGCGGACTTTATGCTGCGCCTGCGCGACGGC
>JBGOVX010000033.1:0-25963 GCA_041478355.1 Terriglobia bacterium | reverse complement strand
TGCAAGCGATTCCGAGTGCGTTAGTCACGCTTCAGAATCTTGATTGTACCACTAAAGGAAGAGAGTTCGACCTTGGCATGTCCATCATTCATGGTGCCAAACAGGCTGTGTCCCCACTTGGAAGGCGCATGAGGACTGCCGTGCGTGTCGGGTTTAAACGACGCCTGGTTGATGACGTCGCCCTTGAGCGAGGTGGCGTTCAGATCGAACGAGTCGTTGGAGGAAAAGTGCACCTCGATGGTGCCGCTGAAATTTTTCATGATGTAAATGCCGCGGTTCAGGAAGCTACCGTCAAACAAGATGTTTCCTGAGGAGGTTTGCACGCGGATGCTGTCGAGCGCGGGCTGCAGCATTTGCACGTTGCCGCTGATCGAATTTGCCTCGAGCTTTCCCGCGCAACGCGTGCACACCAGCGATCCGTCAATGGTCTTGATCACCATGTAGCCGGCCACGTCGGAAAGTTGCAGGTTCGCGCCCACCGTGTCGAAGGTCATGTCGCCATGAACGCTTTCCACCGTCACATTGCCGGAGTTGGTGCGCACGCTTAGTTCGCTCTCCACCGGCACGTTGATTTCAAAATCTACCTTGAGGTCCTCGGCGGCGGACGTCTCGTCGGTCACGCGTGTTACCACTTCCACACGATTCCCGGCCTGCTCGGTGTCCACGGCGTTCTTTCCGCTCGCATTGGTCCATACAACCTGCACTTCATTCCTGGTCCAGGCCTTCACCTGAACTCGCCCGCTTGCGTTTCGCACCGTGATCATGGGCTTGCTCTGCACGGTGAAGTGTTTTTCGATACGATCGGCACGCGCGGGTGCGGCGGCAAGGACCAGCCCCGCTGCTATCACCGCGCCCCAGGCGCCTACCCTTACAGCAGTACGTATTGATGAGTTCACTGCAATCCCCCCATTGTGCCGTGGTCCATGGCCGTCGCCAGCAGCTCGGCTTTCTGCTGGTAAGCGCCGTACAGGTACTCTCGCGCCATCGCATTGCCAGGTTGTTCGCGCACGCTCTTTTCACACAAGACGATCAAGTTGTCAACAATGCCGAGGTTCCGGTGGATGGAATCGGTCACTGCGGTATCCAGTCTTCGGAACTCAGGGCCTGAAACATTGTCTACAGACAGCAATTCTTCCTTGAAAACATTGTCCGCGGTTGGAACGACCGAGGTCTGCTGAGTGAACACGAATTGCGGGTGCACCGCCATTTGCGTGGAATTGCCCAAGTAGCTGATGGACGTTGCCGCAGCCAGTATCAGCGCCAGAAAAGCGCCTGCCAGTGCGGGACGCTGCAAGACGCTCCACCAGCCGATTCCCGGAGCCGCCGCGGCCGCCACATCGGAGTTTGGCTCGTGAATAATTCCTTCCGCTTCCAACTGGTTCCGCAGGGAAATCCAGATATGCTCGGGAGGAGCGATCCCCTCGGCGTCCAGCCCCATGGCCGCTTTGCGGATCGCGTCGAGATCGGCGGTAAGCGCGCGGCACCCTTCGCAGATGGCGATATGAGCGAGCGCCGGCCCCGGCAATGGCGCAGCGGTGTCCTGCTGTTCAAGAATGCGTTCAAATTGATTGCACTGCATGTTTCCAGTCCTTCTCTTTCTTCTTAACTTTCAATGCCTTGATACTGGCGGCCTAATTCGATCCCGCAGTCTCGGTCTTTGCGGCCTGACGATCGCGCCGCGCCTGGTCGCGCAGACTTTCCTGCAACAGCTCCCGCAGCCGCATTCGGGCCTTGTGCAATTGGGATTTTGAGTTTCCAATCGAACAACTCATAAGGCCGGCAATCTCGTTGTGCTCAAAACCTTGAATATCGTGGAGCATAAATACCTGCTTATAACCCGGCGGCAATTGCCCGATGGCCCGTTCCAGGTGCACACGGTCAATCGATCCGCTCAACAACAGGTCCGGTCCGCCAAGCTCTCTCCGCGGCCCGCTGGATTCATCGTCCGGATCGTTGGTTTCCTCGATCGAAGTCTCCGCCAGCTTTTTCTTGCGCAGTTTCATCAATACGACATTGACCGCCAGCCGGTGCAGCCAGGTCGAGAATGCCGACTCCCCGCGGAACGTGGCGATCTTGCGGAACAACTGCAAAAAAGCGTCCTGAGCAAGATCTTCCGCCTCGGCGGGATTACCGACCATGCGCAAGCACAACGCATAGACTCGCCGGCTATGTAGCGAGTAGATGCGTTCAAAGGCCTTCGCGTCGCCCTGTTGCGCTAGGCGAATGGCCTCTGCTTCAGTCATTTCGCTGGATTCTATTCGTCTCGTACGGGTCACCGTGCCCGCCCGGACGCATCCGTTGTGTGGGATGCACCCCAGGGTCCTGGAGTTGTCCTTACCTGCGTTTCTGGTACCGGATTGGTAATAGCGCTTAGTGGGTCCGGTATTGTTGCGTTCCCGCCGCTGCGATGAGCTTTCCCGATGCCGATGCCCACGTCCTATATTCCCTGGAAAGCAGGCGTCCGTGCAGGGGTTGCGTCCGAAAGGGCTGGGACTCGCGGAAAAAGCATTTGACGAAAACCATCCAGTTCTCCCGCGGGTAACGCACACAAAAAAGATTTCAGAACAATGATCGTCTCCCCCGTACATGTATTCAAATCGTACCCGAGCACTTCGAGCCCCCGCCACGCTTGGCCCGGAAACAAGGCGAACCCTTGGGAAACATCCTCCACAATCGCATGGGTTTCCTTTTGCAATTCCTCGATGATTTTTCTAAGGTCCTGCAGCTTATGGAAGAAATGCGTGGGGCCGCGAAGGACCACTTTGTCCAGCAAATTGCTCATTATAGAGATTCGCTGTGCGGTAGTTCCGCGAAAATTTGAGGCCGAAAGCGCTGTCACGTTTGGCAAAACTCCAAAGCTGGAACCCTGCGTCTTGATTGCGCGGATGACCGTGAAGAGCCGGACTGCCAGGCGGTCATACATTTCGGTGAATACCACAGCCCTTTCCCTAGAATATACACACCGTCCCTGTTTGGAGAGGGTCAGAGCTTCGTCCAGGGCAACGCTGAGAATAAAGTTAGATTTTTCCAATTCATTGCGAGTGGCGTCAAAAAGCTGGTCCATTTCGCGTGGTAGCCAGGCAAGCCAGTCCTCATACACGGTTCGCGAGCGTTGCCGCGCGTGTTTGGCGCACTCAGTCCCCATCGCACCCCTCAGAGGTAGGCGTATGGTACCACATCCTGCAATCGCTGGCCTTGGTTGGTACTGTCCCATTTCGGGTCAAACAGGGAAGGAACTGACTCTCGGACAGCATACGCTATATTGGGGCACTACCTAACACGACCTTTTTTCCGTCTAGTTCCATTTCGCAGTAGAATCTTCTCTTGTAACCATGAGTCTGGAGGAATGAATGGATCACTATGATGCCAAGTCGGCGCTCGATGAATTGAGAGAAGAGGAGATGCTGCCTCACCCGGTGCGACTGCGCGAGATGATCCTGCGCACGCAACTCAACGCGGGGGATGCGGTCGAGTTGAACCGCGAGTTTCAGAACTACCTGACACATTACGGCGACACACAAAAGGTTGCGCTCGATATACTGGAAAAGCTCGCTTCGAGCAAACCTGGGAAGCCCTAAGCGCTTGAGCCAGGCGCGCTCTACGGGCGCATCATCGCCGACAGCACACAGGCTAAGACGAAGAAATCCAACTCACGCCAGGAGATCCCGCCACCGAGGCGGTCCAGAATCATGCCGCGAGAAACCATCCTGATCGATGCCGATGACACGCTCTGGGAAAACAATGTTTTCTTCGAGCAGACCATCGAGGAATTTTTGACGCTGCTCGAACCATTCGGCTATCAGCGCGAATACGCGCGCCACATCCTGAATGAAACCGAGCGCCGCAATGTCCGCCAGCACGGCTACGGAGCGCGCAGCTTCGGACACTCCATCAAAGAAACCTACCTGAAACTGGCGGGCCAATTGGCTGAACCTGCCACGGTCGAAGCCCTCCAACTTCGCATAGCCAAACTCGAAAGCATGCCTCCGAACGTCCTGGAGGGAGTGATCGAAACCCTCGACTATCTCGCCAGCCGCCACCGCCTGATTTTATTTACCAAGGGCGAGTCGGCGGAGCAGGCCGCCAAGGTCGAGCGGTCCGGATTGCAAATTCACTTCGACGTGATTGAGATTGCGCCGGAAAAAGATGTGGCCACCTACCGCGCGCTGGTGAACCGGCATCACGTCGTGAAATCACATGGATGGATGGTGGGCAACAGTCCGCGCAACGATATCAACCCGGCCCTGGAGGCTGGGTTGAACGCGGTATTCATCCCTCATGCGGCTTCCTGGGATATGGAGCACGAAGAAGTGCGCAGCGGCGCGGGCCGCCTGCTGATTTTGCCGAGCTTTCGGAATTTGCGCGAACATTTCTAGCATTCACAATTGCGGGGCGCGCGACCGGAAGGGAATATGGACGACCGCTTCGAGGTCGACCGGCTCGCCGCCTTTTTCCCCCGGCCGGAATTTCCACTGCGCCAGAGCCTCAATCGCATTCCTATCCAGGTGCGGGTCCACGCCGTGCACCAGTTGGATGCTGTCCACGGTGCCATCCTTGCGGATCACCGCGTAAAGAATGACTTCTCCCTCTACATGTGCCGCGCGGAACTCGGGCGGATATTTCGGGTCCACCTTTCGCAGGGGAACAGGGCCCGCCACTTCAGAGGTCGCCGGTTTCGAGTACGATCCCGCGTCCATCTCGTTCAGTTCGGCAAAATTGAGCACCCAGCTGCCCGAAGCGCTGGTCAGGTTCGGCATATTTATGTGGAGTGTGTAGACTCGCTTTGCACCCAGCACATCTTCGGGCGGCACACCCAGTTTTGGGCCGTCATATCCCGGCCCGGAATCGGATGGTGACGCTGATGCTTTCCAGTCGCCAGGGATTGCGCTCGTTCGTGGAAACGGCCGCGACGGCAGCGGGATGCCCGCCCCTCGCGATGCCGAGCCGATGCCTGATCCGGAAGTGAGGGCTGCATTGGCGCTGTTCCCCCCGCTGATGAATATGCCCTCCGGACCATGACCTCCGCCGCCTACAGCCCCTCCGGTCGAGGCGGCGCCCTCAGCGGGCCCGCCGGGGACACCGGGCTGCAACCCTTCCGGTGAGATCGAAACGCGGGCCGAGAGATTCCCGGCCGGAATGCCGGAAGGCGGAGCCACCGGTGCGGGCGTCGCGGAAAGTGCTATGAGCGTCCGGTTATCGGTTCCCTGAGCGATGTCGGGCGCCGCTACATTCGCGCCGCCCATTTGTGGCGCCGCCCGCGGCGCCGACATTGGGTTGATCTGCAGCACCGGTTTTGGCGGGGCCTGCGTGGACGAGGCGATGTTGATGGCGCCAAGCGGCTTCTCCGGTAAGGAAACATCGGGGGCGGCGGCGTCCCGGATCGCGGAAGAAGCGGGAGCCTTGGGCCGCATGGCTGCCAGTTGCTCCGATGCGAGTTGCAACTTGGGGCGCGCGGGCCTTGCGATTGCCAACTCCACTATATTGGGAAGTACCGGCAAGATTTTAGGTGGCTCGGGCGGCGCGGCCGGCTGAATCAGCGTTTGCCGCGGATGTGTGGGACGTAACGACGCGGAAATAATTGTCTGCCGGGGATGAAACGCCTCAGCCCCTGAATGGGGCAGAACCTTCGAAGCATCTTTTTGAGGTGCGGCTTTGGGTGGCGGCCCGGCAGGCAGGATCGCCGGAAAATCCTTCACCGGGCCGTACCAGGTCAGCTCCACATGTGAGGTCAGAACTTCAGAACGTGCCGGCTGGATCTTCCAGATCGGTGGAGGAAACAGGACCAGGAGCATCTGGCAAGCAATCGCGGTAGCAAACGCCATCCTAGGAAATCGCTGGTCGATCCAGCAATCGCGAAAATAGGGTTCACCAAGAAACTTTTTCGGGGAGACGGGCCCCCGAAGCAGAACCGTAACGCTGGAGACGAATTGTTCGAGCCACTCCGCCCGAACGACACCTAGCTGAGGAGTATCCCTGCTGCCGCCAGCGGTGGATGCGGAAACCATCTCCTGCACCGTTCGCAATTGTCCGGCGGCATGTTCTGGCGTCATCCGGGTAAGTATACGCTAGCGACGCGGCTCTTGCCCCGCTTCCCGGCCCCGCTTTTTGGCCGACATGGGAAGACGAACGAAGTGCTTGCCGTTCGCGGCGCGATTTGCAACGATAAGCTTAGTATAGAAACGCCCGGTCGAAATGCTTGCAACTCGAACACCGGGGGATGTGAGTTGTTATGACGACATCAATTCCTTCCAAGGTATCCGCTGGCCGATTTCCACTCTGGAGCAAGATTGTTATAGCTCTGGTCGTTGTGCTGATTGTGGCCGCGCTGGCGGTACCATATTTTCTGAACATCGACCGCTATCGCGACACCATTTCCGCGGCACTCGAGAAGCAGACCGGGCGGCAGGTGAGGCTCGGCAAGATTCAAGCGCGAATTTTGCCGGGAATTGGGATTGTTGTCCAGGACTTGCATATTGGAAATCCGCGTGGATTTCCGGCGGGCGATGTGGTTTCGGCGGATGAAATTCGGGGCAATCTGGCTCTGGGCCCATTGCTGCAAAGGAAGATTCATATCAACTCGATAGATCTGGTGCGCCCGAAACTGACTCTGGTCACCGACAGCGGCGGAAAGAACAATTACACATTCAGTTCGACGTCCCCGGCGGAGAAAACTCCATCGACTCCGCGAAGCGACGAGGCATCCTCCAGTGTGTCACTGGATCAGATCGACAGCATAAATCTAACCGGCGCGGAAGTGTTTGTTGGAAGCATCGTGCGCGGGGCGGTAGCCATTGTGGCGGACACCAAGGGCATCAATATCACGCTTCACAATTTTGTCTTGAATCCGATGCGCATGCACGACTGGCAGGCGGATTCGAAACTCTCGGGTGTGACGCTGGCACTGGGCGGCTGGAACCAGCCGATTGCATTCCGCTCGGGCCAGTTCACGCTTTCGGGAGGAAAACTGGACGCGCAATTTGTGGCGGACCTCGCCAAAGCCTCCGACGTCAAAGGCACGCTCAGCGTGCCCGACTTCGAGCATCCGCAAGTGAACTTTGAAATCAGCGCGTCGGAACTGGACATCGACAAACTGATGGCCGCGGCTGGCAGCGGCCCCGCCGTCTCCTCGCCCGCGACGCCCGCGCCCCCCGCGGGACACAGCGATCTTGTCGCGCACGGGCATGTCAATATCGAGAAAATTACAACCAAGCCATACGCCGTGGGCCCCGCCAACGTCGAGATTCGCGTTTACACGGATCGCGCGGAACTCTGGCCGATCTCCATCGGCATGTATGGAGGCACGCTGCAGATTTCCTCGCGCGTCGACCGGGTGACCACTCCCGCGCGCTTCACGGCCAATGTTCAGATGCGCAATCTTAATGTTGACAAGGTGCTGGATGTTTCTCCCTCGGCCCGTGGAAAAATGGGCGGCACCGGCGAGCTTGACCTGCAACTTCTCGGCGGTCTGAGCGATGCGTGGAAAAAATCGCTGTCCGGCACAGGCAAGTTTGCCGTCCGCAACGGCCACCTGCCGGGCGTGAACCTCAGCAACGCCGCGCAGTCGGTCGCAAAATTAGCCGGGGTGGGAGGAGACACGCCCTTCACGGTTCTAGAAGGCGACATCAATATTGCCGATCAGCATGTGTCCAGCAAACAGATTCATCTGGACTCGCCAAGCGGTATCGTGGATTTGCGCGGCAGCGTAACCCTGGACGGCGCCCTCGACTATCAAGGACAGATCACGCTCGACCCCTCGGCAGCCTTGGGCACTAAGGGGCTCGGCAGCGTCGTGGGCGGACTTATCGGAAGCCGCGTCGGGAAAATTACCGTGCCATTCGCGCTGGGGGGAACCATCGACAGTCCGAAAGTGCAGCCTGGCAAAGGCGTCCCAAGTTTTGGGGCTCCGGCATCAGCATCGGGTGCGGCGCCCGCTCCAGCCCCATCTGGCCAGCCCGCCGCGCCTCAAAACCCGATCGACACTCTAAAAGGTTTATTTCAAAAGCACTGACCCTGGAATTCTCAGACGGCGCCTTGCAGCGCGCACGGATTAAAGTCTACCCGAGAGCAGATTTCCTATTTTCAAACTATCATGACGATTTCGAAGGGTGCGCGTGGTGCGGCATATGGTAGCCGCCGTCTTGTGGCAGGCCTGCGCGTTCGAATTGAATGGTCGTGTGCGTGATGTGAAAATCCGATTCGAGCCGATCGCGGATGCTTCGCAGAATTTTTTCACTTTCGTCCATGTGCATGTCCGGGATGCGAACGTGGCAGGAGAGCGCATGCAGGTCGGTGCCAATCGTCCAGATGTGGATGTCGTGAACTTCCTGAACGCCGGGCGTGCCCAGGATCGAATGCGCCACCGCTTCCAGGCGAAGGCCCTTCGGCAGACCCTCGAGGAGAATGTTCCCGGCATCACGAAGCAGACTTTTGGTAGACCAGAGCACGGCCGCGGCAATGGCCACGCCGATCGCCGGATCGAGCCACTGCGCGCCGGTCATTCGAATGGCGAAAGCTCCGGCCAGAATGCCGACATTCGAAATTGCGTCGCCGAAATTATGCAGAAGCAAACTGCGAAGGTTGAGGTCGCGCCGGCTGCTGACCAGCGCGAGCGTAATCCCGCCATTAATGGCCAGCGCGAGCAGCGAGACGCCGATCATCCAGCTCTCATGGACTGCCACGGGATGCCGGAAACGTTCGAACGCCTCCCAGAACAGAGCCAGCGCCACTACGATCAGCAAGATGGCGTTGGTGAACGCGGCCAAAATGCCCGCGCGACGATAGCCGAAGGTGCGCTCCTGATCCGCGGGGCGCGCGGCCCAGTGCAGCGCAAACCAGGAAATCAACATGGTGGGTATATCGGAGAGATTGTGAAGCGCGTCGCTGATCAGGGATATCGAGTGGCCCCGGTAGCCGCCCCATAGCTCGGCGACGACCAACAAGACTGTGGCAGCCACCGCTCCGGCGAGCACCCCGCTGGCCATTTCGGGGTGCGAGTGCGAATGACCTGCCGCCCGCCCCGGCGGGTGACCATGCGCATGCACATGCATCACCGCCATTGTACTGAGAATGCCTCGGGATGCACAGCCAAACGCGGGTTCAAATAACGAATTGCTTGCCGGTCACTGCGACAATAAATTGTGGCGTCCGGCGTAGTATAATCCGCCCGCGATCCCAAGCGCCGCTTCCGCTCAAGGAGAATCCCGATGAAAAACAGGCGATCCGTTTTTTCCTCTGTGATTTTTATGATGTTGTGCTGGATAATGCCCGGTGTCACTCAAGCGCAACAGCAGAAGGGACCCATGCCGCTTTACAACACTGCCAAACAAAAACTGAAGGACGGCAAGCAGATCGTCGGCGCTACCGTGTTCTCTCCCGATCCCAACATTTATTGCGCCATGGCCAACGCCGGGTACGATTTCCTGTGGATCGAGATGCAGCACAGCCCTCTTACATTTGAGGATGTAGCCAGAATGATCTGGGCTTGTAGAGGCGCTCAGGCGATGCCTTTTATTCGCGTGCCTGACGCAACCGAGAGCGATATCCAGAAGGCGACCGACATCGGCGCTTTGGGAATTATTGTTCCTACCGTGGACACGGTGGAAAAGGCACAGGCAGCCGTGAAATGGTCCAAGTATCCGCCCTTTGGGCGGCGCAGCCAGGGCAACGGCCAGTACGGAGCCTTGTATGGAAGCGACTACCGCCAGACCGCCAATGACAACATGGTCGTGGTGGTCATGATCGAAACACCCATCGGCGTCGAAAACGCCGAGAAGATTGCATCGGTTCCCGGGATTGATGTGATCTTTGCCGCCAGTACGGACCTGGGTAATTTTTCCGGTCATAAGCAGGGCGACAAGGAATATGAAACCATGGTGACCCGAATCCACGACGTGGTGTTGGAGCACGGAATCAGGTTGGGTGGACCGCAAGCTTGGAAGGATCAGCCGGACCGACCGGGATTCACATTCTTCCAGGCCCCCGGCGAGCCGCAACTCATCCAGCTCGGAGCCAAAGCTAACCTCGCGCCTAAGTCCGCCCAAGGTGGCGGGAGCGTCCCGCAAGGGAGCGCGAAGCCGGGAGTGGCCCCGATCGAGGGCTCCGAGCCGCGATAATCGCGAGCGGCTTTGCAGCGGAAAATCTACCTGCGTCAATCCTTGGGGTTGCTGGCAAAGACGGACAACTCGGGCGTGAAGCCGCGATCCTCCATCTCCAGCACGGCCTTCACAATGTAAGCGATATCCTCGGAGCGCAGTTTGGTCGCGTTTTCCTTCTGCGTGAGTCCCGCGGTCGCCATGAAATTACTAAGGACTTCGCTCGGATTAACCAGAAACACCCGGATGTTGTGTTTGCGAAGCTCGGCTCTCCAGCATTCGGTCATGCCGCGAAGCGCGAACTTGCTGGCGTAGTACGCGGTCCCGCCCGGAGCGCCGCGCAAACCGGCGGTTGACGCGATGTTGACGATATTTCCGCGCTGCTTCTTGATGAAGTGCTTGGCCGCCTCGCGCGCCATGAGCATCGCGCCGGTGACGTTGGTGGCAAACACAGCTTCAAATTCCTTCAGATCGAAATCGACAAGATTCTTGAAGAAGCCGATCCCGGCGTTGTTCACAAGAATATCGAGATCGCCAAACTGCGATAAAACCTCGCGATAAGTCCTCTCGACATCCGCTTCCACGGCAACGTCCGCATGAATTGGATGCGCGCCCAATTGTTTTGCAGCCTCGGTAAGCCGGCCTTTGTCACGCCCCGTGATAGCGACGCGCGCGCCGCTGCTGACAAGCGATTGCGCTATCGCCCGGCCAATACCGCTGCTTCCACCCGTGATTAATGCAACTGAATTTTTGAGGTTCATCTTTCCTCCACTGTGCTCCAGGAGTTGAGATATTGCCACAGCCGGGCGGGCGGCGTCACACAGTGTTTGGATTTGGAATGGCTAGTGCTTTTCGAGTTCTACGAATAGTAAGGCGCCGGCGGGACGCCGGCGCTACAAAACCAGCGCATCGACGCACGGGAGTTTGTTAGAAAATGAGTTGCTACCCAACGACTACATTCGATAGACATATGATTTGAATTGTGTGAGGATACCGGGCTAAATAGCGTGCCGCATCGATTGCGCTCGCACTGGAGGGTTTCCATGGAACGACGAAAATTTTTAGCTGGGTCGGTTGCCGCATCGGCGCTTGCTGTCACCACGCCGGGCAGTTATTTGGAGGCTGCGCAGGCTACGCCTCAGGCCAAGGGCCGGGAGTTCTACCAGCTCCGGCGGTATCACATTATCAGCGGACCGCAGCGAAAGCTGTGCGATGATTTTTTCCGTGACGCGCTGCTCCCGGCTCTGGGACGCCTGGGCATAGGCCCGGTCGGCGTGTTTGATCTTTCGATTGGCCCCCAGACGCCCTCCATCTACGTGCTGATGCCGAGTATGTCCGCGGAAACACTGGCCACGGTGGAAACTCACCTGGCCGGGGACGCCGAGTATATGAAGGCCGGGAATGATTTCCTGAACGCCCCCGCCAAGGAGCCTGCCTTCGAACGCATGGAAAACTCTTTCCTGCAGGCATTCGAGAAATGGCCGCGGCTCGTTTTGCCCAAAGCCACAACGGCCCGCACGCCGCGAGTTTTCGAGCTTCGGATTTATGAGAGCGCCACCGACCAGGATCACAAGCGGAAAGTGGAGATGATGCAGTCCGGCGAATCGGAAATCTTCACCAAAGCGGGCGTCGAGCAGGTGTTTTATAGCGACACCCTGATCGGAAGCCGGCTGCCGAACCTGACCTACATGCTGGTCTTCGACAATATGGCCGACCGCGACAAAAAATGGGCCGCCTTCCGCGCCTCCGATGAGTGGAAGTCTTTTTCGACGCAGCCCCGTTATGCGTTCGAGACCATCGTCTCCAACATTAACAATTTTATTTTGACCCCGACCGCCTATTCGCAGGTTTAGCAGGTTGCGGAAAAAATAAAAATGCTGTCATTCCGAAGCACGCTGCGTGCCGAGGAATCTCTCTTTCCTTGGATTTCAATCAAAGAGAGATTCCTCGCTTCGCTCGGAATGACACCGTAAGGAGTTTTTCCGCATCCTGTTAATATCATTCTTCAAGTAACATAAACTTTAGTCTGTGCGCGTAGGGAAGCGCGGAAAATCAAAATCGCACAGGCTGAAGCCTATACTACTTGTTTTCTGACAACCCTTCTTAGCTCAATCCTGCCTGCGGAATAAATACGTGGAAGCTCGCGCCTCGATTGGTATCCCCGTCGAGGCGGATCGTGCCGCGATGGTCGTCCACAATCTTGGCGACGATCGAAAGCCCCAAGCCCACTCCCTCTTTTTTCGACGTAAAAAATGGATTGAAGATTTGCTCGCGCAATTCGGCCGGTACGCCGGGACCGGAATCTTCGACGATCACGCCGACACCCGGCGCGCCGCTTGAAACTTCCGGCGCAATCGACAGGCGCAAGGTTCCCTCGGATGAGCCGTCCTGGCCCTCCATGGCTTGAAACGCGTTGGTGATCAGATTGACGAAGACCTGCTCGCACATCTGGCGGTCTGCCTGAATTTCCGGCAAGCCATCCGCGTAATGGCGCTCGACTTTCACGTTTGCGTGTGGGAAGGACGCGACCGCTGCTTCGAGCGCGCGTTCCACGATTTCGGAAATGCGTTCGGGGCGCAGTTCGAGTTTCGAGGGCCGCGCAAAATCAAGAAATCGCGCGACCAGCGCGTTTAGCCGGTTCACCTCGGATGAGATGTACCCGGCCAGCTCGGCCACCAGCGGCTGCGACCCCGCGACTTTTTGGCTCAACATTTCCGCCGAGCCTTTGATGACCCCGAGCGGATTGCGGATTTCGTGCGCGAGCCCGGCGGAGAGCTGCCCCAATGCCGCGAGGCGTTCGGCGCGGCGCGCTTCGGCCTCGGCACGCCGCAACTGGCGATTGGTTTCCTCCAGTTTGTCGGAAAGTATCTGCAGCCGCTCCACCTGGCGGCGATTTTCCATCACAAAACGGTTCACCAGGATAGCGGCTATGAAAAAAAACAGAACCCGGATGGTAAGCACCGAAGCCCCGGCGGAGGTAAGCTCATAATCCTGTAGCGCCGGGATCAGCAGCGAAATGTAGGCCAGCGATGCGACCGTGGTCCACGCCAGAGCGGCGATGGGACCAAAATAGATGGCCGCGCTTACAACCGGCAGAAAGTAGATGGGATAGTAGCTGCTGTTGATTCCCAAGTCACCGGTATGATCGAGCAGAAGGGTGGCCAGCAGAATCTTGATGGCGACGCTGTAGGCGGGGCCGCGCCGGGGCAAGCGGTTAATCACCCAGCCTTCCATGACCTGAAAGATCATGATTGCAAGCAGCGCCAGTTGTTTATGGATTTCAAAAACCGGCGGCAGTAGCGCCAGCCCGCCCAGGAAGACCAGCCAGAGGACGTCAATCCAACTAATCGCCGATCGCTCGCGATCCAGCATTATGCAAAGCTCCCGCAGAGTCTAACACGAGGCGCGCGCCCGAACAGGCTGAACCGATGCGCAGAGTGTCGGGACCAGCGCCGGCGCCACCAAAACCGACGCATTAACATTGCTTGGAAAATGAGTGGAGTGAATGTCCTACTGCACGCGTTGGGGGTGCGACTCGGTGTCGAGCAAGACTTCAAAAATGGCGAGTACATGGCGGCGGTATTGAACCATGCGCTGGAAGACATCGCGCAGCATCGGCTCCCGCTCCGCTTCGCGATGCCATTTGAGCAGCACGTCGGGCGGGACCTCGATGTCCCTGCGAAGCTCGTCGGCCGAGTGACCTCGGAGAAACAGGCCATAGAAAAAGGCCGCCTCCCGTTGTGGGAACTCGAAGTCGTGCTCCGCGTTCTCGATCCCGTTGACCGCGTCTGGCAGCGTCGAATTGGTTTCCGTGTGCATCAGCCTCTAAAGAGCGAAAGGGCAGTTTACCGGAAGTTTTCCCGGCGTCAAGAGGGATGCCCATATTAAATCTGGCGAATGTACAGTCGCACAACCCCTCAAGCCATGGGCATCGGAAAAAGCCTGTAGCGCCCCAAATCCTGGCTCTCAAACAGACTCTTTCGCGGGGGGCCAGACAAACGCCTGGCTCAATACCCCAAAGAATCAAAGGAAATAAGTCGAATTATGCCAGTTTTCCCGGTTGTCGCGCGGAGCGGGCAAACTCGCGCAAAGCGGAAACATTGGGCCCGTAGGCGCCAATACGCGCAGCGTCAACGGGGATCCCCAAGCGCTCTGCGGCCTCCACATTGATGCCCGCGTCATCCAGTTCAGAGAGGCTAAACCCAACGGCTGGAAGCACTCGCTGGGTTCCATTGGGATAAACCGGGCGGGGAGGCCGGTGGCGTTGCCAAGGGCGATTCGCGATTGCAAAGAACTGGCGCCAATCGTTTTTGTCCCACATAGCTCGCTCCCGCGTCTTCGGGCTTACGACGCTCAAGACATCAGATGCGCCAACTACCTTTGTGGTCGCTTCCAGGTCCCTGCCCCCATGCATAGGGGCCCAAAAGGGTATGCTTCCCGTATACGGCACAACCCTAGCGGCGTCCAGCATAGACTTGTAAATGTTTCACCCACGTTACGAAAGAGAGATTATCGTGTTGCATCCTGCTTTATTTGGACCTGCATCGCCGGACCGTTCGAATGCTGACCGGGCCAAGGCCACGCAGCGTTTCACGTGGAACAAAGGACACTCCCCAGGGAACCGGAACGCTGGGCAACTGGGTGTTATACTCGCGGCATCCCGATTACGCAGTGGGGACCCTGCTCGGATGCCCAAACCTGTCATCGTCGTTCACTATCATGAGATCTGGCTGAAGGGCGGGAACCGCCGTTACTTCCTCAGCAAGCTGCACTCGGCCCTGAAGCGCGCCCTGGAGGGCCTGCCGGTGGAACGAATTGTGCGGCCCGGCGACCGCATGCTGATCGAGTTCGGCGAAGGCGCTTCGGTGGAGGAAGCGATCGCGCGAATCGAACGCGTGTTTGGCGTGGCGTTTTACGCCGTCGCGCGCGAGGTTCCGCGCGGCGGTGACGACGACCTCACGGCGCTGGGGCGCGCGGCGTGGGAGCAGGTGCGCGGCGAAAAGTTCTCTACCTTTGCCGTGCGCTCCAAGCGCAGCGACAAAACCTTTCCGCATCGCACCTTGGACATCGACATTTCGGTGGGAAAATACCTGGTCGATCGGCTGCGTGACGCGGGACGCGATGCTCGCGTTCAACTGAAAGACCCCGAATTGACCTGCCGCATCGAAATCCCGCCAGGACCTTCACTGCTGGTCTATGCAAGAAAAATTCCCGGCGCGGGAGGGTTGCCTCCGAACACGGCCGGGCGCATGACGTGCCTGCTTTCCGGCGGATTCGATTCGGCCGTCGCCGCGCATAAGATGATGAAGCGCGGCGCGCATCTGAGCTTCGTGCACTTTTGGGGAGGCGGTGCGCGTCCGGGCGAATCTTCCGTACATGTGGCGCGGGGACTGACCAGGCAACTGGCGCTCTGGCAATTGTCCGCGAAACTATATCTAGTGCCGTTTGAGCCAATCCAGCGGGAGATTGTGGCCAGCGCGCCCGAGCAGTTCCGCATCCTGCTTTATCGCCGCATGATGCTGCGCATCGCCGAGCGCATCGCGCGCACCGACCGCTCCCTCGGCCTGGTCACCGGCGACAGCCTGGGCCAGGTGGCCTCGCAAACGCTGCGCAACATGGCGGCAGTAGGCGCCGCCGTGCGCATGCCTCTGTACCGTCCGCTGGCGGGTGATGACAAGATGGAAATCATTGCTGTCGCGAAAAAAATCGGCACCTACGACATCTCCGCCGAACCGTTTCACGATTGCTGCCCGATTTTTCTGCCGCGCAATCCCGCCTTGCACGCCTCCGCCGAAGAACTCGACCAAGCCGAAAGCAAGTTGGACCTGGAAGCCCTGATCCGCCAGGGAATCGATACCATGGCCATCGAGCGCTACCGCTACGCCGCGGGCCGCGTCGAGCAGGTGGAATCGTTCAAGTCCGCCACGGTGTAAGGCAATCTGTGTTTCTACGTAAATATTTCAGGATTCATTGTAGGCTAAAAAAACGGGGAGCCGTGAAGGCTCCCCGTTTCTAATTCTCAATAGGACGGCTTAGTTGAAGCGGTTACCAGCGCCGGTCGCCGCCACCACCGCCACCGCGATCACCGCGGTCACGGCCACCACCGCCGCCGCCTCTACCGCCACCGCCTCCACTGCCGCCTCTGCCTCCGCCACCGCCGCCGCCGTAGCCGCCACCACCGCCTCCACCACCACGATTGCGGCCTCCGCCAGCTCCTCCGCCGCCACCTTCACGAGGTGGACGGGCTTCGTTTACCACAATGTTACGGCCCATGAAATCATGGCCGTTAAGTCCCTGAATGGCGCGGTCGGCTTCTTCATCGCTTTGGACCTCGACAAATCCGAACCCGCGTGGTTGCCCGGAAAAACGGTCGCGCACCAGGGTGACAACCGCCGTGGTGACTCCCGTCTGGGTAAATAAAGCACTGACCTGCTCTTCCGTCGCCTGAAAAGGAAGATTACCGACGTAGAGTTTCTTCACTGAGAGACTCCTTCTGGCCGTGGCGGAAAGGAGCCCACGGAACCCGAGCCTGAAGAGGCGGAGTCGAGGTCGGGGCCTGCATTGGCCCGCCGAGAGACGCACTTCAGCTCCGGGCGAATCTTGCTCCAAATTCACACGGGCGTCAACAAAAAGATATTGCTGGAAATGGAAGCCCTCTAAACGGGATGTTAGTTGGTCCGGCCCATGAATTTTAGCCGATTTTAGTGGTAGGATTCGCCTTTCGTTCCAGGAGCCTATCCTCCCATGCGCGGCTTGATGATGGATTTTCAGTTGACGGTGCCGGCGCTGCTGGAGCGCGCGGGCAATATTTTCGGCGCTGTCGAAATCGTTACGCGCCTTCCGGACCGCTCGCTGGCGCGGTACACCTGGGGGGATCTGTACCGCCGCGCGCGGCGCCTGGCAAACGTGCTTACCCGCATGGGCCTCCGTCGTGGAGACCGTGTGGCCACGCTGCTGTGGAATCAATCCGAACACGTCGAAGCCTACTTTGGTGTTCCATCAGCGGGCGGCGTGCTGCACACGCTGAATGCGCGGCTGCACCCGGATGAAATCGCCTTCATCGCCAATCATGCGGGCGACCGCTTCCTGATCGTTGACGATGTGCTGTTGCCACTATTCGAGAAATTTCGCGACCGTGTGAAATTCGAACGCGTCATGGTCGTGCGGTTCGGCGGTGGCGCAACGCCGGCGGGTTGCGAGGCGTACGAGGAATTGCTGGCGGAGTCCAGTGAGGATTTCGAATATCCGCAGCTGGACGAAAACGAAGCCGCGGCCATGTGCTATACCTCCGGCACCACGGGACGCTCCAAAGGCGTTCTCTATTCGCATCGAGCCCTGGCGTTGCATTCGTTCAACTGCTGCGGGATCGATTCGTTTGGCATTTCGATGCGGGACACGGTGATGCCTCTTTCGTCCATGTTTCACGCCAACGGCTGGGGGGTTCCGTTCACTGCCGCATTGGCGGGGTCCAAGCTGGTGCTGCCGGGGCTGTTCGCGGACGCCGAAGGCATACTCGATCTGATGGAACAGGAGCGCGTGACGCTGGCATCCGGCGTGCCCACCATCTGGTTCGGAGTCCTCGAAGCGCTGGAAAAAAATCCTGGGCGGTGGAAATTGTCCCGGCCGGTGCGTCTGCTGGTGGGAGGAGCCGCGCCATCCGAGGCGCTGATGGGCGGGTTTGATCGTCACGGGATTACCATACAATCCCTGTTCGGCATGACGGAAACGACTCCGCATGCTACCTGCTCGCTGCTGCGTCCTTACATGGTTAACTGGACCGAGGATAAAAAATATGAGCAACGGTTGAAGCAAGGAATACCCACTGCGTTCGTGGAAGCTCGCATCACGCGCCTGGATGGCACGCGGGCCCCGCACGACGGCGCGAGTGTCGGCGAGATCGAATTGCGCGGGCCCTGGGTGGCGTCGGCGTACTACAACATGCCGGAGGAAGCGCCCAAGTGGACTCCCGACGGCTGGCTGCGCACTGGCGACATGGGCCACATCGACGAACACGGGTACCTCAAGCTAGTCGACCGCAGCAAGGACCTGATCAAGTCGGGAGGGGAATGGATCAGTTCGGTGGACCTGGAAAACGCCTTGATGGGACATCCATCGGTGAAAGAAGCCGCCGTGATCGGCGTGCCGCACCCGAAATGGCAGGAGCGCCCCTTGGCCGTGGTCGTGCTCAATGACGGCAAGCAAGCAACGCCCGGGGAATTGCGCGAATTCCTGGCCGCGAAATTCGCGAAGTGGCAGTTGCCCGACGCGTTTGTTTTTGTAAAGGAAATTCCACGCACGTCAGTCGGGAAATTCCGAAAAACAGCGCTGCGCGAACAGTTCGCGGACTGGAAGTGGGAATCGTAACGCGCACTTTTTACGAGCATGTGCTGGATCTGGGTGTTGGGTCAGTTACAGATAACCCGACTTGTCGGGAGTTATCGGTATGGGCGCATCGGATAGGATTAACACCGAGGAAACAAACCCCTGCCTTGATTCATTCTGCCGTGCGATGGTGCCTTATTCTGGTTGGTCCTTTGGATTAAGCCGTTCTGGAGACGATTTCAATACAAACTGTGAATGACCCACACAGCTGGACGATGATGCTTGTCATGGCCCGGGTCACTATAGAACGCGTGCGCAATTGTTGATCATCAAGCCGCCAAATCGGAACGTACAATCAGAGAGTTGGCGTGAGTGGAGAAGATGAGGACTTTCTTGAAATGTTGCACGTAATATCAACTCTGGTTCTGGCAATCGTCGCAGTGGGATTCTGGCTACGAAGACGCCGGAACGCAGTTCACATTCGGCTGATGATTTCGGCCTTCCTCATAGATCTGTTTCTAGTCCTCTATATAGAGTTTTCGCGGAATGCCGTCCAGAAAGTAGTGGCGAGCAGCCGTCCTCTAGTCTGGTTCCACGCAGCGGTATCCGTCGTGGTCCTGGTCTGTTATGTGGTGATGATTCAGCTGGGGCGCAACGTGCTGGCCGGAAATTCCTTCGCACGGAAGCGGCATAAAATGGTGGGCATTGTGTTTGTCGTCCTCCGCAGCCTGAACTACATTACCAGTTATCTGGTGACATAGGGTTTGGTGTTCGGCCACTTACCGAAAATCCGACTTTTCAGGAAGCGTCAACGAGCGATTGTCAACTCTGCCGCGTTGCCCAGGGTCAAATCGGCGGGAGTTCATCGCATCCCACACTTCCCCAAGCCGGACTTTAAGGGCAAGACCCTCAGGCTATGCCTCTATGTGCATTTCCAATGGGTGTATTTTTGGTGGACAAGATTCTATCGGAGATTGCAGTTACACTTGAAGTGTCCGATGATCTCGGCAGGAAGGTTTGTGCCTAGGAAGAAGATCATGACTCGTAGAATGCTTGCCGCCGCCGTCTTGTTATTTGTGATTTTTGTGACCGCTCGATGCCGCGCACAGGCAAATGAAGTACCCCAGATGGCTGCCACTGCGGCCCCGCCGGAACCGGCGCAGAAAATCCTGGAGAAAGATCCCGAATTCACGCGCTTGCTGACTCCGCCTGCAGGTGATGATTTCCTTCAGACTTACAGCCAGGGATATAGAGAAAAGACAGTCGAGATTGAGACAAGGATTGCCAACATTAGCGACGAGAATCTTCGCAGCCAAACTCGCAGTGATGAATGGTCAAGAGTGCCAAAGAAAGATCGAGACAAATTCAAAGCCGAAGCAGAAGTATCCTACTATGAGGCGAAGATTGCATTTTTGCAGAATCATCGAGGCGGTCTTTTTGAAGTCGGGCAAGTAACCTACGATGAAAAAATTAATTCGCTGGAGGTGAAGGCAAGTCCAGCGGCCGCGATTGAGACTAATTTTCTCGTGGCCATGAACATCGCAACAATAAACCAGGTTTATGAAAAGTTTCGCCGAATTGCAGCCCAGGAGATCGACGAAAAAGCTCGCGAATACGTTTCCAAGGCTGGAGTCGGTTCTATGTGTTCAAGAAACACCGACTGGTGTTACATGATTGAAAAAGAAACTATCGAGAAAAGCCTGCGATCCGCACGATTGGTTGTTGTAGCGCAAGGGGACTTGGAGGCCAAGAGAATCGATCGGCTTCTCCTCGTAGACTATGACACCGAGGCGGTTTTTCTGGAACTGCCCCCCCATATTTCAACTCCCAATGATGTGGCTTGGCGGTTTTCTACTGAATTGGCCCCAACTGTTTCATCAGAGGTGCAATCCCCCGACACACAGGCCCAAAGTATCGCTCCCGCCCCTGCGGAAGGGGAACCTTCTCCCGCCCAACATACGGAAGGCACCGGAAGCGGAAACATCAGCGAATCCGGGTCGAATCCACCAACTTCTTCAACCCTGCCGACAACGCGCATACGGCTCCCTGGCAAGGTGACAGCAGCTTCGATCGTTACCCAGCCGCCGCCGCAATATCCTTCACAGGCACGTGCGGGTCATATTCAGGGTGACGTCGTCTTGCATGCGATTATTGACAAGGAAGGGAAGACCTCGGAAGTTCAGGTCTTATCCGGTGACGATCTGCTGGCGCAGTCAGCGCTTGAGGCCGTCCGTCAGTGGCGGTATAGGCCGTTGCTAGTGGATGGCGAGCCGACGGAAGTAGATACGACAATCACTGTAACGTTTTCCCTAACCGACTAGGGTAAAAAGATCTTCTTGGCAGTTTTCCGATTTCGAGGTGCTCACAGCCATGATGAATATCATGGCGGAGTCCAAGCTTCGCAGATTGTGCCTGATAAGCGCTGTTATCGGCAAGTGGCCGGCTACTTAGATCTGCTCTAAGTTGCGTTCACGGAGAAACCGTGAATGTAATCGACCCGGCAGAATTGCCTCCACCCGGCGCGAGCGTGAATACATTGACCGGAACGCTTCCCGGGGAAAAAACGTCGGCCCCGGAAACCGTGGCATTCAACTGAGTGGCGCCAACAAAAGTAGTCGGCAAGACAACGCCATTCCACTGCACAACCGAACAAGGAACAAAGGAGCTGCCCGTTACCGCCAGCGTAAACGCCGCGGCGCCCGCAGTCGCGGTGGTTGACGACAGCGAAGCGATGCTGGGCGTAGGCAGGCTTGTCACAGGTGTTGTCATGGTGAAGGGTACTGAGCTCGATGTTGCGCCGGGATTGGAAACGGAAATCCCAGCCGTGCCGGGAAATGCCGAATCCGTGGTCAGGATTGAAACCGTGAGCTGGGTTGAACTGCCAAAAACCGTCGTTCGTGAAAGACCATTCCAATTAACGACCGAACCGCTGACGAAGTTCGTGCCGTTCACGGTAAGCATGAAACCTGCCGGGCCGCAGTACGGCGTTGAGGATTGCGAGAGAGATGTAACGGTCGGACCCGCAGCCGCTGGTGTACTCACCAGGAAGGGAACCACGTTCGAAACTTCCGTCGTTGTCGTAGCGTAGATGTTCGAAGTTCCTGAAACGGCAGAGCCGGGAATCTGCACGGCCACATATACAGTGCCCGCAGTGGTGATTTCCGAAGCTGGCACGGTGGCCGTGACCTGATTCGAGCTCACAAATGTGGTGGTCAGTTGCTTAGGGACCTGGCCTGGACCTGCATTCCACAGGATGATCGCGCCGGAGATGAAACCCGCGCCATTGGCGATGATCGGCAAGCCCGTTGAGGGCACGGTGCCCATGGTCGTTGTGCCAGGACTCAAGAACGTGAGTCTCGAGGTGGACGTCTGAGTCGTCAAATTCGTGTTGAACTGCGAGCAGCTTGCCCCGAGTCCGCACACCATCACCGCCACCAGTAGCCACCTGCGCGAATACATCCGAATACGCTCCTCCCGAACAATCCTTGCGAGACGCCAGCCCGGCTAAAATCCCTTGAGAACAATCCGGGTGCTGAGGAAATCAACTGCGATCCAACGATTTTAGAACAGTCCCTCGCCAAACCGGCCTGTTTCTGATACCACCTGGGCGCCCTCAAGTCAACCCAGAGCAGTCCCTGCCCCCTGCTTCCATAGGGCTTGTGAGATGCCTGGCGTAAGCCTCGTCGTTGCCCGGCGCAAAACATCTAATCGAATTTTTTACAATGGGGTGCCCTCTAACCCCCTAACCTTTGATAAAGGCGTGCGACGAAAGCGGAAACAGATCGTAGACGCTTGTGATAACGTTTCATGCGCAATCCCAGTGAAGGAGTCACCCATGACCCTCGACCGTAAAGTTATCGAGACCTTGTCCGCGGTATCGACTGCAACCATTACCACCATCCTGCTCAAGAAAGGCCTGCGCAACGTGTGGATCCGCGGCGCTCGCGCGCTCAAGCCGGGCGGTCCTCGCCTGGTGGGGCGCGCTTTTACGCTGCGTTTCGTTCCGGCGCGAGAGGACCTGGCGACGCCGGCGTCGTGGGCATCACCGCGCTCGACGCGGGCTGCGATTGAAGCGATGCCCGAAGGTTGCATTGCCGTAGTCGATGCGATGGGCGTCACCGATGCCGGCATCTTCGGTGACATCCTGAGCGCGCGCATAAAAAAGCGCGGCGTTACGGCGCTGGTGACCGATGGAGTCGTGCGCGATCTGGCCGGAGTGCTCGCGACGGGACTGCCGGTTTGGTGCCAGGGCGCAGCGGCGCCGCCTTCGGTAGCGGGCCTTACTTTCGTGAACTGGCAAGAACCGATCGGCTGCGGCGGTGTGGCTGTCTTCCCTGAAGATGTGTTGGTGCTCGATGACGACGGCGCGACGCTGATTCCCGCGGCGCTGGTCGAAGAGGTTGTGGCGAGCGCGCCCGAGCAGGAGCGAATGGAGGCCTGGATACTGAACGAAGTCGAAAAAGGTGTGCCGCTGCTTGGACTTTATCCGCCCAATGATGAGACCAAGGCTCGCTATGAGGCTTCCAAAGGCCGCTAACGTCGCAACCTGATTGTGGAGACTCAGCCCTGATTATTTACGCGCGCCTAGGAACCAGCTTTCCCCGCGCGCACCCAGTCAGCAATGATCTGCCAGTCCGGGTCCTTCTTCGATTCAAATTGTCTGCCGCCTGAGTGGTAGGGCTCGCCGCCTTCCTCAGGCCCGAGCGGGTGCAACAGAATCCGGCTGGTGGATGGGTCGCCCGGAACAACAAGCTGCAAGACACTTTCGAAGTTCAGCCGCGACTGCTCTTCAGTAAATGAAGTTTGACCGGGCTGCAGTGTTTGCAGATGAAAGATCGTTTCATTGTGCGAGTGGCAGGAATAGCAGCGGGCATGCTCGCCGCGTTTCTTTAGGAAGATAGGCTCGACCCGGCTTCGATAAGTCTGAAAATCAAGTGGCGACTTGGCCGCCGATGGTTCCTGCATGCCGGTTACTCGAACCGGCTTGGCCACCGCGCACACCGCAGACACGCAAACCGCAGCCGTCGCTACTAGAATTCCCAAACGAGGTAGTGTCATGAGAAGTCCTTTCCCGCAGAATTACGCCTAGCGCTGCATCCAATGACAGGTCCACGAACCGGCGCGTCGAGCGCCTCCGCGACGTTCACCCGGATCAAAATACCAGGTTAGGCCGCCGACAACGCCCCGCATCATACCCCTTGTTCCATCCAGCGTCTACAACAAGCGTGAAACGCGGAGAGTAGTCTTCAGCCCCTGGCATCTTTGGGCCGTTCCATGGAGATTTCAGGTGATTTTTGACATCCACTTAGGGTACAGTTCCCGGGGAGAAGGCTGGCTCTGTTTACAATTCTGCCAAGGGCTCGTTTGACCGTAACGGAATATCATGGAGGCGCATTTTATGAGATTAACCATTGCGAAAAAACAAGGCGGCCGCTGGACGCTGCCCTGGCTGGTGCCGGTGCTGTTGCTGGCGATTCCCGCGTTTGCGAGCACGGCCCGCATATACATTACAAATAGCGCTGGGGATTCGGTTGACGTTGTCGATCCTGCGACCAACAAAATCGTGCAGGTCATCAAGGGAATCGAAGTACCACACGGCGTTAATTTTTCGCCCGACGGCAAACGCGTATACGTCACCAATGAGTCTTTGAGCGTGCTTGTTGTCGTGGACAGAGAAACAACCAAGATCCTCAAACAAGTGCCTCTGTCCGGCCGACCCAACAATATAGCGGTGTCCAAAGATGGACGCCGGGTTTTTATCTGCATTAGTGAAAATCCAGGCGCTCTGGATATTGTCGATACGGTTTCTTTGGAAAAGATAAAAAGCATTCCGATGAAGTCCGCTATGCACAACGTGTATGTGACCCCGGATGGGAAGTATGCGGTCGCCGGTTCGGTAGCTGGGAAATTTGCGGTTGCTGTCGATGTGGCGACCGAGCAGGTCGTCTGGCAGATGGCATTCGACCTTGGGGTACGCCCGATGGCTTTTGACGCCAACCCGGACGGCTCGACGCGCCATATGTTCGTACAGCTCTCCAGGCTCAACGGCTTCGCCGTGGTGGATTTTGCGACCCATAAAGAGATAGCCAGAATCAAGCATCCTGACGAACCTACCGGATTTGGAATGGCCGAAGGTCGTGCCGGCACACCTTCTCACGGCATCGGCGTCGCTCCGGACGGCAAGACTCTGTGGGTCAATAGCGTGTTTGCAAATGCCGTCTTTGTTTATTCCCTGCCCGACATTAAATTAGTGGGACATGCCGATTTGCCCTTACTGGAAGTATCGGGACATCATGCTGTCGGAGCGGTGGCGGACTGGCTGACCTTCGCTCCCGATAGCCAGTCGGTTTATATTGCCAACTCGGGGCTCCGATCGGTGTCGGTGATTGATGCCAAGACGCTGAAAGAAGTGGCTCGCATTCGAGTCGGGGAAGTGCCGAAGCGAATGAATACACTGGTACTGCCTTAGGGCCCAAGCTTCCGCAAAATTGAATTGCCCACTTCGTTTGGCGATGTGTCCGCGCACGTGGTAGGGGAAGGCGTCTTCACGGCGCTTTGAACCCGGCTTTACGTTGTGCCCCAATGTTGTGCCTCAGCGCCGTGCCTTAGCAAGGATTCGCCAGGCGCGCAATGTTTCTCCGACCGTCCATGCCTGCGCGACGCACCCGTTCGGCGTAAACGGCGCGTCGCCGTCAAATATCTCTCCGGCCGTGCCAAGTCCCCCAGCATCAAGGCTGCGCAATAGCGGCTCTAGAAAAGATGCGGCGGTGTTGGGATCCTGATAGACGCGCAGATGGGCAAGCGCAAATGGGCCCAGCAGCCAGCCCCACACCGTGCCCTGGTGATAGGCGGCGTCGCGTTGTTCACCGTTGCCGGCATACCGCCCATGATAGCCGGGCTCATGGGGGCCAAGACTGCGCAGACCAAAGGGCGTGAGGAGTTGACTCGCGCACGCATCCACAACGAGCCGCTGTTGCACAGGAGTCAGAGCTGACTCCGGAAGCGAAACGGCAAAAATCTGATTAGGGCGCAGCGCCGCGTCGTTTTTCCACGCGCCATCCCCTGCATCTCCTGGCCCGTCGATCACGTCGAAACAATATTGCGCTTGGGGATTCCAAAAGCGTTCAAAGCCAGTCCGCGCGCGCTGTGCCAGGGCTTCATAGAGATTTGTTTCCTGGCCCAGGACGCGAGCAAATTCGATCATCGAGGCCACAGCATTGAGCCATAGCGCATTCACCTCGACGGGCTTGCCGATGCGCGGCGTCACCACCCTATCGCCCACCTTGGCGTCCATCCAGGTGAGTTGCACGCCGCGTTCCCCGGCATAGAGCAGCCCGTCAGATGGATCCACGTGAATGTTGTAGCGCGTGCCGCGCACATGCGCGTCCACGATGCCGGAGAGCACGGGAAACAGTTCGCGCAGCACGTCCACATCGCGCGTCCACTCGAAATACTCGCGGATGGCCTGGAAATACCAGAGTGTCGCGTCCACCGTGTTGTACTGCGGCGCTTCGCCGGCGCGCGGGAAATTATTGGGGAGCATTCCCTGG
>JBGOVX010000167.1:0-7868 GCA_041478355.1 Terriglobia bacterium | reverse complement strand
TTTCCTGACGTGAAATTGGGGATTGGGCCGCCGATCGATTACGGATTTTTCTATGAATTTCTGCGGGAGCAGCCGTTCACGCCGGAAGACCTCGAGCGCATCGAGAAAAAGATGCACGAGCTGGCCGCGCAGAACGTGCCCAACGAGCGCAAGCTGATTCCCAAGGCGGAAGCGGTCGAGCTGTACCGCAAGGCCAATCAGACATTCAAGTGCGAGCTGGTCGAGGAAAAAGCGACCGAGCCGATGGTGTCGTTTTACACCACCGGGAAATTCATGGATTTCTGCCGCGGGCCGCACATTCCTTCGACCGGAAAAATCAAGGCGTTCAAGCTGATGAACGTCGCGGGCGCTTACTGGAAGGGCCAGGAAGGCAACCCGCAGATGCAGCGCATCTATGGCGCGTGCTTCCACACGCAGGCCGAGCTCGATGATTATCTCCACAAACTCGAGGAAGCCAAGCGGCGCGATCACCGACGCCTGGGGCCGGAGCTGGACCTTTTTTCGATTCAGGAAGAGGCCGGGCCGGGCCTGATTTTCTGGCATCCCAAAGGCGGCCTGATCCGCAAGCTGATGGAAGACTGGTTGCGCGATGAGTTGCTGCGCCGCGGCTACGACCTGGTCTTCACGCCGCACCTGATGCTGCTGGATTTGTGGAAGACCAGCGGCCACGCCAGCTTTTATCACGAAAACATGTTTAGTCCGGTGGAGGTCGAAAAGGCCGAGTACCAATTGAAGCCCATGAACTGCCCCGGCCACATCCTGATTTACAAATCGCGCCTGCGCAGCTACCGCGAGCTTCCCTTGCGCCTGGCCGAGCTTGGCACGGTCTATCGCTACGAACGCTCGGGCGTGCTGCATGGATTGCTGCGCGTCCGCGGCTTCACCCAAGACGACGCGCACATCTTCTGCATGCCGGAGCAGGCCGGCAGCGAGATTGAAGCGTGCATCGATTTCGTGTTCGCGGTCATGAAAACTTTCGGCTTCGATAAGTACGTGGTCGAGCTTTCCGACTGGGACGTCGCGCATCCGGAAAATTACGCGGGTTCGCCCCAGGACTGGGCCCGTTCGACCGCCGCGCTGGAGACCACGCTCACCAAATTAGGCGTGCCCTTCAAGCGCATGGAGGGGGAAGCGGCGTTTTACGGGCCGAAAATCGACGTCAAGCTGATCGACGCCATCGGCCGCCCCTGGCAGCTCAGCACGGTGCAATTCGATTTCAATCTGCCGGGGCGCTTTGGCATGGAATACGTCGGCGAAGACGGCAACCGGCACGTTCCGCTAATGGTCCACCGCGCGCTGTGGGGATCGGTCGAGCGATTCTTCGGCATCCTGATCGAGCACTATGCCGGCGCGTTTCCGGTTTGGCTTGCGCCCGTGCAAGCTTCAGTTTTGCCGCTCAGCGAAAAATTTTCCGAATACGCAAATAAAGTGACCGCCGAACTGCGGGCCGCGGGCTTCCGCGCGCATCTCGACGACCGCAACGAAAAATTGCAAGCCAAGATTCGCGACGCCCAGATGCAGAAGATTCCCTACATGCTGATCGTAGGCGCCAAAGAGGTCGAGGCCGGCACCGTCTCGGTCCGCCACCAAAGCAAGGGCGATCTGGGCCCGCGTCCGCTCGCGGAATTTATTTCCGACCTGCGCAAGCAAGTCGATTCCCGGACGATCTAGCGGGAATTTTTGTAAATCCCCGCGAGCCTGTTTTTCTGCTTTCCGCGCCCCCCGAGTGAATTGGCGTGACCTGGCCTCCGGGCCTGCGATCTTTGCTCCCCCAGAGGCGCGAGGAGTGTAAAATAGGAGCTTCGGGGAGGTAGTGAAATGGAATTTCTTGCCGGCAGCCTGTTGGAACTCATCACTCAGACGTCCACAAATCTTCCGCCCGATGTCCGCGCGGCAATGTCGATCGCAGCCGAGAGCGAAACTCCGCAGACGCAATCTTCTCAGGCATTCGACATCATCTTGTCCAATGTCGATATGGCCAACGACGATCAGGGACCCATTTGCCAGGACACCGGCATGCCCACCTTCGTGGTTCGCACCCCGGTTGGGGTAAACCAGATCCTTATCAGGAAAGCGATTCAGGATGCCGTGGTCGAAGCCACGCGGCTCGGCAAGCTGCGCCCAAACTCGGTCGATTCCCTGACCGGCAAAAACAGCGGGAATAACCTGGGCGAACAGACCCCCGTGATGCACTTCGAGCAGTGGGAAGCCAATGATATTGAAGTGAAACTAATATTGAAGGGCGGCGGTTGCGAAAATAAAAATATTCAATATTCTGTCCCCTGCGCACTGGACCATTTGGGCCGCGCCGACCGCAACCTGGAAGGGGTGCGCAAGTGCATCCTCCACGCCGTGTGGCAGGCGCAGGGGCAGGGCTGCGCGCCCGGCGCCCTGGGCGTATGCATTGGCAGTGACCGCGCGCACGGCTACGAATTGGCGAAGGAACAACTGTTTCGAACGCTTGACGACGTGAACCCCAATCCCACGCTCGCGAAACTTGAAACCGAGATTATGGAGGAAGCCAATAAGCTCGGCATAGGCGCGATGGGTTTTGGCGGCAAATCGTCTTTAATCGGCTGCAAAATTACCGCCGCGAACCGGCTGCCCGCCAGTTTCTTCGTATCCGTGGCATACGAATGCTGGGCCTTCCGCCGATTGGGCGTGCGCCTTGACGCATCGAGTGGAGCAATTACTCAGTGGCTCTACCGCGATCCCTCGCGGCCAGTCGAGCGCATGGCGCGTGGCTCCGGATTTACGTTGACGGGGCGCGAAGTGGTGCTGACCGCGCCATTGACCGAAGCGCAGGTGCGAGCACTGAAAGTGGGCGATCTTGTCGTGATCAGCGGCGAGGTGTATACCGGACGCGACAACGTTCACACCTACCTGATGAGCAATCCGCCGCCTGTCGACCTGAAAGGCTCCGTCCTCTACCACTGCGGCCCGGTGATGCTGAAGCAGGGCGACAAGTGGGTGGTGAAGGCTGCCGGTCCCACCACCAGCATGCGCGAGGAACCTTATCAAGCCGACGTCATCAAAAAATATGGCGTGCGCGCGGTGATTGGCAAAGGCGGAATGGGCGCAAAGACCCTGGCTGCTCTGAAGGAGTTCGGCGCGGTCTATTTGAACGCGATTGGCGGGGCCGCGCAGTACTATGCGCGCACCGTCGAGAAGGTGCTGGATGTCAATTTGATGGAGTTCGGCATTCCCGAAGCCATGTGGCACCTGCGCGTGAAAAATTTCGCGGCAATCGTCACCATGGACGCCCACGGCAACAGCCTTCACGCCGACGTCGAGAAAACAACCGGGAAAGCCCTGGAAACGCTGCAAAAAGTCTAGCTGGCCGCGGCCAGCTTTTCCCCAAATCGCCCATCGCGGCTTCTCCTCGTTGTTCACCGCGGATTCACATATAATTGCGCGTTTCCATCGAGCGAGGCTAAATGAGCGCGTTTGCGACTTCTGACGGCACCAATAAATATGCGGCGCGATTTGCCGGGCGTGCCGCCACGGGACACTTTCGCGAGCAGCAGGGCCTGTGGCTTTCTTCGCTGGGCATCGGCACGTATCTGGGCGAGCCGGACGCGCGCACCGATCAGGCCTACACCGGCGCAATCGTGGCCGCGGTGGAAGCCGGCGCGAACGTAATCGATTCCGCGATCAACTATAGATTCCAGCGCTCGGAGCGGTCCGTGCGCGCTGCGCTCGAAGAGCTCGCGCGGCGCGGTTTTATGCGCGAAGAACTGCTGCTCTGCACCAAGGGCGGATTCCTGACGCCCGATGGCGACATGCCCGCCGACGCCGGCGAATATTTTAACCGCGAGTACGTGGCTACCGGCATCTTGCGCGAAGGAGACGTCGCCGCGGGGTGCCACTCGATGGCGCCGCAATTCATTGCCGACCAGATCGAGCGCAGCCTGCGCAATCTGGGCGTCGAAACCATCGACGTCTATTACCTGCACAACCCGGAAACGCAATTGAGCGAGGTGCCGCGCGAGATGTTCAACACCCGCGTGCGCGCCGCGTTTGAGTATCTGGAATCCGCCGTCGCCGCCGCGAAAATTCATTTCTACGGAATGGCCACCTGGAACGCATTTCGCCAGAACGAGAAGGATCAGGATTTTCTTTCCCTCGAAGCCATGGAATCTCTGGCGCGCGATATCGCCGGCGGATCGCACCACTTCCGTTTCGTCCAATTGCCGTGCAACCTGGGCATGACCGAAGCGCTCACGCGGCCCAGCCAGCCCTTAAACGGGCGGCGCGTGCCGATGGTCGAGGCCGGAAACGCGCTGGGCATCACGCTGATGGCCAGCGCGGCAATGCTCCAAGGCAAACTCGCGCGCGGATTGCCGTCGTTTGTGGCCGCCGCTCTGGGACTGGGCAACGATGCGGAACGTGCCCTGCAGTTTGTGCGCTCGACGCCAGGGATTACTACGGCGCTGGTCGGCATGAGCGATCTCGAACATGTGCGCGCGAATCTCTCGCTCGCCGCGATCTCTCCGGCTTCGCAAAATGAATTTTCAAAATTGTTCGAACGTGGAAGAAAGGCTTCGCCCGAAACCACCTGATTCTTGTAGGGCTGACACTTGTGAGTTGAAAAGTGCTTTTGGTTGTCATTCCGAACGCAGTGAGGAATCCCTCTTTGTTTAATGACCAAGAAAAGAGGGATTCCTCGGCACGCAGCGTGCCTCGGAATGACAGCGTTTTAAGTTTTCCACAAATTGCAAAGGCGGGCGCTACACTGGCCGATCGGTGCGGGGACCCGAGACACCTACTCACTCGCCGTCCACTACCAGGTCCGGATGCCGGGCTTGCAGCCAGGCCGCGATTGCGCGGTCCAGTTCCGGAAAGTGTCCCGTGAAAAAATGGTCGGCTCCTGAAATAATGGCGATGGTCGCGGCTTGCTTTCCCTGGGGAGAAAATTGCTCGACCAGTGCATGTAACTTTTTCGGCGGACCGTGGACGTCGAACTCGCCGGACACCAGTAGCTTGGGCTTGTAGCAAGTTTCGAGGTAAGAAACTTCGCGGCCGCCCACACCGCCTACGGGAAGGCCCAGGCCGATCATTTCCCCGACACGCGGGTCGCTGCACGCTACCTGCAGTCCCACCCAGGAACCAAAACTAAAGCCGGCAAGCAGCAGTGGCACGCCGGGATACTCCGTGGCCATAAAATCCAGCGCCGCCGAAACGTCGTCTCGTTCGCCGCGCCCTTTATCGTGCGCGCCCTCGCTCGTGTTCACGCCCCGGAAATTGAAACGCAACACGGGAAGTCCGAAGCGATGCAGCGTTTTCGCTGTCTGGTAGACAACCTTATTGTGCATCGTTCCGCCGAATAGCGGATGCGGATGGCATACCACCGCAGCCAGCGGCGGCCCGGCGCCGTCCTGACGCTCCTCCACCGACCATAACAGCGCTTCGATGCGTCCGGCCGGGCCCGGGAAAAAGAGAGTTCGGTGAAGAGGCGGCGTCATGTGCGATTCCATGAGTACTGTTGTAGCCAGCCTCTCTTGTCCCGAGCCCGCAGCGGCGGGCGAGGGATCAGAGGCGGGGGTTTTCTCTGCGTCCTGCGAACAGCAACTCGATAATCACCAATCCCGCTCCGATGGAGATCACCGAATCGGCAACATTGAAGGCCGGCCAGATATATGTGCCCAGGCGGATTTCAAGGAAATCGGTTACCCCTCCATGAATCACCCGGTCGAGGGCGTTGCCCGCGGCCCCGCCCAGGATTAGCGCGAGCCCGCACTGTGCCAGCCGCCCGCCCGCATAGCCGGACAGCAGAATCCAGACCAGCAGCCCCATGACCGCGAGCGAACCGAGCAACAGGACCGGCGCGCGCCATGGTGAATTCAAATCGGAGAACACGCCGAACGCGATGCCCGGATTCTGATTGTGAACTAGAACGACGAGGTCGGAAATGATTGGCCTGCGGAAAAATACATTTGTGTAGCGTTCGATGAAAAACTTCGTGGCGCGGTCCGCGGCCAGCACGCCCGCCGACAGCCACAGCCAACGCGCGCCACGCGTGAGGCTCACTAGGATGCGGCCCCTTGGCCTCCCGCATGGCCTGATGCCGCAAGGGTTTGCTCGATTTCGGCTAGCGCCTTGACGCAACGCTCACAAACGGTTGGGTAATCGGCGTTTTCGCCCACGTGGGTTGAATAATTCCAGCAGCGCTCGCATTTCGCGCCGTCAGCGCGTTGCACGGAAACGCCTAATCCGGCAACACTCTCGGATTTCTGAGCGTTCGAGGAAGGCGAAGCCGTTAGCTCCACCTGCGACACAATCAAAAACCCCGGGAGCCAGCTCCTGTATTGTTCGAGAATCGGCGCGATATCGCTACCGGCGCTCAATACGACCTTGGCTTCGAGCGCGCCGGATATGGTCTTCGCGTTACGCGCAGCTTCCAGAGCGCGAAGGATCTCGGTGCGCACTGCGAGCAACTTCTCCCAGCGCGCCGCTGCTGCCGCGTCGAGCGAACCTCCCAACTCTTTTCGAGTGGGGAACACAGCCATGTGCACGCTTTCGGGATCTCCCGCCACGCGGGGGAAATGTTTCCAAATTTCCTCGGCGGTAAACACAACAATCGGCGATGCCAGCCGCAGCAAGGCGCCGGCGATGCGATACACGGCGGTTTGCGCCGAGCGCCGCGCGCGATTACGGGGCGCAAACGTATAGAGCCTGTCCTTGAGCACGTCGAAATAAAACGCGCTCAAGTCCACAACGGCAAAGTCGTGTAAGGCGTGAAAGACACGGTGGAATTCAAACGCCTCGTACCACTTGCGGCATTGCTCCGCCAGATCAGCGGTGCGCGAAAGCATCCAGCGGTCCAGCTCTTCCATTTCAGCATCGGGAACCGTATCGCGCGCGGGATCGAACCCGGCAAGATTGCCGAGCGCGAAGCGAAACGTGTTCCGCAGTTTGCGGTAAGCTTCGGAAAGCTGCGTCATTACGTTGTCCGACATCCGTACGTCAGCGGTGTAATCCTGCGACGCAACCCACAGTCGCAGCAGGTCCGCGCCCCACTTCTCGCACACTTCGGTGGGCAGCACCACGTTTCCAAGCGACTTCGACATGGGCTGGCCCTTGGCGTCGAGCGTCCAGCCGTGCGTAAGCACATGGCGGTAGGGCGCGCCGTTGCGCACCGCGACTCCCACCAGCAGCGAGCTGTGAAACCATCCGCGATATTGATCCGGACCCTCCAGGTACATGTCCGCGGGCCAGGGGAGCTTTTGCCCGCCGGCATCGAGACGATCCAGCACCGCCAGGTGCGAAGACCCGGAATCGAACCACACATCTAAAATATCGGTTTCCTTGCGCCAACTTGACGCGCCGCAACTGCACTTGGTCCCCGGGGGCAGCAATTCCTCCGCCGTGTGCGTGAACCAGGCGTCGGCGCCTTCGCGTGTGAACCACTTCTGCACCAGCGCGTGCAAAGCCGCGTAGTCGTCAAACTGTTTGTTGCACTTGGCGCAATACAGAATCACCAGCGGCACGCCCCAGAACCGTTGCCGCGAAACGCACCAGTCGGGCCGCTCCGCGATCATCGAGTGAATTCGCGCCGCGCCCCACTCGGGAGTCCATTTCACTTTGGCGATTTCCGCAAGCGCGCGCGGACGTATGGCGCCCGCATCGCTTCCCGGACGATCTAAATCTATGAACCACTGTTCGGTGGCCCGAAAGATGACTGGATTGTGGCAGCGCCAGCAGTGCGGATAGCTATGCGAGAGTTTCTGCTCGCCGAGCAACGCGCCGCGATCCCGCAGCAGCCCGACGACAATCGGATTGGCCTCGAATACGGTTTTCCCCTTGTACTCGGGCAGGCCTTCGAGGTATCGCCCGTGGTCATCGATTGGCGCGTAGGCCTCGATGCC